>JAHDXT010000002.1 GCA_023384095.1 Hyphomicrobiaceae bacterium
TGACTGAGCCTCGGCCTTGATCTATCGTGCAAACTTCCGATTCAGGCTCTTAGAGTCTTTCCGGTTGAGATTGAAATGGTGAGCGAGCACTTCTCCCCTCCCCCTTGCGTGGAGGGGTCGGGGGTGGGGGCGCCTCTGCACCAGCGCCTCGACTCAAGTCGAACACACTCAAAGTCATTGTCTTTGGCTCGGGTTATTGGAGCCCGTGCCAGGCGGGAGCGAGAGGGCCGATGGGCAGGCCGAGCAGGTCGATCGCCTTCGCAGCCAGGTGATCGACGATCGCGGCCACGTCCGCCGGGCGGTTGTAGAAGGACGGCACGGGTGGCATCACGATGGCGCCCATCTCTGTCACGGCGACCATCGCGCGCAGATGCCCCAGGTGCAGCGGCGTCTCGCGCGCCATGAGCACGAGCCGGCGGCGCTCTTTCAGGTGAACGTCGGCGGCGCGGACGACGAGGTTGTCCGCGATGCCGGCGGCAATGGCCGACAGCGTGCGCATCGAGCACGGCGCGACGATCATGCCGTGCGTCGGGAACGAGCCGCTGGCGATCGAGGCGCCGACGTCGGCGATGTCGTGCATTTCGTGCGCCAGCCGGCGAAGGCGATCGAGGGCATCGGGCCCGGCCTCGTGCGCAAGCGTGCGGCGCGCGGGATCCGTGACCACGAGGTGCACGCGGACGGTCTCGATGCTTGCGAGCCGTTCCGCCACCCGCACCCCGAGCGCCGCGCCGGATGCGCCCGTCACGGCGACCACGATGGGAAGCTCCGTCGTCATTCGGCTGCGTCCTGCCGGCGTGCGCCGGCAAGCTTGTGCCAGATGGCGTCCACCCGCTCGACGACCTCCGGGCTCATGGCGAGCACGCGCCCCCACTCGCGCTCGGTCTCCGGGCCGGTCTTGTTGGTCGCATCGATGCCGAGCTTGCCGCCGAGCCCGGGCTTCGGCGAGGCGAAGTCGAGATAGTCGATCGGCGTGTCGGCGATCGCCACCAGATCCCGCGACGGATCGGCCCGGGTCGAGATGGCCCAGATCACGTCGGCCCAGCTCCGGACGTCGATGTCGGGATCGACGACCACGATCATCTTGGTCAATGTGAACTGCGGCAGCGCGGACCACAGCCCGAGCATCAGGCGCCGCGCCTGCCCGGGATACCGCTTGCGGATCGACACCACCGCCATGCGGTAGGAGCAGGCCTCCGGCGGCAGGTGGAAATCCTCGATCTCGGGGAACTGCTTGCGCAGCAGCGGCACGGTGAGGCGGGTGAACACCTCACCGATGACCGACGGCTCGTCGGGCGGCCGCCCGGTATGCGTCGACACGTAGATGGGCGCGCGTCGGTGCGTGACGGCCGTCACCCGCACGACCGGAAACGGCTCGACGGCATTGTAGTACCCGGTGTGATCGCCGTATGGCCCCTCGGGCGCGGTCTCGTCCGGCTCGACCGTGCCCTCGATGACGATCTCCGCGTCGGCGGGCACCGGCAGCGGCACGGTCGCCCCGCGAGCGAGCCGCGTGCTCCGCCCCCGGAGCAGCCCCGAGAACGCCAGCTCGGAGATGGTCTCGGGGATCGGCATCGCCGCGGCGAGCATCAGGGCGGGATCGGCGCCGATCGCGATGGCGACGGGCATCGCCTGGCCGCGCGCCCGCCACAGCGCGTGATGCCGGGCGCCGCCGCGGTTGGCCAGCCAGCGCACGATGAGCCGGTCGCGGCCGAGCACCTGCAACCGGTAGACGCCGACGTTTGTCCGGGCTGGCGAGAAATCATCCGGCGGCGACGTCACCACGAGCGGCCATGTGACGAGCGGAGCCGGCTCGCCCGGCCAGCACGTCTGCACCGGCAACGACGTGAGATCGACCTCGCTCCCTCGATGCACCACCTCCTGCGCGGCGGCGGAGCGTGCGCCGGCCGCGGGCCGCGTCGCCAGCGCGGCCCGCAGGAGCGGCCAGCGGCGGAAAGCGTCGCGCAGTCCGTCCGGCGCCTCCGGATGCCGCAGCCAGGCCAGCGCCTCGCCCAGCTTCTCCACCTCATTGAGGCTGACGCCGAGCCCCATCGCGACCCGCTCGTCCGTCCCGAACAGGTTGACCAGGACCGGAATGGAGGAGATGCGTCCATCGGCCATGACCGGCCGCTCGAACACCAGCGCGGGGCCGCCGGCCCGCAGCACGCGCCGGTGCACCTCGGTCATCTCGTGAACGAGCGAGACGGGCTCGGTGAGGCGAACGAGCCGGCCCGACCGTTCGAGATGGGCCACGAAAGCCCGAAGATCGGGAAACGTTGGCAGGCTGCGCAGCGACAAGCGTGTCTCCCTTCGGCGTGAGACTGGGAGCCGCTGGTGACTGCCGCCTTGACCAAGGTCAAGCGGGCGCGGGTCCGTCTCGCCTAAAAGGCGGCTGGAGGCTCGCAAATGCCGAACGCGCCGCAACTGCCTGCTCTGTTGACGAGCGCCATGCGCCTGCTGCCGACCAAGCCGCTCGAGCTGGCCCTGAGCCGCCTGATGATCTCGACTGCGCAGCGGCATCCCGATCTGTTCGACCGGCTCGGTCCGCACGCGGAGAGGACGATCGCCATCGCTCCGACCGACGTACCCGTGGTGTTCCTGCTGCGGCCCTCGCGCGATGCGCCGGGGGTCGATGTGCGGCCGGACGGTCCGATGCCGGCTTGCGATGCGATGATCACGGGACCCGTTTTCGCGCTCGTCGACCTCGCTGAAGGCCGCCTCGACGGCGACGCGCTGTTCTTCTCGCGCGATATCCGCATCGAGGGCGACGTGGAGGCCGTGCTCGCGCTCAGAAACGCGCTGGACGGCGAAGGGCTCGATCTCGTCGCCGAGGTCATGGCGCCGCTGGGCGCGCTGGCAGGCGGCCCGGAGCGGGCCGGCAGGCGCTGCATCGAGCTGCTGCGAACCGTCATCCAGGCGACGGCGCCGCGGGAGGCCGCCCGATGATGGGCAAGACCATCGAGCTCGTCTGCCCGGCCGGAACGCCGGCGGCGCTTCGCGTCGCGGTGGATGCCGGCGCCGACGCCGTCTACTGCGGCTTCCGCGACGAGACGAACGCCCGCAATTTCCCTGGCCTGAACTTCAGCCGCGACGAGCTTCGGGAGGCGATCGGCTACGCCCACGGCCGCGGCTGCAAGGTCCTGGTCGCCATCAACACGTTTCCCCGCGCCGGCAGCGTCGGCATCTGGCGGGCGGCGGTCGACGATGCGGTCAGGTCTGCGGCCGACGCCCTCATCCTCTGCGACGTCGGGCTGCTCGATTACGCCGCGACGCGGCACCCGGAAACGAGGCTCCACCTTTCCGTGCAGGCGGCGGCCGCCACCCCGGAGGCGATCCGCTTCTACACGGAAGCCTTCGGCGTCAAGCGCGTGGTGCTGCCGCGCGTGCTCACGGTGGCCGAGATCGCGGGCATAAACTCGGCGATCGACTGCGAGACGGAGGTGTTCGTATTCGGCGGCCTGTGCGTCATGGCCGAAGGGCGCTGCTCGCTCTCCTCCTATGCCACGGGCAAGTCACCGAACATGAATGGCGTCTGCTCGCCGCCGAGCCATGTCACCTACCACGAGGAGGGCGAGGAGCTGGTTCCGCGGCTCGGCGGGTTCACCATCAACAGGATCCCACGCGCCGAGCCCGCCGCCTATCCGACCCTGTGCAAGGGCCGCTTCGCGACCGCCAAGTGCTCGGGCTACATCTTCGAGGAGCCGGCCAGCCTCAATGCCGGCGCGCTGCTGCCCGGTCTTGCCAAGGCCGGGGTGACGGCCTTGAAGATCGAGGGCCGTCAGCGCGGGCGGGCCTATATCTCGGCAGTCGTGAAGGCTTTCCGGCAGGCGCTCGACGCCATGGCCGAGGGCCGGTCCGTCGATCTCGACCGGCTCCTCGCGCTTGCCGAGGGACAAACATCGACCCAGGGCGCCTATGCGAAGACTTGGCGATAACGGGGGCGCGATGCGCCCGCAAGTGGGCATCACGCTGGGTCCCGTGCTCTTCAACTGGCAGCCCGACGCCTGGCGCGACTTCTATGCCCGCATCGCCGACGAGGCCCCGGTCGACACGGTGTGCCTCGGCGAGGTCGTGTGCTCGAAGCGCATGCCGTTCTTCGCCGAGTTGATGGGCGAGGCCATAGAGCGGCTGGAGCGGGCGGGTAAATCCGTGGTCCTGTCCACCCTGGCGATGCCTACGCTCAGCCGGGAGCGCCGCCTGATGAAGGACCTTGTCGCCGGCTTTGACCGGGTGATCGAGGCCAACGACATGTCCATCCTGGCGCAGCTTGCCGGGCGGCCGCACATGATCGGACCCTTCATCAACGCCTACAATGAAACGACGCTGGCCTATATGGCCCGCCGCGGCGCCACGTCCATCTGCCTGCCGCCGGAGCTGCCGCTGGGCTCGATCCAAACGATCGCGGCCGCGGCGGAAGGCGTCGCGGTCGAGGTCTTCGCGTGGGGGCGGAGCCCGCTGGCCATCTCCGCCCGCTGCTATCACGCCCGAGTGCATGGTCTCACCAAGGACGCCTGTCAGTTCGTGTGCGGCGAGGATCCGGACGGCCTCGACGTCGATACGCTGGACGGCCAGGCATTTCTCACCATCAACGGCGTGCAGACGCTGGCTCGGAGCTACACGTGCCTGATCGGCGACGTGCCTCAATTGCTCGAAGCCGGAATCACCGGCTTGCGGCTCTCGCCCCATACCTGTGACATGGTCGCGGTCAGCAGGCTCTATCGCGACGTTGCGGACGGCCGCTGCGAGCCGCAGGCTGCGATGGAGAAACTGCGGCTGGCCCTGCCGGAGGTCACGTTCTCGAATGGCTTCCTGCATGGCGTCGCTGGCGTCGCGCTGACAGGATCGTGACGGCGACCGCGGTCTCCGCTCGGCATGTTTCGCGGTCTGGTCGCGCCGGCCGATGCAGTCCGTTGCCTCCGGTTGCGTGGGCGGTGCGCTGGCGCTGACCGCACCTTCGCGCAAACATGCCGTTGACATTCCCATTATTCTAGTTTTTTAGTGTGTTCATATGAACACCGCGCGCCAAACCGAATCTGTCCAGAAGCGATTCAGCGAGCAGCAAGCCGCCGAGGGGTTCGCGGCGCTCGGGAACCGCGCGCGGCTGCGCCTTCTGCGCCTGCTGGTGCGCGCCGGCAGGGAAGGGCTCAACGTGAGCGACATCGGCAAGCTGATGGAGATGCCGGCCTCCACGCTGGCCCATCACCTTTCGTCTCTCGTTCGCGCCGGCCTGGTGATCCAGGAGCGGCGGGGGCGCGAGGTGATCTGCACCGCCGACTTCAGCGCCATCGAGGCGGCCGCGAGCTTCCTGACGGAGGAGTGCTGCGAGGGTGTGCCTCGGCCAGCACGCGCCGATGAGACGAAGGCTGGGTGACCCCCACTCTTTTTTTGACCCGAAAGAACGACACTTCTAGAAGGATAGATACAATGCAGACCAAAATCGGCTCGGGCGCGGCGGCGACAACGGCCGTGGATCAGGCGCAGTCGGCTCCCCGAATATGGCAGATACGGCCGGGGCGCCTCGACAGAGCGTGGCTGGCTGTCGGCGCCATCTTCGCGGTCCTGCTGGCGATCGCGCCCAGCCAGGCAGCCCAATCGGCCACCTTCGTGCTCGACGCCCACTGGACGGTGCTGCCATTCCTCCTGCTCTCGGTCGCGATTGCGGCCTACGCGAAGGCGGCCGCCGCCGACAACCTGATTGCGCACGCATTCCAGAACCGGGCAGCCGTGGCGGTGATCCTGGCCGCTCTCGCGGGGACGCTGTCGCCGTTCTGCTCATGCGGCGTCATCCCTATCATCGCGGCGCTGCTCGCGATGGGAGTGCCGCTCGGGCCGGTGATGGCGTTCTGGCTATCCTCGCCCCTGATGGACCCCTCCATGTTCATCATCACGGCAGCGACCCTCGGGACAGGCTTTGCGCTGGCCAAGGCCGCGGCCGCCATGGCCATCGGACTGGTCGGCGGCTTCGGCGTGCTGATACTCGCACGCACAGGTCTGCTCGCCGGATCGCCGCTGCGCGAGGATGCCGACAACGGCGGCTGCGCCGGCTCCAAGGTCCGCAAACCCAAGCAGGTCGTATGGCGGTTCTGGACGGAGCCGGCCCGCCTGCAGTCGTTCGCGGCCGGCGCGCGCGAGGGCCTGCTGTTTCTCGGCAAATGGCTGACCCTGGCGTTCGTGCTGGAGAGCCTGATGGTGGCCTACGTCCCTGCCGACCTCGTGACGAGGGTCGCGGGTGGCGAAGGCGTGCTGCCCGTGCTGGGCGCGACGCTCATCGGCGTGCCGGCCTATCTCAACGGCTACGCGGCGCTGCCGCTGGTGGCGGGCCTGCTCGATCATGGCATGGCGCCCGGCGCGGCGATGGCATTCCTGCTCGCAGGCGGTGTGACGAGCCTCCCCGCAGCCATCGCCGTTTACGCCATCGCGCGACGGCAGGTGTTCGCGGCCTATATCGGGTTCGCGTTCATCGGAGCGCTCGCCGCGGGGCTCATGTACGGCGCCATCGCCTGACCCGCGGCCGCCGATCCGGGACCCCTTGTCGGGCCCCTCGGCCGCCCGCAACGAGCCTTTCCGGCCTTCGTTGGAGGGCCAGAAAGCGCTCATGTCATTGTATTTTAATACAAATCTCGGCTTTCCGCGTTACCGCCCCAGCGAAATCGCATCCTCCACGGCTTTTGCCGTGCGATTCACCAACGTAAACCCCGGGGCAACTAATCTCACCTCTAGAGCGCCGTGCGCCCTTGACCGGCATCCATATTGACGGCCATCAAAGTCGTGCGCCGCACATCATATCAGGATCGGCGGCGCGAGGACGCCCGGACTGGCCCCGTTTCGCTCGCCAAGGCAGCAGGGTCCAGCTACCTGATGCTCGTGGAACAATCGGCTGGGATTGGACAATGGCGGAAACGGGACAGGCAATCCGCGGCGCCTCCTCAATGGAACCCGAGGATTGGCAGGTCGTGAAATCGACGCCGCTGTTCGGGGCCATGCCGATGGACGTCACCGTCAGCCTCGTAGGTTCGTCGGGTCCACGCCGGTATGAGAAGGGCGCGCTGCTGTTCCAGCAGGGCGATCCTGCGAGCGCGTTCTTCGTGATTCTCGACGGCTGGGTGAAAATCGCGCGCATCACACCCGAGGGCGGCGAGGCGGTCGTCGGCGTGTTCCGGCGCGGGGAAACTTTCGCGGAAGCGGCGATGTTCCTCGGCGGACGTTATCCGGCCAACGCCGAGATCGTCGCTCCTTCGCGCCTGCTGAAGATCGACGGCGAGGTGCTGCGCAGGAAGATCAGGGAGAACCCGAACCTCGCGCTGTGCATGCTGGCTTCGGCGTCCCATCACCTGAAGTTCCTCGTCGAGCAGATCGAGCAGATCAAGCTCTTGTCCGCACCGCAGCGCATCGCGGACTTCCTGGTCCAGCAGTGCCGCACCCGCCAGGGTTCGTGCATCGTCGAGCTGCCCTACGAGAAGGCGCTGATCGCCAGCCGCCTCGGCATGAAGCCCGAGAGCTTCTCGAGAGCCATCGGGAAGCTGCGCGGGCTCGGCGTCTCGGTCGATCACGAGCTCGTCTCCATCGCCGACGTCGGCACGCTCATCACCTATGTCGAGAAGAGCGCCGAGAGCTACGAGGAGACCTGATCTCGCTCCGCGATTCCTCGAGCGTCGTCATGATGATATCCGCGATCCCGGGGCAGGCGCCGATCGGACCGGTGTAGACCGCGTGCGCGCCGGTCGCATCGATCGCGGCGGGCACGTCGCACCGGGCGTGCATGCCATCGCCGGAGAAGAAGCCCAGCACCACCACGGGACCGCGGTCGACCGCGAGCCGGTCGGCGATGAGCGGCGGCTCCCCAAGGAATGCGACGTCGACAGATGCGAACAGTCCGGCGCCCTCCAGCAGGCCGGCCGCACGCCGCGTCGCCCATGCCGACTCGCCACCGAGTCGGGAGCCGTGGCCGGCAACCAGCAGCCGCGTCCGGGATGGATCGAAGCCCGCCTCGCGGGCGGCCGAGACGGCTTGTCCGCTCAGCAGCACGATGAGGCGCGGCTCCAGACCGAGAGGCGGCAGCAGGCAAGGCGATTGTTTGGGTCGGCAAGCGGCCATGCGATTTTTCAGCGTCTCGCGCAGGATGACGCCGTCGCTCATGAGGAACGGGTAGACGAGGAGCGTCGTCGCGCCGCTGGCCTCGGCGCTGGCCAGGGCCTGCTCGATCGCCGGCTCTCCGTGCAGCACGCCGGCCCAGACCCCGGCGAAGTCCGCCCTGCCCTCGAGGGTGGCAACGTGCTGCAGCAGGCTGCGGTTGGAGGCGACAGGGCGCCGCTCGCCGTGCGCCGCGATGACGAGCGCCGTATCGCGCCAGCTCGCCGCCATCAGTGGCTGGTCCCTTCGGAGAACGTGATCTTATTGTAGACGTTGTACTTGCCGGACGGCTTCGACATCGGAATGCGCTTCACCTCGGCCAGCGTCTCGGCGTCGTAGACGACGATCGCCCCGTCCATCTCCCAGATGCTGACCAGCGCATGGCGGCCGCTGCGGTCGAACTCGACGTGCGCCGCCGTCTTGCCCGGTGCCGGCCTGATCGTGGCGGCGATCTCGAGCGTCGTCTTGTCGATCACGTGCAGCGAATCCCTGGCCGGGCCCAGCATCACGTCGGTCCAGGCGTAGCGGGAGGCTTCGTGACTGCGCATGAAGAAGCCGGGGCCCAGCGTCTCGATCTGCCTGAGGACGGTCCAGCTCGCCATGTCGATGACGCTGATCTTGCCCTCTTTCAGGTGCGGGGTGGCCATTACGCGGCCCGCCTCGCGCTGCCACGAGATTCCCGCCCCCAAGTGAGGCAGGCCCGGCATCTCGATGCGGCCGATGGTGCGGCCGACGTTGAGGTTGACGACGAAAGCGCTGCGCCCGTCGCGCGAGGAGCCGAGCAGGTGGCGGTAGCCGGGATCGAAGAAGAAGTCGTCCAGCGGCTCGTCGACGGCGATCCGGCGGAGCGCGAACAAGCCCTCGGAAGCGGCCAGCGCCTCGGTCATGCCTCTCTCATGACTGTGGACGAGGCCGGTGTAGACGGGCGGCGCATCGGGGTCGGTGGCGATCTCCCAGATCTCGGGCACGTCCTTCAGGGCCGCGATGAAGCTCGACCGTGGCGGCGCCTGATAGACCGCGCTGACGCGCGATGGCCGGCCGCTGGCATCCTTCACGTCGAAGACCTTCGCGACCGAGAGATCGGCGGCGTCCAGGATGACGAGCGAGCCCGGCAGGTAATTGGCGACGGCGACGTGCCTGCCGTCTGACGAGAGCGCGATGTTGCGGGTGTTGAGTCCGGCGCGGACCTCCGCCAGCACCTCGAGGCTCCAGAGGTCGAACTTCGTCACCCAGCCGTCGCGGGATGCGAAGAAGACGAAGCGCCCGTCGGACGTGAACTTCGGTCCGCCGTGCAGCGCATAGCGGCTCTTGAAGCGGTGAATGGGCTCGAACCTGTCGCCGTCGAGGATCGTGACGTGGTGGTCGCCGGCCTCGACCACGACGAAGAGGTTGAGCGGATCGGCCGCGAACACGGGGCGTTCCAGGACCGGCGCCGGGGCGTGAACGACGCGCGTCGCTTCGATGTCGGCGATGCTCCATGCCGGCGGCGCCGGCAGGGGCGTATAGATATGGTCGATGAGGGCCTTCAACTCGTCCGTCGCGACCGCCGGCTCGAAGCCCGGCATCTGCGTCGCCGGCCGGCCTTTCGCGATGACCTCCGCCGCAGCCTGCTTGCGCAGCCGGGTGAGCGATTCAGGGATCAGGGCCGGACCCTGGCCGCCCAGCCGGTCGGCGCCATGGCAGTTGGCGCAGTGCTCCTTATAGAGCGCTGCCGCATCCGGCTGCTCGGCGTTCGCCGGACCGGCGGCCAGCCAGAGCGCAGCGGCGAGCGCGGCGATCAGGCTAGGAGTTGAGCCGATGTGGGGCCTCATGGCGCACTCCTCTGTAGGGCGTGACGGTGACGCGGGCGGCCGGCGCAGCAAGCCCGATCTCCTCGTCGGTCAGGTAGCAGGCGGGGTCCTCGGCCCAGGGATCGCCGGTGAGCTGCAGTGCGCGCACGCGCGTGCTGCCGCCGCAGATGTCGAAGTGCCTGCATGCTCCGCAGCGACCGCCGATGCTGCGCGGACGGCGTTTCAGACCGGCAATGACGGGATCGGAGGTATCTTGCCAGATGTCGGCGAACGGCCGCTCCTTCACGTTGCCGATAGCGTAGTGCCACCAGAACGTGTCGGGGTGCACGTTGCCGAGATTGTCGATGTTGGCGACGCCGACGCCAGACGCGTTGCCGCCCCACTGCACGAGCTTGGCGCGCAGGTGCTCCGCGTGCTCGGGGAAGCGCCGCCTCGCCCAGAGATAGAGGAACACCCCGTCGGCATCGTTGTTGCCGGTGACGTACTCCTGGCTGCCGCCCTGCTCGACGGCGCGCCACGCCGTCTCGAACAGGTGCTCCATCGTGCGGCGTGTCATTCCCCAGGCGGCGTCCTCGGCACGGTTCTTGTTGCCGCGGCCGGCATAGACGAGATGCGACAGGTAGAACTTGTCCACGCCTTCAGCGGCGGCGAGGCGCAGCACGCCATCGAACTCCTGATGATTGTCCATGGTCATCGTGAAGCGCAGGCCCACCTTGATCCCTCGGGCCCGGCACAGCCGCACGCCGGCCAGGGAGGCATCGAAGGCCCCCGGCTTGCCGCGGAACCGGTCGTGCGTCGCACCGATGCCGTCGAGGCTGATGCCGACGTAGTCGTAGCCGACCTCCGCGATCCGCCCGATGTTCTCCTCGCCGATCAGCGCGCCGTTCGAGGACAGGCCCACGTAGAAGCCGCGCGCCCTGGCGCGCCGCGAGATGTCGAAGATGTCGGGCCTCAGCAGCGGCTCGCCGCCGGACAGGATGAGCACGCGCACGCCGGCCGCCTCGAGATCGTCCATGACGCGGAACACCTCTGCCGTGCCGAGCTCGCCCGGGAAATCGACGTCGCCGGATATCGAGTAGCAGTGCCGGCACTTCAGGTTGCAGCGCCGGATCAGGTTCCAGATCACGACTGGCGCCGGCGGATCGCGGCGCGGCGAAACCGGCGTCGGCGTGTCGATCTCCCGCAGGAACTGAGTGAGCCGGAACATGCCTCGATCCTTTCGGTCAATCCGCCAGCCTGAGGCCGGTCTTCTTCAGGGTCCGGCGGCTGAGCAGCACGTCGCTGTCCCGGCAGTCGCCGCCGAGCAGGCGGCCGATGGCGCCGACCTTCTCCGTCACCTCGGCGCGGCTGCGGCCGTGCACCATGGCGAAGAGATTGTACGGCCATGCCGGCGGCCGCCTCGGCCGGTGATAGCAGTGGCTGACGAAATCGAGCGCGCCGACCCGCGGCCCCAGGCCGGGCAGCGCCTCGTCCGCGACATCCCAGACCGACATGGCGTTGAAGGTCAGCCCGAGGGCGGTGTGGTTGGGTACCGCGCCGATGCGGCGGACGAGACCCGCCTCCAACATGGCCGTAAGCCGCGCCATTGCCTCCTCCGGCGCAATGCCGACGGCCTCGGCGATCGTGTGGTAGGGGCGCGGCACCAGAGGCAGGCCCGCCTGCGTCGCGCGGATGAGACGGCGGTCGGTGTCGTCGATGGGAGACCCGCTCATGCCTCGACCCTCAGCCCGACGTAGAACTCCTCGAGCTTCGGCAGGGACAGCACCTCGCGGCCGGTCATCGCCTCGATCTCGGCGATCACCGCGTCGAGGCGCGCGGGGTCGTCGCTCGCCACCACGAACCACATGTTGAGGGCATGCTGGCGCTCGTAGTTGTGCGCCACCTCGACGAAGCCGTTGACGATCGCCGCAGCGGCCTCGAGCTCCGCGGGCGGCACTGCCATCGCGCACAGGCAGTAGCCGCCGCCGAGCCTGTCGGCGTTGAACATGGGGCCGAAGCGGCTGAGCGCACCCATGTCCAGCAATCGGGAAAGCCGATCGATCAGCTCGCCCTCGGACAGTTGAAGTGCCGCAGCGGCATCCAGATAAGGACGCTCGGCGACCGGAAAGCCGCCCTGCAAGGCGTTGATGATCCGGCGGTCCACAGGGTCGAGCACGGCTTTACCCTCTCACGCGGCGCGCAGGCTGGCGCCGGTCTGCTTGAAGCAGCGGCGGCTGAACAGGACCGCCCGTGGCAGGTGGCCCGCGCCGCTCCGCGCAGCCAAGTCGTCGATTTGCCCGACGACTGCCGCCCGCTCCCGGCCGTGCACCATGACGAAGAGATTGTAAGGCCAGCCGGGCCGGCGCGGCCGCTGGTAGCACAAGGTCACGGCGGGCTCCGCGGCGAGGCGCGTGCCGACGCGGTCGATGTCGGTCTCGGGCACGTCGAACACGGTCATCGCGTTGGCGGTGAGGCCGAGCGCGCGGTGGCGGACGATGAGGCCGAGCCGCGAGACGATGCCGTCGGCGACCAAGGCACCCAGGGTGGCCAGGACGTCGTCCTCCGTTGTGCCCAGCTTGCGTGCGAGAGCGAGATAGGGGCGCTGCTCGAGAGCGAGCCCGCCGGCCAGCTCGGCGAGCAACGCTCGCTCGTCGCCAGTGACCGCGCGATCCGGGGCGGGTTGGCGCGATCCGGTCGTGCGGACGCCGTTCCGCTCCACCCCGATGGGAAAGCCCAGGTCGAGGCGGAAGGCGCGCACGAGCGGCAGGTCCAGGATGTCGAGGCCGGTCCTCGCACGGATGCGCGCCAGAACCGCATCGACCGTCAACCGGTCGGCTCCCGCGATCACGAACCACAGATTGATCTCGTGCTCGCGCTCGTAGTTGTGATTGACGCAATCCTCCGCCGTCACGATCGCCGCCACCGACTCGAGCCGGTCGCCGGGCACGCGCATCGCCGCGAGCGTGCTGGCTCCGGCCGTGTTCGGCCGCAACGTCGCGCCGATCCTTGCCAGCACGCCGCTGGCCCGCAGCCTGCCGAGCCGGGAAATCACATCCGCCTCCAGCATCCCGAGCGCGTGGGCGATGACCGCGTATGGCCGCGGCTCCAGCGGGAAGGCGCGCTGCCATCCGTCGATCAGGGCCAACTCGGACGTGTCGAGGTGCATCGGTCACATCCCCGTCCGGTGCGCACGCGCGGTGAAGAAGATGCCGCTCGGCTTTCGGGCTGGAACCTCCGCGACCTTGGCGAATGTGCGCGTGTCGTAGACGTCGACGCGGTCGGCGTCGCGCACGGAGAGCCACACCTCGTGCCCGCGGCCCGTGAACTCCATGTGCAGCACCGCCGGGCCGGGCTTCATCTCCTGGATGACCTTCAGCGTGCGCGTGTCGATCACCTGGACCGTGTCGTTTTTCGGATGGGCGAAGTTGACCCAGGCGTGGCGCCCATCCGGCCGGGCTTCGACGAACACGGGCTGGCTGTGCACCGGCACGCGCCCGATCTCCTCGAATGTGGCGGCGTCGCAGACGAGCACCTCGCTGCGCCCGATCGCCGGCAGCAGGAAGCGGTCGCCGGCATGAGCCCAGCCTTCGAGATGCGGCATCTTGTAGACCGGGAGCCGCTCCTCGCCGCGGCCGTAGCCGGCGAGGATGCGGCGCGGCTTCGGCTGCTCGTGCCACAGATCGACATGCACGAGGCCGTCCTCGCCGAACAGGCCGGCGATGTAGTGTCGCCCGTCGGAGGAGATTAGCCCGTCGTAGGGCAGGCTGCCGATGCCCGGAAATCGCGTCACGGCCGGCCGTCCGGGGTCGGCGCAGTCCGCGATCCAGATCTCGCCGGCATCGTAGAGGCTGAAGACGAAGCGCCGGCCCGGCGCATCCTCCAGCCCGACGACCTTGGACCTGCGCCCCGCCGATTCGGCCGGGATCTCCGCCAGGGGCTCGAGGGTCGCGGCATCGAACAGCCTGACGCCGCCGGGATCGTAGTTGGCGGCCGCGATGAGACGTCCGTCGTCAGAGATGGCGCCGCCGATCGAGTTGCCGGCCTGCAGGATGCGCCGCTCGATCCGGGCGCCCAGGAGATCGACCTTGGTCAAACCGCCGTCGCGGCCGAACACGTAGGCGTAACGCTCGCAGCGAGAGAACACGGCAGAGGCGTGCGAGAGGTCGCCGAGCCCGTCGATGCGGGCCAGGGCTGTGCGTGAGCTGTTCTCGACCAGGAGCAGCGATCCTGTGGCACGCTCGACCACGACGCCGAGGTCGCCGGTGCCGCGCAAGCCGGTGCCGGCGCCGGCCGCGTGCGCCGGCAGAGCACCCGCACCCGCTGCGCCCGCAGCCAGTCCAAGCCATTTGACGAGGTCGCGGCGCCTCATGGCGGGAAGCCGTTGCGCAGGGATTCGGCGATCCACATCGCTTCCTCCTCGGTGATGAGCCCGCTCCAGGGCGGCATCGGAGTGCCCGGCACCCCGTCGAGGATGATGCGGGCGAGACCGTCGGTCGTTGCATCCCGCAGGCGTTCCGGCGTCAGCGCGCGCCCGAGCCCGCCCTTCAGCGTCATGCCGTGGCATGAGCCGCAGTCCTGGCGCACGAGGTCGGCGAGCTCGCGCGTGCGCGCGGCGTCGAGTGCGCCGGCGCTCGCCGTCTGGCCGATGAGGGCCACGGCCAGTGCGGCCTCAATGGTTCGCCGCCGTCCGCTGCGCCGTCTCGCCATGGCTGTCGGCTCCCAGTGTCTCTCTCAGGCTCACCACCTCGCCGATGATGAACAGGGCGGGCGTCGGCAGCGCCGCTCGGGCGATATCCGAGCCGATGGCCGCCAGCGTCGAGGTCAGGTGCCGCTGGTCGGCGAGCGTGCCTCTGCTGACGACCAGCACGGGCGTCGATGCCGGCCGCCCGTGCGCGATCATCTCGGCCGCGATCTCGCGGATGTTGGCGTGACCCATGTAGACGACGAGCGTCGTGCGAGGGTCCGCCAGCCCCTGCCAGTCGAAGTCGAGGGCGGCATCGGCCCGGCAATGACCGGTGAGGAAGCGCAGGCCGGTGGCGAGGCCGCGATGCGTCAGCGGCAGCCTCAGCGCGGCGGCGCAGCCCTGCGCCGAGGTGATCCCGGGCACGACCTCGAAGGCGATGCCGGCTTGCGCCAGCGCCAGCGCCTCCTCCCCGCCACGGCCGAACACGAACGGGTCGCCGCCCTTGAGGCGCGCAACGCAGCGGCCTGCACGCCCGAGCGCGACGAGCGTGCGGTTGATCTCCTCCTGCGGCATGGGATGATGGCGCGGCTGCTTGCCGACGTCGATGCGGGCGGTGCCCTTCGGCACCAGCGCCAGCACGGCTTCCGACACGAGACGATCGAAAACGACGACGTCGGCAGTCTCGATCGCGCGCAGGGCCTTCAGCGTCAGCAGGTCCGGATCGCCCGGTCCGGCACCGACGAGAAACACCATCCCCGGATGCATCAGCTTGTTTCTCCCGGCCGGAAGGAAGGCGCGAGGCACGGACACGGGCACGGGCCGCTGTCGAGAATGGTGCGGCCCGGTACCCTTGCCAAGCCTCAATAGACGTCGTTGCGCGTGTTGTAGACGTTGAACTTGCCGGTCGGCGTGATGAGCCTCGGGTCCTTGATGACGGACTTGAGCGAAAGCGTCTTGTCATCGACCACCACCAGGGCGGAGGCCTGCGTCTTGGAGTTCCAGACCGAGAACCAGATCTCGTCTCCGGCCTTGTTGTACTCGCCCTGGACGACCCGGCGCTGGCCTTCGGCGATGCCCGACCACTGGCCGATCGGTAGCACCTTGTACTGCGGCTTGCCCTGATCGAGATCGGCGATCCTGAACACGGCCACGGACGAGGACACCTCCGCCTCAGGGTTCAGGGGCGTATCGACATAGAGATGGGGTGATTTCGGATGGCTCTTGACGAACAGTGAGCCGCCGCCCTGGCCTTTGAGCTTCTGCACTACCTTCCAGGCCGACTCCGGGTGCTTCGCGGGATCGGTGCCGATCAGCGAGATCGTCTCGTCGCCGAGGTGGCTCGTCACCCACACCGGCCCGAGCTTCGGATGCACGATGTTGGCGCCCCGGCCGGGGTGAGGCGTCTGGCCGCCGGTCTCGATCACGCTGACGAGCCTGCTCTTCTTGGTGTCGATGACGGCGACCTTGTTGCGCGCGTTCGCCGCCACGAGGAAGTAGCGCTTGGTCGCGTCGAACCCGCCATCGTGGAGGAAGCGCTCCGCCTCGATTGCGGTCACCTGCAGGTTCTTGATGTCCCGATAGTTCACAAGCAGGATCTGGCCTGTCTCCTTGACGTTGACGATGAACTCCGGCCGGTAGTGCGATGCCACGATCGCGGCCACGCGCGGCTCCGGATGGTACTCCTGCGTGTCGTAGATCATGCCGCGGGTGGAGACGACCTTCTTGGGCTCCAGCGTCGTCCCGTCCATGATCACGAACTGCGGCGGCCAGTAGGCGCCGGCAATCGCGTACTTGTCCTCGAAGCCTTTCATCTTGGAGGTTTCGACGGAGCGGGCCTCCTGGCCGATCTTGATCTCAGCCACCGTCGCCGGCGGGTCCATCCAAAGGTCGATGAGGTCGATCTTGGCGTCGCGGCCGATGGCGAAGAGATAGCGTCCCGAGCTCGACAGCCGCGAGATGTGCACCGCATAGCCGGTCTTGATGACCGCCACGATTTTCTTCGAGGCGCCGTCGATCAGCGCGAGCTCGCCGCTGTCGCGCAGCGTGACGGAGAACAGGTTGTCTATGTCGAGGCTGTTGAGCTGCTTCGTCGGCCTCTTCTCGACGGGGATGTGCACCTTCCACGTCGCCTTGATCTGCGGCATCCCGAACTCTGGCGGCTGCGGCGGCTCCAGGAGCACGTAGCGCGCCATGAGGTCGACTTCCTTCTCGGTGAGCTCGCTCGAGCTGCCCCAGTTCGGCATGCCCGCCGGCGACCCGTAGTTGATGAAGTCGCGCAGATATTCGAAGCCCAGGTTGCGCGTGAGATCCGGCGACAGCGCTTTGCCCGTGGCGCCCTTCCGCAGCACGCCGTGGCAGCCGGCACAGCGCTCGAAGTAGATCTGGGTGGCAGTCCGGAATTCATCAGGCGTCATGACCGGGTCGCCCGGCTTGCGTCCGGGGATCTCGATCCCGGCCCCCATCAGAACGTCCAGCGACGGCTCATACTGGCCGCCAGGGGTCGTCTTGTGCTTCTCGAGGTCGGCTTGCGCGGGCTTCTGCTGCGCGAGCGCGTGAGCGGGCAGACCCGCAGCGGCCAGGGCAAAGATCAGGCTGCCAAAAAGCCGAGGTTTGAACGACGAGGCTACAGGCTTCATTAGGGTCTCCCAGCGTTGTCCGCGCCGGGACGCTATGCGCCTGCAACGCCGATTCACTTGACTTCGGTTAACTCGAAGCTTGCGTTTTCGTTGATCAGTTCTGCTGTCTTGCTGGCTCCCTCATGTGGAGGACGGATGCTGCACGGGGTGATGGCCGGTCTGGACCGGGCGAATGGCGCGAGCCTCTGCGCCCGGGTCGCTTTGCTCGTGCTGGCGGTCCTGATCGTCTCGTGGCCGCGCTGCTCGGGGGCCGAGGGCCGGGATCAGCCGGCCGACCTGCGGGAGCTCGTGCGCTCCCTGTCGGAAGATCTCGAGCCGGGAGAATTGTCGGGCAGTCCACCGGCGCTCGAGATACGGCGCGGCGGCAGGCTGTACGGCTATGCCTACTCGACGATGGCCGTGACAGGCTCGCTCGGCTATGCCGGACGGCCGCTCGACGTTCACGTGGTGCTGACGGCGGACGGTCGCATCGCGGCCGCGCGGCTTGCCCGCCACGAGGAGCCGATCCTGGTCATCGGCATCGCGGCCGACGCTCTGGAGGCGTTCGTTCGCGGGCTGCACGGCATCGACATCCGCCAGGCCGCGACGACGCGGGAATTCCGGCGCGGCGCGGGCCCGGACCACGTTGCCGGAGCCACCGTCTCGAGCGCGGTGATCCGCGATGCCGTCCTGCGCTCCGCCCGCGCGGTGGCCCGCTCGCGCGGGTTGCTCGAGGCGCCATCCCAGCCGGTGCAGATCGATCGGCTGACATTCACCAGGAAGAGCTGGCCCGAGCTGATGGCCGAAGGCGCCATCGCGCATCGCGTGGTCCGGCGCGGCGATGTCGCCGAGGCCTTCGGGCCGCCGGCCGCAGACGAGGCTGGCGACCTGTTCATCGAGCTCTATGCGGCGGTGCTGTCGCCGCCGGCCATCGGCCAGAGCCTGATCGGCCGGCGAGCCTTTGAAAGGCTCGAAGGCGAGCTGTCCTCGGACGGAACCCTGCTGCTCGTCGCGGCCCGCGGACTGTACTCGTTCAAGGGGACCGAATGGACCCGGTCCGGAGCATTCGACCGTATCCAGATCGTGCAGGGGGCGAATACGATCAGGCTGTCCCGGGAGCAGCATGAGAACCGCGATCGGCTAACGGCGGAAGGTGCGCCGGAGCTGCGCGAGATCGGCCTGTTTCGTCTCCCTGGCGCCACCGGGTTCGATCCGGCGAAACCATGGCGGCTGGAGCTCCTGGTGGCGGACGAGGCGGAAGGGCGCTCGCAGGTCCTCGCGCTCGATCATAGCCTGCCCGCAGCCTACCTGATCGGGCAGGCGAGCTTGGCGCTGGCCCTTCACGAGCCGCCGGAGGAGGAGCTCTGGCAGCAGATCTGGCGGTCGCGCCGGATCGAGATCGCCATGACGGCAGCCATGCTCCTGGTGCTCGCCGGAATTCTCTTCGCCCACGACGGTCTCGTCCGCAATGTGCGCATCTACCAGCGCACGCGCGCCGGCTTCCTTGCGGTGACAGTCGTGTTCCTGGGGCTCTATGCCGGGGCCCAGCTCTCGGTGGTGAATGTGATCACGTTCGCGCACGCGGTGCTGAGCCGCTTCCACTGGGAGCAGTTCCTTGCAGATCCGCTCATCTTCATCCTTTGGAGCTTCGTGGCGCTGTCCATGCTGTTCTGGGGAAGGGGCGTGTTCTGTGGATGGCTATGCCCGTTCGGGGCGCTGCAGGAGCTGCTGAACGTCGCAGCGCGCCGGCTCGGCATCCGCCAGATCGAGCTGCCTTGGCCGCTGCACGAACGCCTCTGGCCAATCAAGTATATCGCGTTCCTTCTGATCCTCGGCATATCGTTCAAGTCGATCCCTGACGCGTTCGCGCTCGCCGAGATCGAGCCTTTCAAGACGATCGTCGTGCTGAAGCTCGCGCGCGCCTGGCCGTTCGTCGTCTATGCGATCGCATTGCTGGCGGCGGGGCTGTTCATCGAGCGCTTCTACTGCCGGTACGTCTGCCCGCTGGGGGCGGCGCTCGCCATCCCGGCACGGCTGCGCCTCTTCGAATGGCTGAAGCGGCGGCCGCAGTGCGGGCGCGAGTGCCGTATCTGCGCCGTGCGCTGCACGGTCCAGGCGATCAATCCGCTGGGGCAGATCGTCCCCAACGAGTGCATCTATTGCCTGAAATGCCAGGCCAGCTACTACGACGCCACGACCTGCCTTCCTCTGAAGCAGCGGGCGCAGAGGCGCGCCGTGCCGGCTTTCGCACTCCCGCCAGCGGTAAAGCACCTCGCTGTGGAGGACGCCGATGCCTGACCGCCGCATCAGCCGCCGCACCCTGTTCCTCCTCGCGGCGGCAGGGGCCGTGGTGCTGCCCGCCGCGGCGTCCCGGGCGCCGGCAGTCGAGTGGAATGGGCATGCGCTCGGCGCCCAGGCCCGCATGGTCTTTCTCGGCGCGGACCGGCTCGAGGCGGAGCATGCGATCAGCGACTGTCTCGACGAGATCGAACGGCTCGAGCGGATCTTCAGCCTTCATCGCGAAGATTCGGAGCTCGTCCGCCTCAACGGCGACGGCGAGCTGCTGCATCCCTCGCTCGATCTGCTGCGCCTTCTGCGCCAGACTCAACACCTCAGCCGGGCAACAGGCGGCCTGTTCGACCCCACGATCCAGCCGCTGTGGCGGCTCCTGGCCGGCTGGTATGCAGATGATCCGGAGGGGGCGCCGCCCCCGCCGGATCGGCTCGCCGCGGCCATGTCGTCCATCGGCATGGACCGCGTGCAGATCGGGAGCGGCCGGGTCCGACTCGCGCAGCGCGCGCGCCTCACCCTCAACGGCATCGCCCAGGGCTACATTACCGATCAGGTGGCCCTGCGCCTGCGGCGCCGCGGCTGGACCAACGTGCTCATCGACATCGGCGAGGTTGCGGCGTTGGGAGGGCGAGCGGACGGCCGCCCATTCGACATCGCGGTCCGCGGCGGGCCGCTGCGCATCTCACTCGCCGACGCGGCGCTGGCGACATCGTCGGTGAACAGCCTCATGCTCTCCGCGCGCCGCCGACTCAGCCACCTGATCCATCCGGGAACTGCTGCGACGCCGGCCCATTGGCAGAGCGTCACGGTGCGCAATGCGACGGCTGCAGTGGCGGACGGCCTGTCGACGGCCCTTGCCCTGGCGTCGCCCGACGAGATAGAGGCGATCGTCGGTCGATTTCCGGGCACGCGCGCCTGGGCGACGCGGGCCGACGGTGCGACAACGGTGTTCAGTTCCTGATTCCAGCGGCTTAACCGAGGTCAAGGATCGCGCGGCGCCATGCCGCCAAGTTCTGCGCCAATGCAATGACGGACGCGCAGCCAGGAATCCGGGAGAGAAGTCGATGATTGCATGCTTGCGGTACCCAGCCATGCTGCTCAGCATCGCAGCGCTCAGCGCGACAGCGCTGGCCGGGGGCAATGTCGAGAAGGGCGAGGCCGTGTTCCGCAAGTGCAAGGCGTGCCACGACGTCGGCCCAAACGCCAAGAACAAGGTCGGGCCGCAGCTCAACCAGATCATCGGACGCAAGGCGGCGTCAGTGGAGGGCTATTCCTACTCGGCCGCATTCAAGGAGCTGGGGCAGAACGGCCTCGTCTGGAGCGAGGAGAAGCTCGACAAGTATCTCGAGAAGCCGAATGCGCTCGTGCAGAAGACAAAAATGGTCTTTCCCGGACTGTCGGACGAGGAGGATCGCGAGGATCTTCTAAGCTATCTGAAGCAGTTCTCGAAGTAGCTCTCGAAGTAGCTCCGGGGGGAGTGAGGGTCGGCGTTAGGGAATCGCGGGGCGTTGCGCAAGCTTCCGCCCTCGAGCCGACCCTCTATTCATCTGTCGATGGGGGAAGTGGAACGCGTGCTGCGCCGGGCGCGGCCCAGGCTGTCGCTATACGCGCTGTCGGCTATACGCCGAGCATCCGGTGCAGCCGCGCGTCCTTGGTCTTGAAGTGGTCGACGAACCAGTCGCGCACGGCGCGGCCGAGGGCGACCTCGTAATCGACGAACACGCCGCTCTCGTGGGCATCCATGATGTCGCGGATGTCGTCGAGCAGCTTCTCGTGGTCTGACTTGTGCGCCGCATACTCGTCGTAGCGGTGCTTGCGCATCACAGTCTCCTCGAGCGCGAAGTGGGCCGAGATCTTCGCGAAGACCTCGCCGAGGAAGCCGCTCACGACCTCTTTCGCCGCATTCGCCCCGAGGTAGGCGTGGAGCTTATTGATGAGATCGACGAGCTCGCGGTGCTCGTGATCGACCTCCGCCACTCCGGTCTCGAACTCGGGTCGCCACTCGATCAGCGCCATGACTGTCCTCAGCGGATGATGAATGTACCCTGGTCGCCGCTGAAGTCTACCGCCAGACTCTGCTGCGGCGCCAGCTCCAGGTCCTCCCGGCGCTCGTAGTCGAAGCCGTCGGTGCGGGCGCTGTCGCGCAGGCGCACGGTGATCTCGTGCCGGCCGGGCTCGACCTGGAACTTGCGGTATACGCGGGCGGGGCCGTCGCTGGACAGGCCGGTGGGCTGAACGACCTCGTCGTAGATCGCCACCTCGTCCAGGAGAAGCTGGATGCGTATCGGCAGCCGCTCGCGTCCGCAGGTATGCGGCCGGCGCTTGCTGGGAGGCAGCTTGGCGATCTCCTCCGTCGAGAGCCGACGGCATTCCTCGATGCGGTTGGCGCCATGCGCGAAGCTGATCTTGATCTGCGCACGGTCGGGGGGGAAGTATTCTATGGACGGCCGGCTTGCGAGGTAGCCGACGCCGAAGGCCACGAGCGCGTAGACGGCGCCCTGGCCGGCATATCGCGCCAGGTCAGCCACTTATGAACTCCTCCATCTTCGCCACGCGGCGTAGCTCCGGCTTCGCCTGCGGCGCGGGCAGCCGATCGAGCTCGGCGGCGAACTCTCGCAGCAGCGTGTCGAGCTTGGCCCCACCTAGCCGGCCGGCCCACAGCGTCTTGAGCCGCTCCGAAGGCACCCGGGCCCGCAATTGCGGGTCCCGCGCCCGCGCGAGCCGAGCCCCGGTCCACTTGACGCCGAACCGCGCATGGCCGCTGTTCTCACAGCAGCCGCTCAGCACGACGCCATCGGCGAGGCCCTTGCTCAGCACGTAGTCGATGAACGAGGGCGGCAACTGGCCGATGCAGCGCAGGCTGACGGAAGCGACGCCGGGTCCCGTGAGGCCGGCGAGCGGGGTTGCGTGCTCGCAGCCGAAGACGAGGATGCGGCTCTTGCCGCGCAGCTTGCCTGCAGCCGCATGCACGGTATCGCGGAGCATGCCGATGCTGTGATCGGGCAGGTCGATGCCGGGGATCAGGTCGGATGCGGTCCGGAACGGCATCGAGGTCGGGCACGCGCCGGCGCAGATCCCGCAGCCGACGCACAATGCCGGATTGACCATGGCCTGGCGCTCGAACGGGCGCCCGTCGGTGCGGCCGACCATCATGATGGCGCTGTACGGGCAATCATTGAAGCATCTGACGCAACCGTTGCAGTTGGCAAGGTCGACGACCGCGGCGGGCGGCTTGCGCATGGGCGGCAGCCACGGCATCGCAACGAGAACCAGCAGCAGAGCGCCCGACGCGCCCCACGTCACCGGCCCGGGCCAGGTGTCGAGCAGGGGAAAGAGCGGCAGATAGAACCAGTCGAGGCCGACCGCAACCGGCACTTTGGAAAGGTCCGCGGGCCCCTGGCTCGTCGCAGGGTGCACGAGCGACAGCACCAGCATGGTCAGAAAGACCCCGATGGCCAGCCCGCGCGGCGGGTTGATGCGCGGCTTCGTCACCCGCTGGAGGTGCACCCACAGAATGATCAGCGCGATGAGCGGCACCGCGATGTGCATGAACACCATCAGCGTGAAGAACCGGCTCTCGAGCGTCTCGGGCGAGAAGAAGTTCTTGGCGATGGGCTCGCCGAAGATGGGCAGCTTGTCGAGCCATTCGGTCGTCACCAGCGCCACGTACTGCGCCAGCGTGTCCCAGACCATCCAGTAGCCCGTGATGCCGGCCACGAACACCAGCACGAGGACCGGCACGCCGGTCACCCAGCTGAACCAGCGTACGCCGCGGTACCGGTCGAGCCCGAACTCCCTTGTCAGATGCGCAAACATAACGATGATCAGCCCGTCCGAGGCGTAGCGGTGCAGGCTGCGCATGACCCCCGCCGCGTACCACTGGTCGCGGGTCATGTACTCGACGGATTCATAGGCATCGTGGACGCTCGTCTCGAAGAAGACGAACAGGTAGATGCCGCTGACGGTGATCACCCAGTAGAAGAAGAACCCGAGCGCGCCGAGGTTGAGCAAAGGGTTCCACTCTGGCGGGAACACCTTGTTGAGCACAGCCTCGGCCAGGTCGAAGCCCCGGCGTATCGGGACGCGGAGGAAATTCATCAGGAGGGCCTTGCACCGCTGGCGGAGGAGCGCCGCCACTCGCGGGCCAGCACTACGACGATCAGGATGAAGCACGCTATCCCGATCCCGACGCTGACGAAAAGCGAATAGTTGAAGCGGTAGCGTCCGGAGCTCGGATCGTAGACGGTGCAGAAGTAGCGGATGCGGTCGATCAGCCCATCCACCGACCGCAGCGGCTCGAAGCGCCCGAACACCAGTGCTTTCAGCGGATCGACGATGACCGGCGGCTCGAAGACGGACCCGTAGACCTGCTGACTGAGCCGGCCCCGAGCGTCGATGAGGCTGACCTGCGCCAGGTGGTCGAAGCCCCCCGCCCGGCTGTAGATCCCGAAGCCGACCGTGCGCGCCAGAGCGTCGAGGCTCTCCTCGTCTGCGGCCAGGAAGGTCCAGTTGGGAATGTCGATGCCGCGGGTGCGCGCGAAGGCTCGCAGCCGCGACGGCGTGTCGTTCCTCGTATCGAAACCGACGGTGATCACGGCGAAGCTGTCGTCCCCGAGCGCCTTGCGGGCGACCTTGACCGCCGGATAGAGGCTCTCGAGCAGCGTCGGGCAGACATCCGCGCAGCTCGTGTAGATCATGCTGACGAGCAGCGGCTTGCCACGGTAATCCATCAGCCGGACGGTGCTGCCATCGGTGTCGGTAAAGGCGAGATCGGGCAGGTATTGGCCGACCGCCTCCTGCGACAGCGCGATGGCGTCCTCCGCGTTGCCCGCCGCCGCCGGCCGCGGAAGCAGTGCGGCAGCGAGTGCCAACGCGATGAAGGCCAGCTTCATGCCATGCCTCCTCCGAGCATCCATCGGTCGAGAAGGACGCCGGAAAGGAGAAGCAGGAGCTGCGCCAGCGAGGCGAAGAAGTTCCGGATCGCGTTTCGCCGTGTCGGGGCGCGCACCAGCGCGACGCTGGCCGCGGTGAAGAGAGAGCCGCTGACGATCGCGAAAACGAGGTAGATCCAGCCCATGCCGAATGCCGCAGGCGCCAGCGCGATGAGCGACAGTGCGGCGGTGTGGGCGAGGATGACATGCGCACAGACGCGGTCGCCGACGACCACCGGCAGCATCGGCACGAGATTGGCCGCATAGTCGTCGCGCGCCGCGATGGCCAGGCTCCAGAAGTGCGGCGGCGTCCACAGGAACAGGACGACGGCGAGCAGCACGGCCTCCGTGGACAGCCGGGGGTCCACGGCCGCGGCGCCGGCCAGCACCGCGAAGCTGCCGGCAAGGCCGCCGACGACGATGTTCAGCCATGTGCGCCGCTTCAGCCACACGGTGTAGACGATGCCGTAAGTGAGCGCGCCCATGACCGTGTAGAACGCCGCCCACGCATTGGCGGAAGCTGCCGCCAGCGCCGCCGCGGCCGCGAGCAGCGCGAGGATGGCGGCGAGCCACAGACCGCCGGCTTCGAGACGCCCGCTTGCAAAGGGCCTCGTTGCAGTGCGCGTCATGCGGGCGTCGAGGTCGGCTTCGGCCCACTGGTTGAAAGCGCCGGCGGCGCCTGCCGCCAGCAGAACGGCGATGGCCACCGCCGCTCCGCACCAGACCTCGGGCAGGGGGCCCGGCGAGATGGCAAGCCCCCCGATCGCGCTCAGCATGATCGACACCGCGATCCGCGGCTTGAAGATCCCCACTACCTCCCGGGCGGTCAGCCGCGCCGGGAGAATGGCTGCCTGTGCGATTTCAGCCCTGTTCATGACCTCCTCCTGCGGACGGTTCGGCGCAGCGGAGCGGCGCCTACCCCATCAGCCAGAGCTGGGAGAGGTACTTCCAGTTCACGAAGTAGTAGAGCACGAAGGCCGTGAAGAAGACCGCCACGAGGATGTACGTGCCGGGCAGCTTCCACGTCCCCGCGCTGCCGTAGCTCGACACCGCGTCGCTGAGCTGGCGCTGCGGCATCGGCCCGAGCGACTCGATGATGTTGGTCTTATCGACAGGCTTGCCCCACAGCACGCTGGCCACGACGATGATGACGAACATCGCCCCTCCGATGGCGGCCAAGATCGCCGAAAGGCCGTTGAGCGCCAGCATCAGGAAGGCGGCGGCCGGATAGGCGAACGACAGGATGGCGTCAGAGAAGCCGACGTCCCAGTGCCGACGCGCCACGCCCAGCGTGCCCGCGCCCATCATGAAGAGCGAGATGCCCGCCACGCCGATGCCGAACAGGTAGGGCTGCCACTTGGCGAGCCTCGGCCAGATCACCTGGCGCTGGAAGATGAGCGGCAGCAGCAGGTAGGTGACGGCCATGAAGGCGAGCGTGGTGCCGGCGACAACCGTGGCGTGGAAGTGCCCCGGCACATAGAGAGTGTTGTGCATCATGATGTTGAGCTGCTCGGTGCCGAGCACGACACCGGAGATGCCGCCGAGGAAACCGAACATCACCAGCGACAGGAACATGCCGGAGAAGGCCGGGTTGCCCCACGGCGCCTTGCGCAGCCACTCGAAGGCGCCGCGCGTGTAGCCGTTCCGCCGCTGTGCCGCTTCGATCGCGCCGGGCACCGTCATGCCGTGGATCATGCTGCCGAGCACGGCCAAGTACATGAAATACGACGTGTTGAAAACGCGCCACTCGGCGCTGACGCCGGGCTCGACGAGCAGGTGGTGCGCGGAGGCGAGCTGCAGGAACAGGATGTAGAGGAAGTACGCGCTGCGGCTCACCTTTTCAGACAGCGGCTTGGCCCCGAGCAGGATGGCGATGATCGCATACCAGATGGCCACGTGCGCAGCTACGTTGACCTGCTGCGAGCTGTGCCCCATGGCCCACCATACGAGCTTGTACATCACCGTGTTGATCTCGGAGATGTAGCCGATGGACCAGAGCCACGTCGGAATGAGGATGATGGCGCCCGAGGCGATGGTGAAGATGGCGATGATGCAGGCCGTCAAGGCCCCGAACGTCACCAGCGGGATAGAGCCCTCGTAGGTCTTCTCCTCCTTGGCGACGACCAGAGTGCCCAGGAACACGAAGCAGCCGATCAGCGCGCCCACCGCGAACAGTATCAGCCCCAGGTAGAAATTGGGGGCGGCCTTCATCGGCGGGTAGCTCGTGAACATCACGCTCGACTCGCCCTGCAGCACCGTGATGTTGGTGAGGATGGCGCCGCCGAGCATCAGCGCGAAGCCGAGCCAGGCGAACCGCGGCCCGGCGAGACGGCAGTTCAGCAGCACCGCCGAGGCGAAGTAGAGGACCGCCATCTCGAAGAAGATGATCCAGACCAGCAGCACGTCGAAGCCGTGCGCCGTGAGGACCAGATAGAACAGCTCCGGCGGCAGCAGGTGCACGGCCTGCCAGCGCGTCAGCGCCACGAGCAGGCCGAACAGCCCGCCGATCGCCAGAAAGACGACCGCCGCGACGGCGTTCGCCTTGATCAGCCGCTGTGCCGCGAGATCGATCTTGAGCCCGCTGGCCGGGCACGTACGAAATCTCGCAGCAACGCCGCCGATCACACCCGTTTCAACAGTTGCGATAGCCATGGCTTGATCCCCCTCACTGCCGCGTGCCGCCTGGTGCCCCCGGCTCGACCACGTGGATGCGGCCGACCATCGTGTGATGGCCGATGCCGCAGAACTCGTTGCAGACGACGCTGTATGTCCCCGTCTCGGTCGGCGTCATGGTGATCACGTGCTCGACCCCGGGGTGGACCTGGATGTTGATGTTGATCGGCTGCAGCGAGAAGCCGTGCTGCCAGTCGAGCGAGGACATGTGCAGGCGGTAGCTGCGCCCCTTCTCGAGCTCGAGCACCGGCCACCACTCCCACAGCCGGCTCAGCATGTAGACGTCGCCGCCGGCAGGCGGGCGGACCACCGGGATGCCGGTCGTGCCCTCCTCGCGGACCTTGAACTTTTCGGCGAAGTCCTCAGTCCGCTTCTCGAAGACCGAAGGGTCGATCCGGTAGGCCTGCGTGGACAGGTTCTGACGCCCCTCGATGTGCCAGTAGACCATCATGCCGAACATCAAGAGGCCCCACAGGAAGGCGATCGTGATCCAGATGATCTCGTCCTTTTCGACCGGCTCGTTCCACCAGACGCGTTGTGCAGGAGGATGAATGGCCATGGCTTGTTCTCCTCACTTGGCGAGCGGCATGTGGGTGAGCTCGATGACCCCCCAGAGGATGTAGAACACGGTCGGGATGGTGACGCCGAGGAACAGCAGCAGGAACGGGTTGTCGAGTATCCGCTGCATTGCCGGGATCCGTTCGGGTGTCGTGGACGGTTGCTGGGGCGTAGTTTGGCCTGTGGTCGCCATGGCGGGCTCCTTGCCGAAGCTGATCGGCCGAAACTGCGGGCGGGCTGCACGCAGAGCCTTGACTTCGGTTAAGCGGTTTGGCGGTCCGCTTGACGCAGCCTGCGGCGTGCTGGAATGCTCAGCCGTCCGGCGACGTGGAAGTCGTTCCGGCGCAAAGGCCCCGTCCTCGAGCGCGAGCGGGCTCCCCGATTCAGGGCTTCGCCGGCCGGAACGACTTGCACGTCGCCGGATCGGTCTCGAGCCGGTAGCCGCCGATGAGATCCAGGCAATAGGGAACCGCGGGGAAGACGGCGTCGAGGCACGTGCGGATCGCGCTGGGCTTGCCCGGAAGGTTCACGATCAACGTCGAGCCGCGCGTACCGGCTATCTGGCGGGAAAGGATGGCGGTCGGGACGTCCTTCAGACTGGCCGTGCGCATCAGCTCGCCGAACCCCGGCAGCAGCCGCTGGCAGACGGCCTCGGTCGCCTCTGGCGTAACGTCGCGCGGAGCCGGCCCGGTGCCGCCGGTCGTCAGCACCAGACTGCACCCCTCCTGCTCCGCCAGCTCGATCAAGGCCCGTTCGATCACCGCCCGCTCGTCGGGAACGATCCGGGTGGCCGGCCGCCACGGCGTGAGGAGGAACTCGCTCAGCACGGCAACGATGCCCGGTCCCCCCTTGTCCTCGTAGATGCCTTTCGAGGCGCGATCGGAGACGGTCAGGATGCCGATGGGGACGGCGGCTTCATCGGCGTTCGTGTTCGGCATTTCCGATCTCTCCCGGTGATGCGAGGCTCCGCCTGATCCTTCTCAGGCGAGACTGATTGGCGAGACGATTGCCGGCGTGTCCTGAATCGATCGCCCCGGCACGGAACGAATTCGACGTCGGCGGCGTTTGTCGAACGGTCGTACCGGGTTCCCGGCGGCACCAGGGGCACGCGCATGAGTCAGTTCGTCGACCGGCTTCTGTTCTTCCGCAAGTACACGGGCAGCTTCGCGGGCGGCCACGGCGTCGTCACGAACGAGAACCGCGCCTGGGAGGACAACTACCGGACGCGATGGCAGCACGACAAGATCGTTCGCTCCACGCATGGCGTGAACTGCACGGGCTCCTGCTCCTGGAAGATCTACGTCAAGAACGGGCTCATCACCTGGGAGACGCAGCAGACGGACTACCCGCGCACGCGGCCAGACCTGCCCGATCACGAGCCCAGGGGCTGCCCGCGAGGAGCGAGCTATAGCTGGTACATCTATTCCTCGAACCGCATCAAGTATCCTCTCATCCGCGGGCGTCTGCTGCAGATGTGGCGGGATGCGCGCGTCACGCTGCCGCCGGTCGAGGCATGGGCCTCGATCGTCGAGAGCCCCGAGCGTGTCCTTAACTATAAATCCGTGCGCGGCCTCGGCGGGTTCGTGCGCGGCGAGTGGGACGAGATCAACGAGCTGATCGCCGCCGCCAACGTCTACACGGTGCGGACCTGGGGCCCCGACCGCGTCGCGGGCTTCTCGCCGATCCCGGCCATGTCGATGGTGAGCTACGCCGCCGGCACGCGCTACCTGTCGCTGATCGGCGGCACGTGCCTGAGCTTCTACGACTGGTATTGCGACCTGCCGCCTTCGTCGCCGCAGACCTGGGGGGAGCAGACCGACGTCCCCGAGAGCGCCGACTGGTACAACGCCGGCTTCCTGCTGGTGTGGGGATCGAACATCTCGATGACGCGCTCGCCCGATACGCACTTCTATACGGAAGCGCGGTATCGCGGGCAGAAGAGCGTCGTCATCGCGCCCGACTTCATCGAGTGCGCGAAGTTTGCCGATCTCTGGCTGGCGCCGAAACAGGGGACGGACGCCGCGCTGGCGCTGGCCATGGGCCACGTGATCCTCAAGGAGTTCTACTGCGACAAGTCCACCCCCTACTTCGACGACTACGCCCGTCGCTTCACGGATCTGCCTCTGCTCGTGCGGCTCGAGAGGCGCGGCGAGACGTATGTACCGGGCCGACTGGTGAGGGCGTCCGATTTCGCCGACCGGCTCGGGCAGGAGACGAACCCGGAGTGGAAGACGGTCGGGCTCGATCAATCGACGGACGAGGTCGTGGTGCCGCAAGGCTCGATCGGCTTCCGCTGGGGCGAGCATGGCCGCTGGAACCTCGAGGAGAAGGAGGGCCGCGACGGCCGCCCGATCCGGTTGCGGCTGACGCTGAAGGATGCCGCCGATTCCGCGCCGGTGGCGTTCCCCTATTTCGGGAGCCGCGCTCCCGGCCGCTTCGGCCTGAGCGATCACGCCGATGTCCAGGTCCGCAACGTACCGGCCAGGAAGCTTGCGCTGGCCGATGGCGAGACGCTCGTCGTCACGGTCTTCGATCTGATGCTCGGCAGCTACGGGGTCGACCGGGGCCTCGGGGGCGACGTGGCCTCCACCTACGACGACAACGTCCCCTTCACGCCCGCGTGGGCGGAGGCCATCACGGGTCTGCCGAGGCAGAAGATCATCGACACCGCGCGCGGCTTCGCCGTCAACGCCGAGGCGACGGAGGGCCGCTCGATGGTCGTCCTCGGCGCCGGTCTCAATCACTGGTACCACATGGACATGACCTACCGCGGCATCATCAACTTGCTGGTGCTCTGCGGCTGTGTCGGGAAGAGCGGCGGCGGCTGGGCGCACTACGTCGGCCAGGAGAAGCTCAGGCCCGCCGCGGGCTGGTTCCCGCTCGCCTTCGCGACGGACTGGAGCCGGCCGCCACGGCTCATGAATGGCACGTCCTTCATGTACGCGCACACCGACCAGTGGCGCTACGAGCGGCTGAAGGTCTCGGAGCTGCTGTCGCCGCTGGCCGACCCGGACGATTTCAAGGGCACCTTCATCGACTGCAACGTGCGGGCCGAGCGCATGGGCTGGCTGCCGTCCTCCCCGCAGCTCGCCGACAATCCGCTCAAGGTGTGCCGGGACGCCCGGGCGGCGGGCCAGGATCCCGTCGCCTACACTGTCGAGGCGCTGAAATCGGGCCGCCTGACGATGGCCTGCGAGGATCCCGACGACCCCAGGAACTTCCCGCGCAACCTCTTCGTGTGGCGCGCCAACCTGCTCGGCGCGAGCGGCAAAGGGCACGAATACTTCCTGAAGCACCTGATGGGCGCCCGGAACAACGTGCTCAACGAGGAGATCGGCGCCTCCGACAGGCCGGTCGAGGTCGTCTGGCACGACCAGGCGCCGGAGGGAAAGCTCGACCTGCTCGTCACCATCGACTTCCGCATGAACACGACATGCCTGTTCTCGGACATCGTGCTGCCGACCGCGACCTGGTACGAGAAGAACGACCTCAACACCTCGGACATGCACCCCTTCATCCACCCGCTCACGAACGCGGTGGACCCGGTTTGGGAGGCGCGGAGCGACTTCGCCATCTTCAAAGGCTTCGCCGAATGCTTCACGCAGGTTGCCGGCGGCGTGCTCGGCGAGGAGGAGGACATCGTCCTGACGCCCGCCATGCACGATTCGCCGGGCGAGCTGGCCCAGCCTTTCGGCGGTACGGACTGGCGGCGCGGCGGCGAGGCGGTCCCGGGCAGGACCATGCCTGCGATTACGATCGTCAATCGCGACTACACCGCGATCGACCAGAAGTTCAAATCGGTCGGCCCGCTGCTCGAAAGGAACGGAAACGCGCTGAAGGGCATCCAATGGAGCACAGAGGAGGAGGTCGAGCTGCTGCGCGACCTCAATCTCACCCAGCGCAACGGCGCGGGCGCAGGCCAGCCGAGGCTCGAATCCGACATCCATTTCATCGAGTCGATCCTGACGCTGGCGCCGGAAACGAACGGGCGCGTCGCTGTGAAGGCATGGCACGCACTCGAGAAGTCGACCGGGCGCGAGCATACGCACCTCGCCCTGCACCGCGAGGACGAGCAGCTCAGGTTCCGCGACCTGGTCGCGCAGCCGCGCAAGATCATCACCTCGCCGACCTGGTCGGGCATCGAGTCGGAGAAGGTCAGCTACAACGCCGGCTGGACCAACGTGCACGAGCTCATTCCCTGGCGGACGCTGTCGGGCCGCCAGCAGCTCTACCAGGACCACCCCTGGATGCGGGCGTTCGGCGAATTCCTCGTCACCTACAAGCCGCCGATCAACACCCGCTCGCTCGACGACGTGATGGATCGCTATGACAACGGCAATCCGCAGATCGTCCTGAACTTCCTGACCCCGCATCAGAAATGGGGCATCCATTCCACCTATACCGAAAACCTGATTATGCTGACGCTGGCGCGCGGCGGCCCGATCGTCTGGATCAGCGAGAAGGACGCACGGAAAGCCGGCCTCGAGGACAATGACTGGATCGAGGCTTACAATCTCAACGGCGCGCTGGTCGCCCGCACGGTCGTCAGCCAGCGCATTCCCGAGGGTGCCGCGTTCATGTATCACGCGGCCGAGCGCATGGCGAACGTGCCGGGGAGCGAGATCACCGGCAACAGGGGCGGCATCCACAACTCCGTCACGCGGATCGTCATGAAGCCGACGCATATGGTCGGCGGCTACGCGCAGCTCTCCTATGGCTTCAACTATTACGGAACCGTCGGCTCGAACCGCGACGAGTTCATCGTGCTGCGCAAGGTCAGGGTTCTGGACTGGCGCGACCGGCCGCTTTCGGAGAAGCGCCCGTACATGGCCGAGGAGCTGCGCGAATGAAGATCCGGGCTCAGATCGGCAAGGTCCTCAACCTCGACAAGTGCATCGGATGCCACACCTGCTCGATCACCTGCAAGCAGGTGTGGACCACGCGCCAGGGTGTCGAGTACGCGTGGTGGAACAACGTCGAATCGAAGCCCGGCATCGGCTATCCGAAGGACTGGGAGAACCAGCGGCGATGGCAAGGCGGCTGGCGCTACAGGCCGGATGGCACGATCGAGCCCCGCATCGGCGGCAAATGGCGCATCCTGGCGAAGATTTTCGCCAATCCGCACGTACCGCAGATCGACGACTTCTACGAGCCGTTCGACTACGAATATTCCTACATCCATCACGCTCCAGAGTCGGAAGCGGCGCCGACGTCGCGGCCCGTATCCATGATCACCGGCGAGCGGATGCAGAAGATAAATTGGGGACCGAACTGGGAGGAAAGCCTCGGGACCGAATTTTCCAAGCGCTCGCAGGACTACAACTTCGAGGGCGTCGAAAAGGATATCTACGGGCAGTTCGAGAATACATTCCTCGTGTTTCTGCCGCGGCTTTGCGAGCATTGCCTCAATCCATCCTGCCTAGCCGCTTGCCCGACAGGGGCCATCTACAAGCGCGAGGAGGACGGCATCGTTCTCATCGACCAGGAGAAGTGCCGCGGCTGGACGATGTGCGTGACCGGCTGCCCTTACAAGAAGATCTACTACAACTGGCACACCGGAAAATCCGAGAAGTGCATCTTCTGCTACCCGCGCATCGAGGCCGGCCAGCCGACCGTGTGCTCTGAAACCTGTGTCGGCCGGCTGCGCTATCTGGGCGTCATGCTCTACGACGCCGATCGCATCGCCGAGGCGGCCTCTGTGCCGGACGAGAAGGATCTCTACGAGGCGCAGCTCGACGTGTTCCTCGATCCGTTCGATCCCGACATCCAGGAGCAGGCGCTGCGCGACGGCGTTCCGCATGCCTGGATCGAGTCCGCCAAGCTGTCGCCCGTCTATAAAATGGCGAAGGAGTGGCGGGTCGCATTCCCGCTGCATCCCGAGTACCGGACGCTGCCGATGGTCTGGTACGTGCCGCCATTGTCCCCGATCCAGCACGCGGCGGAAACGGGCGTCATCGCCTCGCTGCACGGCATGCCCGATATCTCGAGCCTGCGCATTCCCCTGCGCTACCTGGCGAACCTGCTGACGGCCGGCGACGTCGCTCCCATCCGCCGCTGCCTGGAGCGTATGCTGGCCATGCGCAGCTACATGCGCCGCAAGCAGCTCGACGGCATGCTCGACCTCGGCGTGCTGGAGCAGGTCGGCCTGACGCAGCGCCAGGTCGAGGAGATGTACCGCTACATGGCGATCGCGAACTACGAGGACCGCTTCGTCATTCCGACCAGCCACAAGGAGAACGCCGAGAACCCCTACGACCAGCGCGGGGTGTGCGGGTTCAACTTCACGCAGAACTGCTCGGAGGGGAATTCGAGCTTCAGCCTGTTCGGCCGCGATACGAGGAAGACGCGCGGCGAGCGGTTCGGGTGAAGGCGGAAGAGGTGGCGCGATGCTGACGTTCAAGGTCCTCTCGGCGCTTCTCCTCTACCCCACGCGCGCGCTTGCCGAAGCGCGCGAGGAGATGAGCGCGATCGTCGAGCGCGAGGCGCTCGTCAACGCGTCGCTCCGGGCGGGTCTGCGCCGGCTCATTGATGCGCGAGCCGATGCCGGGCCGCTCGAGGCCGAGGCCGAATACGTATCGCTGTTCGATGGCGGGAAGTCACTGTCGCTGCACCTCTTCGAGCACGTCCACGGCGACTCGCGGGAGCGGGGCGCGGCGATGTCGGACCTCATCGAGCAGTACCGCTCGCGCGGGCTCGAGGTGGCGGCGGACGAGTTGCCCGACTTTCTGCCGCTCTTCCTCGAGTTCCTGTCGCTGCAGCCGCTCGAGGACGCCCGCGCCATGCTGGCCGAGGTCGCCGATATCCTCGCGCTGATGCAGGCGCGGCTGGCGCAGCGGTCGAGCGGCTACGCGGTCGTGTTCCGGGTGCTGTGCGCCCTCGCCCGGACCCAACTGGACATTGCAGCCGTGGCGAGCCAGGCGGCCTCGGAGGCGCCGGTCGACCTCGACAAGGAGTGGGAGGAGGCGCCGGTGCGCTTCGACCTGCCGCTGTCGGCCGATGCCGCCGCCGAGTGCGGGATCGCCTCGGCCATGGTGCAGCGCATGGAGCGGGAGATCGCCGGCCCGGCGCCCGTCGAGCGCGACGGGGTCGGGCGAGGAAGCCGGTAGGAGTTCGCCAGATGAATTGGTTCAATCAGTTCTTCTTCGGGTTCTATCCCTACCTGTGCATGGTCGCCTACTTTCTCGGCGCCTGGGCGCGCTTCGACCGCAGCCAGTTCACCTGGCGCAGCCAGTCGAGCCAGTTCCTGCGCCGCCGCTATCTGTTCTGGGGCAGCAACCTCTTCCACGTCGGCATCATCGGGCTGTTCTTCGGCCACCTGTTCGGGCTGCTGACGCCGCCGGAGGTCTATCACGCCATGGGCCTCAGCGTGAAAGGCAAGCAGCTTCTCGCCATCGTGGTCGGCGGCGTGTTCGCGACGGCCTGCTTCATCGGCGCGACCATGCTCATCTACCGCCGGGTGACGGACTCGCGGATCTACGAGACGAGCAAACGCACGGACCTGTTCATCATCCTCTTCATCTACGTGCAGCTCATCATCGGCATCGCCGGCATCCCCGTTTCGTTCATGAACATCGAGGGCACCTACATGCTGGTGATGGCCGAGTGGTCGCGCAGCATCTTCCTGTTCCAGCCCGGGGCCGCCGCGCTGCTGGAGAACGTGCCCTGGATCTACAAGATCCATCTGATCTTCGGCATGACGCTGTTCCTGATCACGCCTTTCACGCGGCTCATCCATATCTTCAGCGCGCCCATCTGGATGCTGGGCCGGCCCGGCTGGCAGATCGTGCGGCGCAACCGGAACATCTCCAAGCAGGGAGTCTGAGCGATGCCCCTGCGTGTCGACGGCATCGAGATCAGCGACGAGCGCATCCGGGAGGAGATGCAGTACCATCCGGCGCCCTCCCTCGAGGACGCGCGGCGGCAGGCGCGCGATGCGCTGGTCGTGCGCAGCGTGCTGCTCGCGGAGGCGAGACGGATCGACTTTGAGGCGCCGGCACCGATCGCCGACCCGGCAAACAAGCTGGTCGAGGCTCCCGAGGAGGCGCTGATCCGCGCGCTCGTCGATTCGGAGGTCCGTGCGCCCGAGCCGAGCGAGGAGGAGTGCAGGGACTACTACGCCGAAAACCCGAGCAGCTTCCGCAGCCCGGATCTCCTGCAGGCCGCGCACATCCTGTTTGCCGCCGATCCCAAGGACGAGCTGGCCATGGCGAAGGCCAGGACGCGGGCCGAAGCGGCACTCGCCCGCCTGCGTGCGGACCCCGGTCTGTTCCCCAAGCTCGCGCGGGAGCTGTCCGACTGCTCCTCCGCAAAGGACGGGGGCGGTCTCGGCCAGATCACGCGCGGCTCGACGATCCCCGAGCTCGAGACATTCCTGTTCGCGCTGGAGCCGGGTCAGATCTGCCCGATCCCGATCAGGACGCGCTACGGCTTTCACATTGCGCGGCTCGACGAGCGGCTCGACGGCCGCCAGCTCCCGTATGAAGCGGTGAGAAACCGGATCATGGTCTACCTCCGGGAGCGGCACTGGCGGCAGGCCGTCCGCGAATATATCGGCCGCCTCGCGGCACGCGCCTCGATCGAGGAAGCCGAGGCTGAGCCCGCACCTGAGGGCACGGGCTGCGGGGATTCGTGCGGCTGCGCCAAGTCGGCGGGAGGCGCCCCATGAAACCTCGCTCAGTTGCGCTCCGCTTGCCGCGCGCGCCAGCCCTCATTGCCGCGCTTGCCGCGGTGGCGCTTTGTCCGGCGCTGGCCGAGGCACAGATCCAGACCCGTCCCGAGGCTCGGCGGGGAGACCCGCGGGCTGCCCTGATCTCGCCCGGGTGGGCGCCGTTCGGCAGCGCGATCAGCGAGCAGCGCATCCCCGGCTACAACCGCGCCACCTATCTGATCGGGACCTCGGGCCCGCTCACGCGCGAGGGCGTGATGGAAGCGAAGCGGGTGGGATTCGTGTCCATACTCGACCTGCAGTCCTCGCCGGAGCTGAGCCGCAACGAGCGGCTTATCGCCGAATATGCGGTCATCCGCTATTTCAACCTTCCGATGTCCGACCTGCCTGATCCGCAGCAGCTCCAGCAGTTCGCGGCCATTGTCCAGGATCCGCGCAACCTGCCGATCCTGGTCCATGGGCAGAGCCTCGATCAGGTCGGCGCCGTCTGGGCGCTCTACCGCGCCGGGATCGGCGTGCCGCCCGGGATCGCAGTCGTCGACGGGATCACGTCAGGGTTGGGACCGAGCCTGCCCGCGGTGCAGGCGAGGCTCGGGCTGCCTGTCCAGCAGTAGCAGGATCGTCGCGGGCCCGAGGCATCGGAGCCCATTCTACGCGCCGGATAGCCGGCTCGGTACCGTTCGGATGCAACACATGACTGCTGCCAGCCTGGGATGAACGGAGCCGGACGAGCCGAGCTTGCCGAGGTGACGGGACACGATCAGGCCCGCGCCCTCTGGCTGTCCACCATTGCGTTCGCCGTCTGCTTCGCGGTGTGGACGGTCTTCGCGATCATCGGCGTGCAGATCAAGGCCGAGCTCGGGCTCAATGAGACCCAGTTCGGGTTGCTGGTGGGGACGCCGATCCTGACCGGCAGCCTCATCCGCCTCCTGCTCGGCATATGGACCGATCAGTACGGCGGCCGCATCGTCTATGTCGCGGTCATGCTGTCGGCGGCGGTCGCCACCTGGTTGCTCGCCTTCGCCGACAGCTATCCGACCGTTCTCATCGCCGCGCTCGGCGTCGGTATCGCGGGCGGCTCCTTCGCGGTCGGTGTCGCCTATGTCTCCAAGTGGTTCCCGACGGAGCGGCAGGGCACGGTGCTGGGCATCTTCGGCGTCGGCAACGTCGGCGTTTCCGTGACGACCTTCCTCGCGCCCTTCATCATGGTGGCCTACGGCTGGCAGGTCGTCGCCCAGGTGTGGGCGCTAGCGCTCGTCGTCATGGCGGCGGCGTTCTGGCTGCTCGCGCGCGATGAGCCGCAGTTGCGGGCTCGCCGCAGCGCCGGGCTGTTGCCGCCGTCGCTCATGGCCATGCTGGCGCCGTTGCGTCGGCTGCAGGTGTGGCGCTTCGCGCTCTACTACTTCTTCGTGTTCGGCGCGTTCGTCGCGCTGTCGCTCTGGCTGCCGCGCTACCTGATCGGCGTCTACGGCCTCGATATCACGACGGCCGGCACCGTCGCGGTGGCCTTTTCCGTGCCGGCCAGCCTGTGCCGCATCTATGGCGGCCACCTCGCGGACACCTACGGAGCGCGCCGCGTGATGTACTGGACGTTCGGGGTATCGATCGTGTGCTGCCTCGTCCTCAGCTATCCGCCGACCGAGTACCTCGTGCGCGGGATCAGGGGCCCGATCACGTTCAGCTTCGAGATCGGGCTTTTCGCGTTCACGGTGCTCGTGTTCGTGCTCGGGTTCTTCATGAGCTTCGGAAACGCTGCCGTCTACAAGCACATTCCCGTCTACTATCCGAACGACATCGGCGCAGTCGGCGGCGTCGTCGGCATGGTCGGCGGTCTGGGCGGCTTCATCCTGCCGATCGCGTTCGGCCTGCTCACCGACCTGACCGGCATCTGGACCAGCACGTTCATGCTGCTGTTCGCCATCTCGACGCTGGCGCTCGTCTGGATGCACGTCTCCATCCGCATCATGGAGCGGGACGTCCTTGCGCCGGAGCTGAAGCAGCTTCCCGAGCTGCCGGAGATGCGCGAGGTGCACGAGCCCCGGCACGTCGGCGTGCTGGGGCCGCACCTGCTCACGGACTGGCGGCCGGACAACGAGGTGTTCTGGGAGACGACGGGCCGGCGCATCGCACGGCGCAACCTGTGGCTCTCCATTCCGGCTCTGCTGCTCTCGTTCGCGGTCTGGATGGTTTGGTCCGTGGTCGTCGCCAGACTGCCGGCGGCCGGGTTCCCGTTCACGACCAACCAGCTCTTCTGGCTGGCGGCGCTGCCGGGGCTCTCGGGGGCGACATTGCGGATATTCTACTCTTTCATGGTCCCGATCTTCGGCGGGCGGCTGTGGACCACGCTCACGACCTGGTCTCTGATGATTCCCGCGGTCGGCATCGGGCTTGCCATGCAAAGCCCCGATACACCTTACTGGGTGCTCCTGCTGCTGGCGCTGTTGTGCGGGCTCGGCGGCGGCAATTTCGCTTCCTCGATGGCCAACATCTCGTTCTTCTTCCCGCGCGCGGAGAAGGGAAACGCGCTGGCCCTCAACGCCGGTCTCGGCAATCTCGGCGTGTCGGTGGTGCAGTTCGTCGTGCCCCTGGTCATCACGACGGGCGTCTTCGGGTGGCTCGGCGGCGAGCCCCAACTCGTGCCCGCGGACGGGCTTCTCACCCCGCTCTGGCTGCAGAACGCGGGCTTCATCTGGGTGCCTTTCATCGCGGCCTCCGCCTTCGCCTCCTGGTTCGGCATGAACGACCTGCAGATGGCCCAGGCGTCGTTCGCCGAGCAGTCGGTGATCTTCCAGCGGCGGCACACCTGGATCATGTGCTGGCTCTATACCGGTACGTTCGGCTCGTTCATCGGTTTTTCCGCCGGCCTCCCACTGCTCACGCAGAGTCAGTTTCCGGCGATCGACGCCTTGCAGTTCGCCTTCCTCGGACCGCTCATCGGCGCCCTGTCGCGCTCGGGGACCGGCTGGGTCTCGGACCGGTACGGCGGCGGCCGCGTGACGTTCTGGGTGTTCATCCTCATGAGCGTCGGCGTGCTCGGGGTGCTCTACGCGCTCAGCGTCGCGAGCTTCGCCGCCTTCCTCGGCGGATTCCTGTTCCTGTTCTTCGTGAGCGGCGTCGGCAACGCCTCGACGTTCCAGATGATCCCCGCCATCATGCGGCTGGAGATGGACAGGCTGATGCCGCAAGCGCCCGTCGAAGCTCGCCTGCGCCAGGCGGAGAAGGAGAGTGCGGCGATCATCGGATTCACCTCCGCCATCGCCGCATACGGCGCCTTCTTCATCCCCAGCGCCTACGGAGCATCGATCGCATGGACCGGCCGACCGTACGCGGCGCTATGGGGCTTCCTGCTCTTCTACGTGTCCTGCATCGTCATCACCTGGGGCGTCTACACCCGCCGCGGCGGACTGCTTTCCGCGACAGAGCTGCGCCTCAGGGCCGAGGCTGGATAGCTTGCGTTCGAGCGTGGGGCGGCCGCCTGCGCCTTATCCGGCGCAGGATCATCTCCGCGTTTCGGAGCCTGCTTCCCGCGCGCCGCCGATGCGCCGGTCGAGGGCCGCCGTGTGGGCGCGGATGGCCTCGATGAATTCCGTCGCGATGCGCGACAGCCTGCGGTGAGCCGAAGTGATCGAGGCCACGCGCGTGTCGATGACCGGCCGGAACGGCCGGATGACGAGGCCGCGGTCCTCGAAATCGCTGGCCGAGAACGGGTCCACCAGTGCCAGCCCGGTGCCGGCCAGTGCCAGGCTGCAGGCGATGCCCGTGAGCGGCGTCTCGACGATGACGTCGCGCGGCACGTCGGCCAGCACGGCATCGATCCTGGCACTGAAGATCGAGGCCTCCGTCAGCGCAATGAAGCGCTCGCCGGCGAGCTCCCTGGGCGTGATGCAGCGGCGCGCCGCCAGCCGGTGGCCTGCCGGCATGACGATCACCGCGCGGGCCGCCAGTTGCTCCGTCCGGAGCCCTGGCCGCTCGAAGGGCGCTGCCACGAACCCGACCTCGGCGTGACCCGATGCAACCGCCTCGATGACGAGGTGCGACGGCATGCCTTGCAGGTAGACCTGCCGCAATCGGCGCTCGGCGATGAACTGGCCGACGAAGCGCGGGATGAACCCCATGGCCATGGCAGGCAGGGCGACGACACGCAGCGACCCCGTGCGCCGCTGGCTGAGATCCTGGGCGAACTTCGCGATGGTGCGGAGACCCGTGAAGCTGCGCTCGATCTCGGCCAGCAGCAGCGTCGCCTCGGGGGTCGGCACCAGATGATTGCCGCGTCGCTCGAACAGCGATAGCCCGATCCGCAGCTCGAACTCGCGGACCAGCCGGCTCACCGCCGGCTGGCTGATGGCGAGCTCCTGGGCAGCGAGCGTCACCGATCCGCGCAGCATCACCAGCCGGAAGGCCTCGACCTGGCGGGGATTGATCTGCAAGCGGGCCTCCTTTTGCTCCAGGCGCGTCAGGCAAGGGCGAGGCAGTGCATAACATTTCTGCAAGCCAGACGAACGAATCTCGATTTGACGTTATGTCCATTTGCCCCGAGGCTGGGACTTGGGCGCAAGCGGCCCGCCGCCCACCGGTCCTTTGCCAGGGAGAGTAAGATGAAGCTTCTACGAATAGCCGCCGTCGCAGGCTTTGCGATTTCGCTCAGCGCGCTCGGGAGCGCGGCGCAGCAGACGCTGACGGTGGCCGGCTACGGCGGCTCCTTCGAGCAGACGCTGCGCAAGGAGGTCATTCCGGCTTTCGAGAAGGAGCACAACGTCAAGGTCGAGTACGTCGCCGGCAACTCCACCGACACGCTGGCCAAGCTGCAGGCTCAGAAGGGCAACCAGGTCATCGACGTGGCGATCGTCGACGATGGCCCGATGTACATGGCGATCCAGCTCGGGTTCTGCGGCAAGATCACGGGGCTGCCCGCCGAAATCTACGACAGCGCTCGCTTCAAGGACGACAAGGCCGTTGGGATCGGCCTCGTCGCCACGGGCCTCATGTACAATACGAAGGTCTTCAAGGAGAGAGGCTGGGCGCCGCCTTCGAGCTGGAACGACCTCAAGGACGCCAAGTACAAGCAGCAGCTCGTCATCCCGCCGATCAACAACACCTATGGCCTCTACACGCTGATGATGCACGCCCGCCTCAACGGCGGCGGCGAGAAGAGCATCGAGCCCGGCTTCAAGATCATGAAGGAGGCGGTAAACCCCAACGTGCTCGTCTATGAGCCCTCCCCCGGCAAGATGACCGAGCTCTTCCAGTCGGGGCAGGCGACGATCGCCGTCTGGGGCAGCGCGCGCGTGCAGGCCTTCGCCAACACCGGCTTCCCGGTCGATTTCGTGTACCCGAAGGAGGGTGCCGTGGCGCTGCTGGCATCGGCCTGTCCGGTCGAGAAGGCCGATGCTTCGCCGCTGGCCTCGGAGTTCGTGAAGGCACTGCTGCAACCGTCGCTGCAACTCGTTCTGCTGCGGGATTACGGCTACGGCCCGGTGAACAAGAAGGTCGATGTTCCTGCCGAGCTCGGCAAGATGGCGCCGATCGGCGACCGTGCGGCGAAGCTGATCAATCCCGACTGGGATACGATCAATGCCAACCGCGAGGAGTGGACCAAGCGCTGGAACCGCGAGGTCGAGCGCTGAGGCCAAGCGGCTCCCCGCGCCGGACCGCCGGGGCGGGGAGCACTCATGCTCAGACTATTGTTCGAGTAAGTGTTACGCCAGCGATGCCGTTCCTGTTTCTCGACCGGCTGACCAAGCACTTCGGCGCGCACGTCGCCGTCGACGGGCTGTCGCTCGCCGTCGAGCAGGGCGAGTTCGTGGCGCTGCTCGGCCCGTCGGGCTGCGGCAAGACGACGACGCTGCAGATGATCGCCGGCTTCGCGGCGCCGACGTCCGGGGCGATCACGCTCGAGGGGAAGGACCTCCTTGCGGTCAGGCCGAGCCAGCGCGGCCTCGGCATCGTCTTCCAGAGCTATGCGCTCTTCCCGCACATGACGGCGGCGGAGAACGTCGCGTTCGGCCTCGAGATGCAGGGCGTCGGCCGCGATGAGCGGCTCAAGCGCGTGACCGAGACGCTGGCGCTGGTGGGCCTGTCCGCGTTCGCCGAGCGCTATCCGCGCAAGATGTCCGGCGGCCAGCAGCAGCGCGTGGCCCTCGCCCGCGCGCTGGTGATCCGCCCGCGCATCCTGCTGCTCGACGAGCCGCTGTCCAATCTCGACGCGAAGCTGCGCGAGGAGATGCAGATCGAGCTGCGCCAGATCCAGCGCACTGTCGGAACCACGACGATCCTCGTCACCCACGATCAGGCCGAAGCCATGGCGCTGTCGGACCGTATCGTGGTGATGAACCAGGGCAGGGTGGAGCAGATCGGGCCGCCGCACGAGACCTACGAGCGTCCGGCTACGCCCTTCGTCGCGAGCTTCCTCGGCAAGACCAACCAGCTCGAGGCCGAGATTTCCGGCGATGGGGGGGGCGCGGTGTTGCGCGGAGAAGGGCCCGGAGCGAGCTGGCCGGTGGCGCCGCACTTCAGCGGACGGGTGGTGCTCTCGGTGCGGCCGGAGAAGATCGGCTTCGGGCCGGCCGCGGACGGCGGCCTGCCGGGCACGGTCAGGACCCGGATCTTCCAGGGCAACCACTGGCTCTACCAGATCGACACGGCCGGCGGGGTCGTCACGGTCATCCGCCAGAACTCGGGCGAGAGCATGCCGGCCGAGGGCGAAGCCGTGAGCCTCGTCTGGAACGCAGCCGATATGAGCGTGCGCGCCGGGGGGGCCAGCGCATGAGCGCCGCCGTTCCGTCCAGGGCCGGACCGGATGAGGGCCGGGCGAGCCTTGCGCCCTACCTGCTGAGCCTGCCCGCATTCCTGCTGTTCGTCGGCATCGTTTTCATTCCGATCGTGATGACGGTGCTGCTCTCGTTCCACGACTGGGGGCAGTACAAGGGCATCGAGCCGGTCTTCATCCTCAAGAACTGGCGCGAGGTCTGGTCGGACGGCTACTTCCACGAGATGTTCGCGCGCACCTTCCGCATCGCGGTCGCGGTGACGCTGCTGTCGGCGGCGCTCGGCGCGCCGGAGGCCTACATCCTGAACCGGATGCGCAGCCCGTGGCGGGGGATCTTCCTCCTCGTCATCCTCGGGCCGCTGCTGATCTCGGTCGTGGCGCGCACGCTGGGCTGGGCGCTGCTGTTCGGCGGCAACTCGGGCGTCGTCAACAAGGCGCTGATGAGCCTCGGGGTGATCTCCGGACCGATCCCGTTCATGTTCACGGAGACCGGCGTGATCGTGGCGCTGACCCACGTTCTGATGCCCTACATGGTGCTGTCGGTATGGGCGGCGCTGCAGCGGCTCGACCCGCAGGTCGAGAATGCCGCGGCGTCTCTCGGCGCGAGCCAGCTCACGATCCTGCGCCGCATCGTGCTGCCGCAGGTCACCCCCGGCGTCCTGTCCGGGGCGATCATCGTCTTCGCGCTCGCCGCCAGCGCGTTCGCGACGCCGGCCATCATCGGCGGAAGGCGCCTCAAGGTCGCTTCGACGCTGGCCTACGACGAGTTCCTCAACACGCTCAACTGGCCGCTCGGGGCGGCGGTCGCCACCCTGCTGCTGATCGCGCTCATCGTCATCATCGTCGGCAGCAACCGCCTCGTCGAGCGCCGTTACGGGGAGAAGCTCAGATGAGCCGGAACGGGTGGCTGGCGCTCACCTACCACGCATTGTTCGTCACCTTCATGGTGGCCCCGATTGCGGTCGTGATCGTGGTCGCGTTCACGCCCGAAGGCTACCTCTCGTTCCCCACCGAGCGGCTGTCGCTGCGCTGGTTCTACGCCATCGCGGAGTACCCGGAGTTCATCACCGCGTTCTGGCGCAGCGTCTGGCTCGGCGCCGTGTCGTCGGCGATCGCGGTCGGCTTCTCGGTCCCGGCGGCGCTCGCCATCGCGCGCTACCAGTTCGCCGGCCGCGAGGCCCTGACCGCGCTGCTGATGTCCCCCTTGATGATCCCGCACGTGGTGCTCGGCATCGCCTTCCTGCGCTTTTTCACCCAGATCGGGATCGGCGGAACCTTCGTCGGCCTCGTCCTGGCTCACATCGTCATCGTGCTGCCGTTCGCCCTGCGGCTGACGCTGGCCTCGGCGATCGGCTTCGACCGGAGCATCGAGCAGGCGGCCGTCTCGCTCGGCGCCACTGAGACGACGCTGGTGCGCCGCATCACGCTGCCGCTCATCCTGCCGGGGCTCGCCAGCGGCTGGGCGCTCGCGTTCATCAACTCGTTCGACGAGGTGACGATGACGGTGTTCGTCGCCGCACCGGGCACCGAGACGCTGCCCGTGCGCATGTTCCTCTATATCCAGGACAACATCGATCCGCTGGTGACGTCCGTTTCGGCCTGCGTCGTGGCCTTCACCGTCGTGGCACTGGTGGCACTCGACTGGATATACGGCCTCGAGCGGCTGCTGGTGGGCCGCGGCAAGGAGGAAAGGTGAGCGTGTTGGCCGCCTCGCAGGAGCACGACATCGCGGTCGTCGGCGGCGGTCTCGTCGGTGCGGCCGTGGCCTACGGACTCGCGCGGGCCGGCCAGCGCGTGGCATTGCTCGACGGAGGCGATGCGGAAGTGCGCGCCTCGCGGGCGAACTTCGCGCTCGTCTGGGTGCAGAGCAAGGGCCTCGGGCTGCCGCAGTACGCGCACTGGACCGTCCGCTCGTCGGATGCCTGGGCAGGGTTTGCGGCGCAACTGAAGGAGGAGACCGGCCTCGACGTCGCGTTCGAGCGACCCGGCGGGTTCCAACTGGCGCTGTCGCAGGCGGAGCTGGAGACGAGGGCTGCCCAGGTCAACCGGTTGCACAACCAGGCCGCGGAGCTTCCCTACCGGACCGAGATTCTGGACCGCGCGGAGATCGAGTCCATGCTGCCTGGGTTAGGCCCCGACGTGGTGGGCGGCAGCTTTTGCCCCATCGATGGTCATTGCAACTCGCTGCGCCTCTACCGGGCGCTGCACATGGCCGCAAGGCTGCACGGGGTCCGTTATCTGCCCAGCCACCGGGCCGAAAGGATCGCGTGCGAGCGCGGCGCGTTCCGCCTCGCGACCACGGCCGGTGACGTGCGCGCGGGCAAGGTCGTGCTGGCGGCGGGCAACGCCAACCTGCACCTCGCGCCGATGGTCGGCCTGGAAGCGCCGATGCGCCCGGAGCGCGGGCAGATCATGGTCACCGAGCGGGTCGCGCCGTTCCTGCGCTACCCCGTCGCCACGGTCCGGCAGACGGACGAGGGCACGGTGATGATCGGCGACAGCAAGGAGGAGGGGACCAGCCCGGATGGACTGACGATGCCCGTCAATGCGGTCATGGCCTCGCGCGCGATGCGCATGTTCCCGGTCCTCGGCCGCCTCAACCTGGTGCGCATGTGGGCGGGCGTCAGGGTCATGACGGCCGACGGGTTCCCGGTCTACGACCAGTCGGAGACCTGCCCCGGCGCGTTCGTCGTGTGCTGCCATTCGGGAGTGACGCTGGCCGCCAATCATGCACTGACGCTCGCGCCGATGATCGCCGCAGGCCGGCTCGATGCCGACCTGCTCGGCCCATTCAGTGCACGGAGATTCCATGTTCCGAAGGCTGCCTGAGGCGGCAGGCGCGGCCCTCGCCGTCAGTGTCGACGGGCAGCGGGTCGAGGTCCGGGCCGGCGACACTGTCGCCGCCGCCCTCCTCGCCGCCGGGTTCGGCCATTGCCGCACGAGCCCGGTCAGCGGCGCCCCGCGCGCGCCCTACTGCATGATGGGCGTGTGCTTCGAGTGCCTCGTCACCGTGGACGGCGTCGGCAACCGGCAAGGCTGTCTCGTCCCCGTGCGCGAAGGGATGCTCATAGAAACCCAGCGTGGCGAGCGGGAGGTCGGCCGGTGACCGGAGCAGCGGCGCTCGACGACAAGGTTGATGTCGCTGTCATCGGCGCGGGTCCGGCAGGATTGGCTGCCGGCGCGCTGAGCGCGCGGGCTGGCCTCGCAACGGTCGTGCTCGACGAGAATCCCGCGCCCGGCGGGCAGATCTACCGCGCGATCACCACGACCCCGGTTCAGCGCAAGGAAATCCTGGGAACGGACTATTGGCACGGCCGCGAGCTCGTGCGCGAGCTCGAGTCGAGCGGCGCCCGGCTTGCGACCGGCGCAACGGTCTGGAGCATCTCGCGCGATCTCGAGGTCGCCGTCTCCCACGGCGGCCGGGCGCATCTCCTTCATGCGCGCCGGATCGTCATCGCCACGGGCGCGCTCGAGCGTCCGTTCCCGGTCCCCGGCTGGACGCTTCCCGGAGTCATGACGGCCGGAGGCGCACAGACGTTGCTGAAGTCATCGGGCCTGGTGCCGGAAGGCCGCGTGGTGCTGGCCGGCACGGGGCCGCTGCTCTGGCTGCTCGCGGCGCAGCTCCTGCGGGCGGGCGGCGCGATCACCGCCATCCTCGATACGACGCCGCGGCAGAACTATGTGCGGGCGCTGCGCCACGCGCCGGCGTTCGTGCTCTCGCCCTACCTGATAAAAGGGCTGCGCATGATGGCCGAGGTGCGCCGAAAGGTGCGCGTCATCAGCGGCGTCACCCGGCTCGAGGCCGTCGGCGAGGGCAAGCTGAAAGAGATCATCTTCGCGACGGGCAATGGCGCCGCGGCCCGCATGGCCGCCGACCTGCTGCTGCTGCACCAGGGCGTCGTGCCGAATGTCAACCTGGCGATGTCGATCGGCATTGTCCACCGCTGGGACGGGCTGCAGCTCTGCTGGGTCCCCGAAATCGACCGGCACGGCAACAGCTCGGTGCCGGACATCGCCATCGCCGGCGACGGCGCGGGCATCGGCGGCGCTGTCGCGGCTGCGGAGCGGGGTCGGCTCGCGGCCATCGCTGCTGTCAGGGCGCTGGCGCCGGCGGCGGTGAGCGGCCTTCCCGCCGAGCAGGCCGTCATGCAGGCGCTGGCGAAGGCGGAGGCAGGCCGCGCGTTCCTCGACACACTCTATCAGCCTTCGGCCGACTTCCGCATTCCCGCGGGCGACGACACCATCGTCTGCCGCTGCGAGGAGGTGACGGCAGGGCAGATCCGGGCCAACGTCGCGCTCGGCTGCGAGGGGCCGAACCAGATGAAGTCCTTCCTGCGCTGCGGGATGGGGCCGTGCCAGGGCCGGCTGTGCGGGCTGACGGTGACCGAGACCATCGCAGCCGCGCGCGGAGTCTCTCCGGCGCAGGTCGGCTATTACCGCCTGCGCCCGCCGGTGAAGCCGATCCCGCTGGCCGAGGTCGCAGCGATGCCGCAGCCCGAATCGGCAGTCAAGGCGGTCGTGCGACGATGAGCACCACCGGCGACGCGATCGTCATCGGCGGCGGCATCCACGGCTGCTCGACGGCGCTGCATCTCGCGCTGCGCGGGCTGAAGCCGATCCTGATCGAGAAGGATCACGCCGGGCGCCACGCCTCTGGCGTCAATGCCGGCGGCGTGCGCCAGCTCGCACGGCATCTCGACGAGGTGCCGCTGTCCGTCGCCTCGATGGAGCTGTGGGAGCGCATCGCGGATCTCGTCGGCGACGACTGCGGGTTCAAGTCCGAAGGCCAGGTGCTCGTCGCCGAGACCGAGGCCGAGCTCGAGGGCTTCCGCGACAGGGTCGACGAGCTGCGCCTCAGGGGCTTCACGCAGGAGGAGCTGATCGGCCGCGCCGAGCTGAAGCGCCTCGTTCCTGCCGTGTCGGACACCTGCCCCGGCGGCATCGTCTCGCGCCGCGACGGCGCCGCCGAGCCGTTCCGCACGACACAAGCTTTCCGACGTAAGGCAGTCGCGCTCGGCGCCAAGGTATTGGAAGGCATCACCGTCACCGGGCTCGCGCGCAATGGGAGCACATGGCGCATTTCGACATCCGCGGGCACGTCGTATGAGGCGCCCGTGGTGGTCAACGCCGCGGGAGCCTGGGCCGGGCGCATCGCGGCGATGCTGGGCGAGCCGGTGCCGCTCGAGGTGATTGCGCCGATGCTGATGATCACCTCGCGCATGCCGCTCTTCATATCGCCGGTCGTGATCCTGCGCGGCCGCAAGCTCTCCTTCAAGCAGTTCGCCAACGGCACGGCGCTGATCGGCGGCGGCCATCTGGGGCGCGCGGATCTCGACTCGAACCGGACGGAGCTCGACTTGGCGAAGCTCGCCGAAAGCGCCCGCACGGTCTGGGAGCTGTTCCCGATCATGCGGCAGGCGACGATCGTACGCGCCTGGGCCGGCATCGAGGCGCGCATGCCTGACGATATTCCAGTGATCGGCCCGAGCGCGACCTCGGAGGGCATCTATCACCAGTTCGGGTTCTCGGCGCACGGGTTCCAGCTCGGCCCCGGCGTCGGCGCCCTGATGGCGGAGCTGATCGCCACCGGATCGACCAACCTGCCGATCGCGCCGTTCTCGATCACGCGCTTCGGAAGCAGCCGCTGACCGCCGTCCGCGGTCAGGTCAGGCTGACCTGCCGGCGTCCGCCGCCCCGCTCAGCTCGGCGCGCAGCACGCGTTTCAGGACCTTGCCCGACGGGTTGCGCGGGAGCTGGTCGCGCAGGACGAGCTCCTTCGGCACCTTGAAGCTCGCCAGGTGCTGACGGCAGTGCCGGGCCAGCGTTTCGAAGTCGAGCGACTGGCCGGCGTTCAGCACGACGACGGCCACCGGCCGCTCGCCCCAGCGCTCGTCCGGCACGCCGACGACGGCCGTCTCGCGTACCTCGGGCAATTGGTAGATCACGCGCTCGACCTCGGATGAGGCGATGTTCTCGCCCCCCGAGATGATGAGATCCTTCTTGCGGTCCGTCAGGTACAGGAACCCTTCGGCATCGAGGTGGCCGATGTCGCCGGACCGGAACCAGTCGCCGAAGAACGAGGCGGCAGTCTTGTCCGGGTCCTTCCAGTAGCCGTGCGTGACCTTCGGCCCGCGCAAGCAGATCTCGCCGCTTTCCCCGGTCGGCAGGCGGCGGCCGGACTCGTCGCGGATCTCGATCTCGAGATGCGCCAGGGCGCGGCCCACCGAGCCGATCTTCTCGATCTCCCGGCCGGCCTCCATCAGCGTGTCGCCGCTGCAGGTCTCGGTCAGCCCATACGCATCGATATAGCGTCCGCCCGTAAAATAGGCCGTGAACGCCCGGATGCGCGGCTCCGGCGTCCTCTCGCCGCCGCCGATCACCCATTGCAGGCTGGTGACGTCGTGCTTGTCGCGCTCGGGGTGCGCCAGAATGGCGCTCGTCATGACTGGCGCCAGCCAGGCGCACGTCAGCCGCTCGCTCTCGATGGAGCGGATCACGGCGAGCGCATCGAAGTCGCGGTGCAGGTGCAGCATGCCGCCGACCCAGAGCACTGCCATGCCGGGCAGGTCGAAGGCGCCGACGTGATAGAGCGGCCCGGTGACGAGCAGCCGGTCCTGCGCGCCGAGCCCCAGGGCGACGACGTGGTCGGCGCATTTCCAGTAGAAGTTGGAGTAGGTGTGCGTCACGCCCTTCGGGCGGTCGGTCGTGCCCGAGGTATACATGAGCCGGAAGAGGTCGTCGGGACCGCGCACGTGCATGGGGGCCGGCGCGGCGTCGCGGGCGAGCCGTGTCGAGTCGGCCTGCGCAGCCTCGTCGACCAGGATCACCTCGGGCAGCCCGGCGGCGGCCGCCCGCAGCTCCGTGTCGGCGAGGACGAGCCTGGCACCCGAATGCTCGACGATGTAGCGCACCTCCTCGGCGGCGAGGCGGAAGTTGATCGGCAGGAAGACGGCCCCGATGTGGCTCGTCGCAAACGCGAGCTCGATGAAGGCGAGACTGTTCTTCATGAACACGGCGACGATGTCGTCGGGGCCGATGCCGCGCGCCGCCAGCAGGCCGGCCGTGGTCTCGATCCGGGAGAGGAGCTCTGCGTAGCTCACCCGGGCATCGCCATAGACGACCGCGGTGCGGCCCGGCGTGCGCGTGGCGTGGAAGCGGATGAAGCTCGTCAGGTTCAGCATTGCACCGACCCTCCCGTGCGGTGTCTCAATAAGATCTCGGCAACCCGAGATTCTGCCCGGCGATGAAGTTCAGGATCATTTCCTCCGAGATGGGGGCAAAGCGGAACAGGCGCGCATCCCGCCACAGCCGCTCGAGGTGCATCTCCCGGGAGTAGCCCATTCCGCCCATGGTCTGCATCGCCTGCTCGATGCCGGCCGAGGCCGCCTGCGACGCCAGCAGCTTGGCGACGTTGGCCTCCGTCCCGTAGGGCTGGCGGCTGTCGAACAGGGCCGCGGCCTTGAAATTCATCAGGCGCGCGCATTCGATCTCGGCCCAGTGCTGCGCCAGCGGGAACTGGATGCCCTGATAGCTCGCGATCGGCCGGCCGTCGAACACACGGCGGTTCTTGGCGAACTCGACAGCCAGCCGGATGGCGAGGCTGGCCGCGCCGGCGAGCCCCGCCGTGGTGGCGATCCGTTCCGTGTTGAGCACGTCGAGCAGCTCGTACCAGCCGTTGTCGAGCGTGCCGACGAGCTCGCTGCCATCGACCAGCACGTCGTCGAAGAAGACGCTGCATGAGGACAGCGTGTTGGTGCCGAGCTTCTCGATCGGCGCATAGGTGAGGCCCGCGCGCTCGACATCGATGAGGAACATCGACAGGCCATGCGTCCGCCGTCCCGCCTCCTGGAGCCTGGTGGTGCGGGCGACGACGAGCATCTTCTGCGCCGCATCGACGCCCGTGATCCAGATCTTGCGGCCGGACAGCCGCCAGCCATTGCCCGAGCGAGCGGCGAACGTCCTGACCTCGAGGCTGTTCGATCCGGCATCGGGCTCCGTCAGGGCCATGCAGCAGTTGATCTCGCCGGAGATGATCTTCGGCAGAACGTCCCGCTTCATCGCATTGGTGCCGAAGCGCGAGATCGACACCCCGCCGAAGATCGGGTTCATCATGAAGAGCTGGCCCACGGTGGACCCGCCGCCAGCCGCCGCGAGCTGCTCGATGATGATCGCCATCTCCACCATGCCGAGCCCGCTGCCGCCGTGCGCCTCGGGCAGGGCGACGCCGCACAGCCCCGCCTCGCAGACCGCTTTCCAGAACTCGGCCGGGAAGGCCTTGCGGGAATCGAGGTCGCGCCAGTAGTCGAGGCCGAAGCGCTCGCCCACCTTGCGCGCGCTCTCCGCGATCATCTTCTGGTCGTCCGAGAGAGAGAAATCCATTTGCCGGCCCGTTTGGTTCAGCTCGCGAGCAACTGCAGCGGCTCCTCGAGGAGCGCCTTCATGGCTGCAAGGAAGCGGGCGGCGGCGCCATGATCGACCGTGCCCGCATCATAGGAGAGGACGAGACTCAGCTCTCGAGTGGTCGTCTCGGCGCGGCGGACCGACCCGACGCCGAGCGCCATGCGCCAGCCGGCAGGCGCCGCCGGGGCGAAATGGTGAAGCCCGCCTTCCGCAACGTGGATCGCCAAATCGCCGCCGGCTACGTCGGCTGCGCCCTGCACCTCGGCCCGCAGGGCGAGCTTCGCGGCCAGCGAGGACAAACTCTCGCGCCGTCCGGCCTCGATCGCCGCCGGGTCCGTGCTGTCGCCGTCCGGCAGCTCGAAGCCGAGCGTGACGGAGTCCCGACCGTGCGGCTCGAATGCCCGCAGGCAGGCCAGCGCGACGTAGTGCTGGAGCCGGAACTTCCCCTGGCCCGCTCGAGCGAGGCTCGTCTGGATCGCCTGCAGCGCATCCACGTCGACGTCGATGGTGGCAAAAGAAAGCCTGGCGCCCAGGGTGACCGCGGCGGGCGCTGCGACGAGCGCGACGGGCGAGGGCGCCCGGCGCATCTCGAGCGCCCGCTCGACATCGGCGGCCTTGATGCGGCCGCTGGGCCCCGATCCGGCGACGGCGGCGAGATCGAGAGCGGCATCCCGCGCCAGCCTGCGTGCGAACGGCGTGGCGACGATGCGGCTGCCTGATCGCGGCACGGACCGGATAGGCTGCGGCAGAGTGGTGACGGCCGCGGCAGGCTCGGCACTGCGGCTCGCCTCGACATGTGATGAAGGCCGCGGCCGGGCTCCCTCCAGAGCCCATCGCGCAATCGGCGTGCCGACCGGCACCACCACGCCTTCATCGGCCAGAATGTCGAGCAGCCGGCCCGGCGCCGGCGCCTCGACGTCGTTCGCGATCTTGTCCGTCTCGATCACCACGACGACGTCACCCCTGGCGAAGCGCTCGCCGGCCTTCACCGCCCACTGCGCGACCCGGCCCTCGGTCATGGTCAGCCCGAGCTTCGGCATCACGAGATCGGCGGCTTCGGTCATGGCGTCAGCGGCCGGTGAAGCTGGGCGGGCGTTTCTGCAGAAATGCCACGCAGCCTTCCTTGGAATCTTCCGTATCGAGCACGAGCCCGATCATCGCCTGCTCGTGCGCGAGCGCCGCCGAAAGCGGCATGTCGCCGCCGCTGTTCAGCGTGCGCTTCAGCAGCTTGAGGACCAACGGCGACTTGGATGCCAGCCTGGCCGCCATCTCGTGCGCGGCGGCGAGCACCTCGGCCTTCGGCACGACCTTGTTGGCAAGCCCGATCGCCACTGCCTCAGCAGCCGAGATCTGCTCGCCGGTGAACATGATCTCCTTGGCGCGGCACAGCGGGACCTGGCGGATGATGCGCTGCGTGCCGCCGGCGCCCGGAAACAGGCCGAGCGTGATCTCGGGCAGCCCCAGCCGCGCGGTATCGGCGAGAATGCGGATGTCGGTGGCCAGGACCAGCTCGGTGCCGCCGCCGAGCGCCCAGCCGTTGACCGCGGCGATGGTGGGCTTGTCGCAGAGCTCGATGCGCCGGAAGACGCGATGGACGATCTCCGCGAACTCCTGGTAATGCGCGAGGCCTTCACGCGACTTGAGATCGGCGATGTCGCCGCCGGCCACGAACGCGCGGTCGCCGGCTCCCGTGACGATGATAGCGCGCACGGAGGCGTCGGCTTCGAGCGCCATCCAGGCCGACTCGAGTTCCAGCAGCGTCGGGATATCGAGGGCGTTGAGCACCTTCGGCCGGTTGATGGTGAGGACGGCGACGCCGTCGGACACCTCGGTCAGGATGCTGCTCTCGGCAGTCATGTCCGGCTCCTCCGTCTCAGGCCATCACACGGCGCACTGCAGCGATGATGCGCTCCGCATCGGGGCGGTAGCGCTCCTCGAGGTTCTTGGCGAATGGCGGCGGCATGAAGGGCGCCCCGACGCGCACGATCGGCCCGTCGAGCTCGTCGAAACCGGCATCCGCCATGCGCGCCGCGATCTCCGCGCCGGGGCCGAACGCCTCGACGGCCTCGTGGACGATGACCAGGCGATGCGTCCTGGCCAGAGACGCGAGCACCGCCGCCTCGTCCCACGGCTGCAGCGAGCGCAGGTCGATGATCTCGGTCTCGATCCCCTCGCGCGCCAGCGCCGCCGCCGCCTCGACCGCCATTGGCGCCATGGCTCCGTATGTGACGATGGTCGCATCACGGCCGTGCCGGACCGTCGCAGCTTTGCCGATGGCGACAGCGGGCGGCGCATCGGGCAGCTCGCCCTTTACCGAGTAGAGGCTCTTGTTCTCGACGACGACGACGGGGTCGGGGTCGGCGATCGCGGCCCGCGTCAGAGCATAGGCATCGGGTATCGTCGCCGGACAGACCACCTTGAGGCCGGGCACGTGCGCCAGCCACGCCTCCAGGCATTGTGAGTGCTGCGGACCGGCGCTGATGCCGCCGCCGTGCGGCATCCGCACCACCATCGGCAGGGAGAACTGGCCGCCGAACATGAAGCGCGCCTTCGCCGCCTGATTGACGAGCGCATCCATGGCGAGCGTGGCGAAATCCATGAACATGATCTCGACCACGGGCTTCAGCCCGCTCATCGCCGCCCCGACGGCGGCGCCGACGATCGCGGCCTCCGAGATCGGCGTATCGCGCACGCGCTCTGGGCCGAACCTGTCGAGCAGGCCGCGCGTGACCCCGAACGGCCCGCCGGCCGCAGCGACGTCCTCGCCGAACAGCACGACGTCGGGATCGCCCTCCATGGCGTCGGCGAGCGCGCGGTTGATGGCCTGTCCGAAGCGCACCTCAGCCATGCGTTCATCCCGCCGCAGGCGAATAGACATCGCGGAGGGAGGCGGCGAAATCGGGCAGGTTGCCGGCGCGCGCGCGCGCCACGGCCGCCGTGACACGCTCCGCAGCGGCTCGCGCGGCCGCTGCGATCTCCGTGCCCGGAACACCGTCGGCCGCCAGACGCCGTTCCAGGCGGACTATCGGATCGCTCGCATCGTCGCGCGCCGCCCCCTCGCCTTCACGGTATTTCTGCGGGTCGCCTTCGAAGTGTCCGCGCACCCGCGTCGTCCGGCATTCGAGGAAGCGCGGGCCGCCGCCGCCGCGGATCTCGCTCACGTACTGCTGCGCCGCCTCGCAGACCGCCACCGCGTCGTTGCCGTCGACCGACCGGGCCGCGATGCCATGGCTCGCAGCGAGTGCGCAGGGATCGGCTGCAATCTGGTGTGCCGTCGGCGAGAACTCCGACCAGCCGTTGCTCTCGCACACGAACAGCACCGGCAGCTTCCAGATCGCCGCCAGGTTCAGGCTCTCGTGCATGACGCCCTCGGCAAGCGCGCCGTCGCCGAAGAACACCGAGGAGATGGCGCCCGTGCGCCGGACCTGGTGGGCGAGCGCACTGCCAACCGCGATCGGCAGCCCCGCCGCGACGATGCCGTTGGCGCCGAGCATTCCGACCGCGGCATCCGCCACGTGCATCGAGCCGCCGCGGCCACCGCAGATGCCCTCGGCCTTGCCCATGATCTCGAGGAAGAACCGGTCGAGATCGAGGCCCTTCGCGAGCGCGTGACCGTGGCCGCGATGGTTGGAGGCGAGCGTATCGCCCGGCCCCAGTGCCGCCCCGACGCCGGCTGCCACCCCTTCCTGCCCGACCGACAGGTGGATGAAGCCCGGAATCTCGCCGTCGGCGAAGAGCTGGGCGAGACGCAGCTCGGCCTCGCGGATCAGATGCATGACCCGCAACAGGCCGAGTGGGGATGCTTTGTCCGCGGCAGCCAAGTTGCTCTCTCCAGGGCGTCAGCCGACTATATTGTCTGAGTGCACGTGGCGCGCTGTCAAGTCGAAATGAACAATGAGCCATGATTCGTATTGACCTCGACGATGGCCGGGGCTTAATGATCGACGACGAGGGTTCTGAGATGCTCGACAAGAAGGCTTCGGCGACGCGCGAACAGACGGCCGATATCGCTCCGGGCCGCCGCACGCGAGCCGACCGCGCGCTCGAGACACGCCGCAAGCTGATCGACGCCGCGGCCAAGGTGGTCGGCGCAGAGGGCTACGCCAACGCCTCCGTGGCGAAGATAACGGCACTGGCCGAGATCGCTCAGGGCACCTTCTACAACTACTTCGCGTCCCAGCAGGACCTGTTCGATCACCTGCTGCCGGAGCTCGGCGGCGAGCTGCTCGACTTCATCCGCGCGCGGGTCGGCAACGCCGAGGGCCTGCGGCGCGAGGAGATCGGTTTTCGCGCCTTCTTCGACTTCCTGGCGCAGCGGCCGGAGTTCTACCGCATCCTCAACGAGGCCGAGACGTTCTCGCCGAAAGCGTTCCACGACCACATGCGCAACATGGCCGCGGGCTACATGCGCGCGCTCTCCCGCAGCCATGCTGACGGCGCAATGCCTGGCTTCGAGACGCGCGAGCTCGAAGTCATCGTGTATATGCTGCTCGCGGCCCGCAATTACCTGAGCTTCCGCTACGTCTACGACTCCGGGCGCGCGCGGCGGCTGCCGGCGTGGGTGGAACGGGCCTATATGAAGCTCGTGGCCGGCGGGATGCGCTACGGCGGAGCCGTAGGACCTGCGCGCCGGAAGCGCCCCAGCGAGATAGCGAAGCCTGCGGCCGGGAGCTTGCGGGATCGGCTCGAGATCCTGATCGAGCCCGGTTCTCCCGGCGAGACGAGCCTGACGGTCGATCTGACCGATCATGACCGCGACGACGACGGCGCGGTGCGCCGGAGCGTGCTGCTCGAGATCGTGGAGCACGCCGCAAGCAGCGCTGCGGCAGCCGGCGCCGATGGTCCGCTCAGGCTGCAGAGCCTGTCGACGGGATTTCCAGCGCCGACAGCCGTGGACACGCTCGTCGCCCTCGCTCAGTCTTCAGCGGTCGACAGTGTCGTCCACGTTTCGGTCAGCGTGCGCGAATTGGCCCGTACCGGCCGGACGATCGCTGTCGCGCAGGCGGTCTACTCGGCCGGTCAGGAAGAAGGCGCGTAAAAGGACGTTGCCATCCGCAAGGGAGGCCGCATGCACAAGATCGCCCTGCTCTACAAGCGAAGCCCCGGCCTTTCGGTTTCGGACTACCAGTCGCGCTGGCGCACGGATCATGCGCGTCGGATGGCAGAGGTCCCGGGCGTCCTGAAATACGTTCAGTCGCATCCGCTCATGCAGGGCTACACGAAGGGCGAGCTGCTGTTCGACGGCATCGAGGAGCTCTGGCTCGCCGACGAGGCGGCCACGGCCAGGGCAGTGGCATCCAACGCCTGGCAGGCTGCCGCGGACGCCTCACGGGGCTTCCTGGACACCGGCCGCACCGTGCTGCTCCCGCTCGAGCTGCACGTGATCAAGGACGGCGCGATCCCGGAGAATGCGGTCAAGAACATCGAATTCGTGAACCAACGGCCGGGCATGGACTTCGTGGAATTCCGCCGGTACTGGCGGGAGGTGCACGGTCCGCTCGCTTCGCGCATTCTGTCAATTTGCCGCTATGAGCAGAACCATACCTCCATCGGCGCCTACCGCGACGGCGTCCGGCCCGCGTACGACGGACTGGCCATTACCTGGTTCGCCTCGACCGCCGACATGAAGACGGGCGCCAGGACGCCGGAATATGCCGAAACGCGCGCCGACGAGCCGGCCTTCCTGCCCGACGGACACCTGCCGATCATCATCACGCGCGAGCACAGGATCGTCGGATGACCGGCAGAAAGGCAATCGGAGTCAAAAATCGTGCAGAGATGAATCATGAGTCGTAGATCATCTTGACGTTCCTCGACGGCCTGACGCACACTCTGGACACAAGGGAAAGGCGCTGTCGAAACAGCCGGAACGGAAGCAACCAGGAGGACATCATGGCCCGCAAGCGAGTGCATCTCGACCGCCGCACAGTTTTGAAGGGTGCTGCTGCCGGCGCCGCTGCAACCCTCTTCGCGCCCAACATCGTGACGGCGCAATCCAAGGCCATTCGCGTCGGCATGCCGACCATTCTGTCGGGCCGCGTGGCGCAGCTCGGCACGTCCTCGCGCAACGCGGTGATGATGGAGGTCGAGAAGGTCAATGCCGCAGGCGGACTGGCTGGCCGTCAGATCGAGATGGTGGTCCGCGACTCCAAGGGTGCGCCGCAGGAGGCGGCGCGCGTGTCGCGCGAGCTCGTCAACAGCGACGGCTGCGAGATCCTGCTCGACGCGGAGGCCTCGTCGGGCGCATTCGCCGTGCAAGAGGTGGCCAAGGACCTCGGGGTGCTCTGCATCCACACCAACTCCGAGACGTCCTCCCTGACAGCGGACCCGAAGCTCCGTATCCCCAACGCCTTCCGCGCCTGCCGGCAGGGCATCCACGACTCGATCGCCGGCGGCGCCTACGCCGCCAAGATCGCCGAGGCCAAGAAGCTCGACAAATGGGCGACCTGCTCGCCTGACTACGCCTACGGCCGCGACTCGACCCAGCTCTTCATGGAGTACCTGAAGCACTTCTACCCCAAGGCGGAGGTCACCACCGAGGCCTGGCCGAAGCTGTTCCAGCCGGACTACACCGAGGTGATCACCAAGGTCATCCAGGCCAAGCCGCAAGGTCTTTATTCCTGCCTGTGGGGTGGCGACCTCACGTCATGGATCGACCAGGGCAACATCTACGCCATGTTCACGCAGATGGAGGTTTTCGCCATCAACATGGCCGACTACACGGCGCTGACGGCAGTCAAGAACCTGCCGAAAGGCATCCATTCCGGCAACCGCTACATAAAGACCTTCCCCAACACGCCGAAGAACGCCGCCTGGGCCGAGGACTACCGCGCGCGCTTCAAGGAGTGGCCGACCAATTGGTCATGGGAGAACGCCACCGGCATCCATTTCCTCGCCGCAGCCTCGAAGAAGGCCAACTCCGCCGACGGCAAGAAAATCGAGGAGGCGATGCGTGGTCTGAAGATCGACTCACCGTTCGGCGCTGACGGCACCATCACCATGCGCGCCGAGGACCAGACCATCATCGGCTACGCAGTCGGCTGGGGCATGACCATTCCGAACGAGCCTTATGTGCCCGAGGTCACCGCCGGCGACTGGAAGAACATCCTCGAGCTCGAGGCTGACTGGAAGAAGCGGAGCAAGTACACCTGAGCTCGGCTCCGAATTGCCGTCGCGGAGCCTGCGCGCCCAGCGCCCGGATTCCGCGACGGATCGCATCATCGTTCCCATGCGCCGAGGTGGACCTTGGACCTTGCCGCGCTCACCGAGTGCCTCACGACGGCATCCTGCATCATCACGCAGACGACCAGCGGGCTGATCATCGGACTCCTGCTGTTCCTCGTCGCTGCCGGCCTGACGTTGATTTTCGGCGTGCTCAAGGTGGTGAACTTCACGCACGGCTCCTTCTACATGCTGGGCGCGTATTTCGCCTACACGGTAAACGGTCTGACGGACAGCTACGTGCTTGCAGTGCTGGCCGCCGCCGTCGGCGTGGGACTGTTCGCGCTCGCATTCGAGCGCTTCTTCATCAGCAAAGTCTACGCCTCCAACGTGCTGATGCAGCTCCTCGTGTGCTATGCCTTCATTCTGATCCTGGACGACGCGGTCAAGATCATCTGGGGACCGGAGTTCAAGTCGATGGGAATGCCGGCCGCGTTCCAGTCTCCGCCTCTCTTCATCGCCGGCGGCATCGTTCCGGTCTTCTACCTGTTCCTGATCGGCGTGACCCTGGCGATCTCACTCGGGCTTTGGCTGACGATCACACGGACGCGCTTCGGGACCATCGTGCGGGCCGCCGCGGTCAACCCGAGCATGGTATCGGCGCTCGGCATCAACACCGGTCTCGTCTACGGCGCCGTGTTCGCGCTCGGCGGACTGCTCGCCGGCCTGGCCGGAGGCTTGGCGGCACCGGTTCGCTCGCTCACCTCGGGCATGGGCTTCTCGATCCTGATCGAGTCGTTCATCGTCACCGTAATCGGCGGCATGGGCTCCATCGCCGGCGCGCTGCTCGGCGCGATCCTGATCGGGCTGGTGCGGGCGTTCGGCTCGATCGGCTTTCCGCTGTTCGTCGAGGGCCTGATGTTCATGCTGATGGCTGTCATTCTCATCCTCAAGCCGAGCGGTCTGCTCGGCAAGGAGGGCTGATCGAATGACGGCGGCGCGGCCCACCTTCTCGCGCGATCTGCTGATCGCCGGCTGCGCCCTCGCCGTCGTCCTCCTGCTGCCGATGCTTTGGCCCAGCAAGGCGCTGACGGACTTCGTCATCCGAGTGTCGGCCTTCTCACTGTTCGCGACCTCGCTCAACCTGCTCGTCGGCTACACCGGGATGGTGTCGTTCGGGCACGGCATGTTCTTCGGCTTCGGCGCCTACTGCTTCGGCCTGTCCATGCAGCGGCTGGGTGTCTCTATTCCGGTCGCGATCGTCATCACGGTGCTCTCGACGGCGGCCCTTGCGGCGGCGGTGGGGGCGATCTGCATCCGCCTGAAGGACATCTACTTCGCGTTCATAACACTCGCGTTCCAGATGCTGCTCTACAGCCTGATCATCGCCTGGGTGCCGCTGACCGGCGGCGACCAGGGCCTGATGGGCGGCATTCCCCGCCCGGAGTTCCTGGGCGTCGATCTCGGTCTCGAGAGCCACCGCTACGCGTTCAGCGTCGTGCTGATGGTGGTCGGACTGCTGGCGATGCGGCACGTGGTGGAGTCGCCCTTCGGCTACACGCTGCGCATGATCCGGGACAATCCGGACCGGGCAAGCTTCCTTGGCATCCACGTTTTCCGGGCCAAGCTGACGGCCTTCATCATAGCGGGCGTGTTCGCAGCCTTGGGCGGCATGGTGATGGCGCTGTTCGTCTCGGGCGCTTATCCTGAGTTCGCGAACTGGACGATGTCCGGCGAGGGCATCTTCATGGTCATGCTCGGTGGCGTGAGCACGTTCGTCGGCCCGACGGCCGGTGCAGTCGTCCTGTCGCTGCTCAACGACGTGATCACCCGGCGCACCGAGCACCACGGACTGTTCCTCGGCGTCGTCATCCTGGTGTTCGCCCTCGGGCTGCGCAAGGGCGTCACGGACTTCATAGCCGATTGGCTCCGGGCGCAGCGCGAAGCACGAAGCTCGGCGCTGACGGGAGACCGGACATGACGGCAACGGGACTCGACGGCGTGGCGGTGGTCACGGGCGGCGCAAGCGGCATCGGAGCCGCCTGCTGCCGGGTGCTCGCGGCGCGGGGCGCCCGAGTCGCGGTGCTCGACAGGGATGGCCCGCGCGCCCGCGAAATCGCCGACGAGGTCGGCGGCAGGGCGTGGGTGGCGGACGTCGCCGACGAGAGCTCGCTCGATGCCGCCGCCACGGAGATCGAAAGCGGGCTCGGCCCGGTGGAGATCCTGGTCAACAGCGCCGGCATCATCCAGTCGCCGCAGCGCCCGACCGAGCTTCCGATGGACACCTACGACCGGGTGGTCCAGGTCGACCAGCGCGGGACCTACCTCGCTTCCGTCGTCTTCGCGCGGCGCATGCTGCCGCGCCGGCGGGGCAGCATCGTCAATATCGCCTCCATAGCCGGGATGCGGGCGCTGCCGCTCCATGCCTATGCGCCGGCCAAGGCAGCGGTGATCTCGATGACCGGATGCCTTGCGGCCGAATGGGGCCCCGAGGGCATCCGAGTCAACGCCGTGTCTCCAGGCTACACGCGGACCCCGGCGCTTCAGGACGCCATCGACCGCGGCGAGCGCGACGTCTCGCGGCTCGAGCGCAACGCCGCCCTCGGCCGGCTCGTCGAGCCCGACGAGATCGCCAGGGCGGTGGCGTTTCTCGTCAGTCCCGAGGCTTCGGCCATCACCGGAGCCAACCTGCCGGTCGACTGCGGCTGGCTCGCCGCCTCCCCATGGACCACCTACGGGGGCCTGCGGACCAGCGGGGGCTGACGACATGCTCGAGGTCAATCGCCTGTTCAAGTCCTTCGGCGGTGTCGCGGCGATCTCCGATGTCTCGCTCTCCTTCCCGGTGGCGTCGCTGACCGCCATCATCGGTCCGAACGGCGCAGGGAAGAGCACGTTCTTCAACCTCGTCAGCGGCGGCCTCGAGCCCGACTCCGGGACCGTCCTGCTCAACGGCGACAATCTCGTCGGCCGCTCGCGCGCCAGCATCATCGAGGCCGGCATCGGGCGTGCCTTCCAGATCGCCAGGATCTTCCCCACCCTTACGGTCGGGGAGAGCTTGCTCGGCGCGGTCACCGCACATCGCAAGCGCGCCCAGAACATCCTGCGGCGCTTTCCGGTTCCCGAGATGCGCGTTCGCATGCTCGAGGTGGCGGAGATGCTGGGCCTCGTCGACAAGCTCGGCGTGGTCGCATCGAGCCTGTCGCATGGCGACCAGAAGCTGCTCGATATCGCCCTCGCGCTCGTGCTCGATCCCAAGGTGCTGCTGCTCGACGAGCCGACGGCCGGCATGGGGCCCGACGAGCGGTGGCGCATGATCGAGCGGGTGCACGAGTTGTGGGAGCGGGAGAAGATCACGTTGATCTTCATCGAGCACGACATGGACATCGTGTTCAGGATCGCCCCGAGGATCTGCGTGCTGTGCTACGGCCGCCTGCTGGCGGAAGGCACGCCCGGCGAGATCCGTGACAACCCTGCCGTGATCGAGGCCTATCTCGGCGCCAGCCACGAGGAAGCCGCGGTATGAGCGGGCGCCCCGTCGTCAGGGCCGAGGGGCTCGACGTCTTCTACGGCAAGAGCCAGATCCTGTTCGGGGTCGGTCTCGAGCTTTCTCAGGGTCAGACGCTGGCGCTGCTCGGGCGCAACGGCGCCGGCAAGAGCACGACCATGAAGGCCATCGCCGGCATCGTGCCGCCGAAGCGGGGACTGATCGAGGTGGCCGGCAAGGATGTCGCCGGCCGGCCGCCATACGTCATATCCCGGATCGGCATCGGCTATGTGCCGGAGGACCGGCAGGTGTTCCCCGAGCACACCGTCGAGGAGAACCTCGAGATCGGTCACAAGAAGGGGCCCGACGGGCAGGACGAGTGGTCGCTCGCCCGCGTCTTCGAGGTCTTCCCGCTGCTGGAGCCGTTGCGCCGCCGCATGGCCGGCCGCCTGTCGGGCGGCGAGCAGCAGATGCTGGCCATCGCCCGCACGCTGATGGGCAACCCCGCGGTGCTGTTGCTCGACGAGCCGAGCGAGGGCCTCGCGCCGATCGTCGTGGCCCGAATCGCAGAGCTGCTGCGCAAGCTGCGCGCCACCGGCGCTACGATCCTGCTTGCCGAGCAGAACATGCACTTCTGCCTCGGCATCGCAAACGATGCGGTCGTCATCGACAAGGGCGCGATCGTCTATCGCGACACGATCGCAGGACTGAAAGCGAACGAGGAGGTCCGCCGCCGCTATCTGGCGATTTGATCGGACCCGCGCGGCCGCGGCGCAGTGTAGGAGGACGCCATGACGACATTGGCCACCCGCATCGCACGGTTCACAGCCGGCCTGGATCCCGCCCGGCTGCCTCCCGAGGTCACCGAGAAGGCGAAGGTCTGTCTGCTCAATGCCTACGGCATGGGCCTCGACTGCCACGACACGCCCTATGCTCCGGTCGCGCGGGCGGCGGCGCTGGCGCTCGACGGCGAGGTTGCCGGCGGGGCCACGATGCTGGCCGACGGCCGCCGCACGACGATCGGCGGCGCGTGCCTCGCCAACTCCGCGCTGTTCCATGGCCGGGCGCAGGAGGACAGCTCGGGCGCCGCGCACTTCGGTACCATCCTCATCCCGCTCCTGACGGCGATGCTCGAGCTTCGCCGCTATGCGCTCGCCGATCTCGTCCCGGCGCTGGTCGCCGGCTACGAGGCGGGCGGCCTTCTCGAGAAGGCCTACGCGAGCCAGACCACGCCGGCCGGCTTCCGCTCGACGGCGACCTACGGCGCTGTCGCCGCCGCCGCCTCGGCCGCCCGCCTGATGCGGCTCGATGTGGGGGCAACCGCCGCCGCGCTGTCGAATGCCGTGTCCTTCACCGGCGGCCTGCTGCAGTCGTTCGCCGACGGCACCGACGAATGGCGCTATCAGCCCGGCCTCGTCGCCCGCAATGGGCTCGCGGCAGCGGAGCTCGCCCGCGCGGGCTCGGTTTCCGCTCCCGACGCGTTCGAGGGCAAGTCAGGGTTTGTTCGCGCCTTTGCCCGCACCGGCTGCGATGTGGATCGGCTCGCGGCCGGGCTCGGGAAGGACTGGCTGATCCACCGCGTGGCGTTCAAGCCGTTCCCCGTCTGCGCCTTCAACCAGACGCCGGTGACCGGCGCACTGGCGCTGCGCGAGGAGATCGGCGCAGCGGGCATCTCGTCTGTTCGCGTCCGCATGAACCCCTACGAATGCGGCTATGCGGGCATGGACGCGACCGGGCCATTCAGCACCATCTCCGGAACGCTGATGAGCATCCCGTTCTGCATCGCCGCGACGCTCATCTATGGCATCCCGGACATGAGCCGCATGACGACCTATGACGATCCCGCCGTGAACGGTCTCGTCGGGCGCATCGCGCTGGTACCCGATTCCAACGTGCCCGTGCTGAGCGCCATCATCGAGGTCGAGACCACGGACGGCCGCGGCCTCGTGCGTGACCAGCGCATGACGACGGAGGACTACAACTACGACCGGGCCACAATCTCGCGGCTCGTCCGCCGGATCGGGGTCGAGCAAAGCGTGCCGCCGCAGGCCTTCGACCTCCTCGAGCGTTTCGTCGACCGCCTGCCCGCCGGCAGCCTCGACGACGTGCTGCGGAGCTTCCGCCTGCTCGAGCCCCGCCGCGCGGCAAGCTGACACCCGCTCCGATCGGGGGTCGATCCGTTGCGGTCAGCCGGCCGTCACAGATAGAGCTGCCTGACGGTTTCGTCGTGCAGCAGCTCGCGGCAGGGGCCGTTCGCACAGATGCGCCCGCGCACCAGCAGATAGCCGCGGTCGGCGATCGACAGCGCGGTCTGAGCGTTCTGCTCGATCAGCAATACCGTCGTGCCGCCGTCGCGGATGCCCGCGACGATCTCGAAGTACTCGTCGATCAGCTTGGGCGACAGCCCCAGAGAGGGCTCGTCCATGATCACGAGCGACGGCTTGCCGATCAGCGCCCGCGCCAGCGCGACCATTGCCTGCTCGCCTCCCGAGAGGGTTCCGGCGACCTGATCCAGCCGGCCCCTGATGGGAGCGAACAGCTCGCCCATCGCCTCCAGGCGACTGCCGAAGTCCTCCGGGCAGCGCGACGCGTCGAAGCCGAGGCGGAGGTTCTCGCGCACCGTCAGTTGCGGAAACAGCCGTCGCCCCTCGGGCACGAATCCGATGCCGAGGGCGGCCAGGTCCTCGGGGCCCGTCTGCGAGAGGTCGCGCCCGGCGATCCGCACCGAGCCGGAATCGATCGGCAGCAGTCCGCAGATCGCCCGGAACGTCGTCGACTTGCCCGCCCCGTTGGGCCCGAGGAGGCACACCATCTCCCCCTTGTCGACACGCAGCGAGACCTCGCGCAGCATCGGCACCTGGCCGTAACTGGTGGACACGGATTGCAGCTCAAGCATGTGCAGCCTTCTGGCCGAGGTATGCCTCCTGAACGCGCGGCATCACGCGAATGTCGGCGTAGCAGCCCTCCGCGATTTTCCGCCCGTAGTCGAGCACCATGACGCGCTCGGGGATCGCGCCGACGAGCCGCATGTCGTGCTCGATGATCACGAATGAAAGCCCTGGGCGCTGGGCCATGATCCTGCGGATATCGGCAATGAGCCGATCCGTGTCGCGGTCGTCCATCCCCGAGGACGGTTCGTCGAGCATGACCATCTTCGGGTCGGAGGCCAGCGCGCGGGCGATCTCCAGCCGGCGTCGATCGGCCTGTGGCAGGGCGCCCGCCAGCGTATTGCGGCGCTCGTAGAGATCCTCGGAGAGGGAGCGGATCAGCTCGCCGGCGCGTCTTGCCGCAGTGTTGAGCTCGCGCCGCGCCGCCCTGGGCTGCAGCAGCGCCGTGAGGACTCCGGTCCGCGTTCGCGAGTGCATGCCGATCACGACGTTGTCGACCAGCGTCAGGTCGTTGAACAGGCGGCTCGTCTGGAACGTACGCACCACACCCGCAGCAGCGATGCGGTGTGCCGGCAGCCAGGTTATGTCCTGGCCCTCGAGACGGACGCTGCCCCTCTGCGGGCGGTAGATGCCCGAAATCAGGTTGAACAGTGTCGACTTTCCGGCTCCGTTGGGTCCTATGATGCACAGGATCTCCGAATGCCCCAGCGTGAGGTCGACGCCGTCGAGCGCGACCAGTCCGCCGAAGCGGAGCGTCAGGTCCCGAGCTTCCAGTAGCGGCGGGCGCATCAGTGGTCTCCGTAGTTCCGCGGCCGCTGCGGGAACAGTCCCTGCGGCCGGAGGAGCAGGAACAGGATCACTACGACGCCGACGAAGAGCAGCCGGTAGTCGTCGAATATCCGCAGCTTCTCGGGTAGCAGGATGAGCAGGAAGGCACCGGCGATCACGCCGAACGTGTTGTCCATGCCGCCGACGATGACCATCGTCATGATCGTCACCGAGACGAGAAACGTGAAGTTGTCGGGTGCGATATAGCTCACATAGAAGGCATAGATCGAACCGGCGAAGGCGGCGAGGAAGGCGTCGACGCCAAAGGCGAGCATCTTGTACCAGACGACATTGATGCCCTGGCAGCGCGCCGCCAATTCATCCGAGCGCAGTGCGTTCCAGGCGAGACCCACCCGACTGTGGTGCAGCAGCCTGGCGCAGACGATGCTGAGCGCCACGAGCGCTGCGGCGAGATAGTAGAAGTTGGCCTGGCTGGGCAGCCTGAAGCCGAGGAGAATGATCGGGCTGTTGAACGAATGCCCCAGGATCGAAGGCGCGGGAATGCCCGCGAGCCCGTTCGGGCCGCCCGTCCAGGTGAAGTTGTTCAAGAGCTGGTGAATTACGATCCCGAAGGCGATGGTGACCAGGGCCAGATAGGTGTCGCGCGTACGCATTGCCGGGAATCCCAGCGCGAAACCAAAGACCGTCGCCACCACCGCCGCAACCGGCAGCGTGAGCCATACTGAAATGCCGAAGTGAATTGCCAGCAACGCGGACGAGTAGGCCCCGATGCCGTACGAGGCGGCGGTGGCGAAGTTCGGGATGTTGGCGCTGCCGAGCTGGAAGTTGAGCGCGAGCGCCAGCACCGCGTAGAGCTGCGCCGTGATCAAGAGGTGCAGGGCGTAGCTGCTGCCCTGCATGAGAAAAGGGTAGATGAGCACGATCCCGCAGCCGAGCAGCAGCGCAAAGAGCCGCATTTCGCGGAACGCGACCGCAATGTGCTCCTCGAGTCGCGGGCGGATCTGGAGCGCCGCGAACGCGGCGCCGAATACGGCCAGCAGTCCGACAACGACCCAGGTCGCATCCGACAGCAGGAAGGTTCGCAACAGCGCGGCGCCGCCGATCTCCAGCCCGGCCACGATCGCCACCGACTGTACGACACCGCCGGTCTGCCGGCGCGCCATCGGTCCGGCGGTGATGTCGACCCCATGCATCGGCCTAGACCTTCTCGAAGACCGGCTTGCCGAACAGGCCCGACGGCCGCAGGACGAGCACGAGGATCACCAGCAGGAAGGCGAAGACCAGACGGTAGGCCGCACCATCGGCGAGCGTGGCCTGCGCCAGCGTGTCGATCCCGGCCAGCACGAGGCTGCCGATGATCGCGCCGTGCATCGACCCGAGGCCGCCGATCACCGCTGCGGAAAACCCGATCAGGCCGAGCTGGATGCCGAAGTCGAAACGAACTAGACCCGCGCTGCTCGCGTAAAAGATGCCGCCGATCGCTCCCACCGCCGAAGCGATGAAGAACGTCGCGGCGAAAATCCGATTGGGATGGATGCCCATCAGACGCGCGATGTCGCGATCCTGAGCGACAGCGCGGATGCGCATGCCTAATGGCGTCCGGTGCATGATCACATAGAGACCCGCCACCATCAGCACCGAGACCGCGAACATGAAGAGGGTGGATATCGGGACGCTCAGGCCCTCGATCTCGAATTGGGCACTCATCAGCTCCGGGAATGGCTGGGGGTTGCTTCCCTGCGGATAGAGCATACGGATCAGCTCGCGGATCACGGCGCCGAGCGCCACGGTGGCGACGAGCGCCATCATCGCCGGTGCTGTGCGGAAGCGGCGGATCACGAGCCAGTCCAGGGCGACACCGAGGCAGCCGGTCGCGAAAATAGCGACAGCGGCAGCGAGGATCAGTGCCGACGCCCACGTGTGCGGCAGGATTTCGACCAGCAGGTACTGCATCACCGCCAGCGCCACGAACGGGCCGACGATTGAAACGTCGCCATGAGAGAAATGGATCACATTCAAGACGCCGAACAGCAGACTGAACCCCAGTGCCACCAGCGCAAGGATGCTTCCCTGCACGAGCCAGTTCAGCAGGTGCTGGGCAAGCAGCATGTCCATGCAACGCTCCTTCGTTCTGGCTTCTGGCGACTCCGGCCGGTCGGGAAGCGCCCCGCTTCGCAACGGGGTGCTTCCCGCGTCCCTATCGGAACGGACAGGCTGAGGGTCAGTCCTCTTTGGCCACCCATTTGCCGTCGCGAACGACCTTGATCTCGACCTTGACAGGGATCTTGGTCTGTCCGTTCGCGTCGAATGTGGTGGTGCCGAGCACGCCGTCGTACTTGATGGCGCGAATATGCTTCGCCAGCGCTGCCTTGTCCTTGATGCCGACTTCCTTTATCGCCGCCAGCAGTATGTTCGCGGCGTCAAAGGCGTACTTCGTGTAGGGGCTCGTCGGCTCGGCGAAGCCGCGCGCCTTGTAGTCGGCGTAGAGCTTGTCGATCTTGGGGTTCGACTGCGAGGCGGGATAGCTGACCATGGCCCCTTCCGCGGCAGCCCCTGCGATCGAGATGAAGCCCGGATCGTAGAAGCCGGATATCCCGAGCATCGGCATATCGAGCCCAAGCTCGGCCTGCTGCTTGCGCAAGATGCCCGCCTCGGCAATGACACCGCCGAAGTAGATCGCCTGGGCATCGGTGCCCTTGATCTTGGTCAGTACGGCGCGGAAATCCGTCGTTCCCACAGGGAGCAGATTCGTCGACACCGTCGTGCCGCCATGGTCGGCGAAGAAGTCCGCGAACGCTTTGGCGTTGCCCGTGCCATAGTCGCTCGTGTCGGAAACGATGGCGATCTTCTTAAGGCCGAGCTTTTTGGCCGTCCACTCTGCAAGCGGCTGGTTCTCGGCCAGCAGCGTCGGGGTCACGCGCGTGACGACCGGCAGGTTCTGCTCGGTTATCTTCGGGCTGATCGCCCCCCAGACGATGAATGGCATCTCCGAGCGATTGAAGACGGGGATCGTGGCAAGCGCAACCGGACTGTTCCAGTGGCCCGTGGCCGAGACCACAGTCGGATCGTTGACGAGCTTCATCGCAGCGCCGACCCCGGTCTGCGGATCGGAAGCATCGTCGAGCGTCACCGCCTCGACGCGATAGGGGTAGTCGGCGCGGGCGTTGGCCTGCTCCACGGCAAGGAGAAAGCCGTTGCGTGCGCCGAGGCCCTGCTGGGCGTTGCCGCCGCTGACCGGGCCGATGAAGCCGAGCTTGATCGTGGGCTTGTTCTGGGCCGGCGCAGGGAAAGAGGCCGCGACAGCCACAGCCGCCAGGGTCGTGATGCCGAGTAGCGCCCGGCGCGACATTTCATAGTGTTTCATCTTGCTCCTCCGTTTTGACTCCCTTGGGTACTCTCGTCCATGCGGGGCGGGCTCCTTTCGAATGATGCCCAAGTCATCGCGAAATTGCCCCACAAAACTTCTTGCCGATGCCCCGTCGGCTATCCGGCGAACCACCAGCCGATCGCTGCGACGGCCAAAATCGCCGCCACCACCCAGACGAGACTTGCGTTCGTCGACGAAGGAGCGGCGGCGGTCGCCGCTGGCTGCTCCGGCGTCGGCTTGCCGCTCCCTGCGCTCAGCTCCTCGGTCAGGCAGCGAAAGAACTGCTCCGACAGCTTCCGAGCGGTGCCCTGGATGAGCCGCGAGCCGACCTGTGCCAGCTTGCCGCCGATATTGACCTCCGCGCGGTATGACAGCCGGGTGCCCTCGCCGTCGTCCTCGAGATCGACCTTGGCCTTGCCGCGAGCGAAACCGGCGGCGCCGCCCTTGCCCTCGCCGACGATCGTGTAGCCGCGGTCGGGATCGATGTCGGTCAGCCCGATCTTCGCATGGAACGTTGCATTCACGGGTCCGACGGCGGCCTTGATGCTCGACGCGAATTCCGTATCGGAGTGCTTTTCCAGGGACTGGCAGCCCGGGATGCAGACCCTCAGCATCTCGGGATCGTTGAGCGCCCGCCATACCGTTCGGCGGTCGATCGGAATGAGCCATTCGCCTTCGAGAATCATCGCCTGTCTGGCTCCCTACCCAGCCGGCATCGTCGGGTGCTGCTGGTGCGTCGTCATCCCGGCACCTGGCCGCGCGCTTTGCGGATCTGCTCGAGGATGAAGGACGGGCGCAGCGGCACCCTCGTTATGTTGACACCCAGACCCGACAACGCGTCGGCTACGGCGTTGGCCAGCGCCGGCAGCGCGCCGGTCACGCCCCCTTCGGCTGCACCCTTTATGCCGGCGACGGTATCGATGCTGGGCGTTTCGATGTGAGCCAGGTCGATATCGGGAACATCCATGGCCGTCGGCAGCAGGTATTCGAGCAAGTTGGCGTTGAGATGCTGGCCCTCGGCATCATAGACGATCTCCTCCATGAGCGCCTCGCCGATACCCTGCGCGGTGGCGCCGTGCACCTGGCCGGCGACGATCATGGGATTGATGACCCGGCCGCAGTCGTGCACCACCGCGTACCGTTCGATCTCGACTCGCCCGTCCTCGGGGTCGACCGCCACCTGGGCGACATGCGTGCCATTGGCCATCGTGACCATCGGCGGGTCGTAGTAATCGGTCGCCTCGAGCCCATGCTCCTCGCCTTGCGGCAGGCCGAGATTGTTCATCGAGTAGGCGGTCTCGGCCACGTCCCGCAGGCTGAGCCCCTTTACCGGATCGTCCTTGTCGCAGACACGGCCTTTTGTCAGCACCAGCCGTTCCGGATCGATGTCCAGCATATAGCTGGCGATCCGGCGCACCTTGACGGCGACCTTCTCGCTGCAGCGGATGATCGTGCCGCCACCGACGACGGAGCCGCGGCTGGCGAAGGTCCCCGTGCCGTAGGGCGTCTTCGAGGTATCGCCCTCGATCACGTTGACATCCTCCCATCTGGCGCCAAGGCGGTCGGCAGCGATCTGGGCGAACGTGGTGTAATGCCCCTGTCCGGCATCGGCCTGGCTCACGTAGACGGTGATCCGGCCATCCGGCTCGATGACGAGCCGGGAGCTGTCGAAGCCCGGCATCTTCGCGAACCCGCGCACCCGCCAGCCCGGCGCGCCGGTGCCCGACACCTCGGTGTAGTTGCAGATTCCGATGCCGCGATACTTGCCGTCGACCATGCGATCCTTCGGCTGCGCCTTGCGGAAGGCATCATAACCGATCATCTCGAGCCCGCGCTCGAGCGACGGCAGATAGCTTCCGGTATCGTAGCGGACCCCGACGACATTGACGTAGGGAAACTCCTCTGGCCGCACCACGTTGCGCCGCCGGACCTCGGCCGGGTCGATGCCGAGCTTGCGGCCGATGCGGTCCATCATGCCTTCGATGGCCAGAAAGGCGGAAGGCTGCCCGGTTCCGCGATAGGCCCCGGTCGGCGCCGTGTTCGTCGCCACCGAGCAGACGTCGTACTTGTAGTTCCGGATCTTGTAGGGCCCGGGCATCATCCGCACCGCTGCTGTCGCCTCCAGCGTGCAGGAGTAGGGGTGGTTCGGGTAGGCGCCGGCATTGGTCCTGACGTCGAGCCGCACCGCGCCGATGATGCCGTCGCGGTTCACCGCCACCTGTATCCCGAGGACATGCTCGCGGGCATGGATGTTGGTGAGCAGGTCCTCGCGCCGGTCCTGCACCCATTTCACGGCGCGCCGGTAGCGGCGCGCCAGCGCAACGACGATCAGCTCGTCGGGATAGACGTGCGCCTTCGTGCCGAAACCGCCACCCACCGCCGGTGCCGCGACCCTCAAGGCCGATTCCGCCATTCCGAGGTGATCGGCGATTGCGGTGCGCACGATGTGAGGGATCTGTGTGGTCGTCCAGAGCGTAAAGTTATCGGCGACCGGATCGGGGCAGGCCATGCAGCCCCGCGGCTCGATCATGACGCCGGTGACGCGCCCGGTGCGGAACTCCTCCTCCAGCACCAGATCGGCAGCGGCGAAATGCTGCTCGAAGCCATCGGTCTCGAACCTGGTCTTGAAGAGCAGGTTGTCTCCGAGCTTTTCGTGAATGACGGGGGCGTCGGCCGCCAGCGACTGCTCGATGCCGGCCACTGCGGGAAGCGGATCGTATTCCACCTCGACGAGCTCGAGCGCGTCCTGCGCGACATAGGGCGACTCGGCAAGGACGACGGCCACGGATTCCCCGACGAAATTCACCCGATCCACCGCGACGACCGGACGCCTGACCTCGCGGTATCCGTCGATCACGATCTCGGGGGCGAAGGTCTTCACATCGCCCTCGAAATCCTTGCCGGTGAGCACCGCGATGACGCCGGGCAACGCCAGCGCCGCCGAGGCGTCGATCGAGAGGATGCTCGCGCGGGCATAGGGGCTGGGGACGAACGCGATATGGATGAGGCCGTTTGGCTCCGGCAGGTCGTCGAGGAATTGCCCCAATCCGCGCAGGAGATAGGAATCCTCGCGGCGGAGCACCGTGCGTCCGATGAGCGTGAAATCTTCGCGATCGTTCATCGCGTTCGCTCCGTCGCCACTTCGCCGGCACCGCTCAGGCGCCGGGCAGCGTTCTCCACTGCCTCGATGATGTTGAGATACCCCGTGCATCGGCACATGTTGTTGGTCAGCGCCTCGCGGATCTCGGCGCGGGTCGGGGTAGGATTGCGCCTCAGGAACTCCACCGTCGTCAGCAGGAATCCCGGCGTGCAGTAGCCGCACTGGAGCGCATGAGCCTCGTGGAAAGCCTCCTGGATCGGATGCAGCGGCCCGTCGCCGGCGATGCCTTCGACGGTGGTGACCTCGGCACCGTCGAGAGCGACCGCGAACTGCAGGCAGCTTCGCGCCGTCTTGCCGTCGATGAGGACCGTGCACGCTCCACAGACCCCGTGCTCGCAGCCGATATGGGTCCCGGTCAGATGGAGCTCGTGGCGCAGGAAATCGGCGAGCAGGTAGCGCGGCTCCACCTCGCGCGAATACGCCTTGCCGTTCACCGTCAAACGCACTGTGACTTTACCTGCAGTCATGGCAATGCCTTTGCACCGCGGCGGCTGTTCATCTCGATCTAGCTCGCGCGTTCGAGGACGCGTCGAAGCGCTCTCTTGACAAGGGATCCCATGACTTGGCGCCGGTAGGCGGCGCTGGCATGTACGTCGTCCAAGGGCTCCGCCATCCTCGTCGCCAGCGCACCCGCCTCGTCTATGATCGCGCCGTCGAGGGTCTGTCCTTCGAGCAGCGTCTCGACCTCCTTGAGCCGGGTGGTCGTATCTCCCGTGCCCATCGCAGCCAGCCGCGCCTGGGAGCAGTGCCGCCCCTCGCTCATCTCGACGCAGATCGCCAGTCCGGCGACGGCGAAGCCGTGCGCGCGATTGGAGATCTCCAGAAAAACGCTTGCTGATCGCGCGCGAGCCACGGGAAACCGCACTTCCGCAAGCATCTCGTCGGGAGCAAGGCAGTTGGTCAATGCCGAAATGAAGAACTCCTCGGCACCCACCTCGCGCTTGCCGCGGGAACTGGCAATCACGAAGCGCGCATCGAGCGCCATGGCCACGCTGGGCAGCTCGCCGAGCGGGTCGGCGTGGGCAAGGCTTCCGCACACGGTGCCGAAGTTCCGGCTGGCCCTGACGCCGACATGGGGCAGCGCGGCTGCGAGAAGCGGCACCTGCTCGGCGACCAGGGCGCTGAACTCGGCATCGCCTTGCCGAGTCAGCGCTCCGCAAGCAACGGTTCCGTCCTCCTCGCGCAGATACGCGAGATCGCTGCACCGGTTGATGTCTATGAGAACGCGCGGCTGAAGGATGCGCATGTTCATGAGAGGAACCAGGCTCTGTCCGCCCGCAAGCACCCGCGCATCGGCGCCGTGCTCCCGAAGCAGGCTGCAGGCCTCTTCCGCGGAGTCGGGACGGCAGTACTTGAACGAGGCCGGCTTCACGACACCTCCCACAGACCTCTGCCGCAGGTCGCAACGGACAAGAGGCGGCTGCGCCAGCAGAGCAAATCGCGTTCCTCCAGACGTCGGGGCACATCGCCGCAGAATTCGGCTGAACTCCCGCGTGGCCAGCATGTCACGACGATCGGTATGTGCAAAATTTGTTTTGTCTTTCTCACCAATAGATGTCCTTTATGCAGAAGCACGCGTGCGGCGCAGCGCGACAACGAATGATGCGATGATTACAGAGAAAAACTAGTGGATGTCACCGATCGGGATAGATGCTACTTATATGCCTGCCCGACAGTGAGGCTGAGCCTACGGGTGCGGCAGAGTTGAAGGTATCACTCAAGCAACTCAGCTATTTCGTGGCCGCTGCGGAGACCGGCAGCATCGCCGATGCCGCGCGACTGGCGAACGTCGCGCAGCCCTCGGTCTCGTGGGCCATCCTGAAGATGGAGGAGCTGCTCGAGCTGGAGCTGTTCGTTCGCCAGCACGCCAAGGGCGTCTCGCTGACCGCCGGCGGGCACCGGCTGTTGCCGCAGGCCCGCGCCATCTTGCGGATGATTGAGGAGTTCGAAGCTTCCGCACGCTCGCAGGCGCAAGAGCTGACCGGGGCCCTCCACGTCGGCTGCTATTCGACGCTGGGTGCGGCGTACCTTCCCGCCATCATTGCCGAGTTCGCGCGCCGGCACCCGCGTGTGCACATCGAGATCCATGAGCATACCCAGGACGAAATCCTGGAGCGGCTCGCCAACGGCACTGTCGAGGTGGCGCTGGCCTTCAACGTCGATCTCCCCGACGGCCTCATCAAGCTGCGCATCCGCAGCGGCGCGCCCTATGCGCTGCTCCCCGATGGCCACCGCCTGCTCGCACGGGAGTCGGTCTCGCTGAAGGAGCTGAAGGACGAGCCGTTGATCCTGCTCGACTCGACCCCGGCGCGGCAATATTTCCTTAGCCTGTTCGACGCCGCCGGCGTCAAGCCTCGCATCGAGCACACCTCGCCGTCCTTCGAGGTGGTCCGGGGCCTCGTCTCGCAGGGCCTCGGCTATTCGGTGCTGATCACGCGTCCGCTGTCGGATGTCAGCTACGACGGATTGAGGGTCCACCCGCGCCAGATCTCCGACAAGGTGCCGGTGCTCGAGACGTGCACCATCCGGGCGCCGACGTCGCGCACGACGAGGCGCAGCCAGGCCTTTCAGGACATCTGCGTGCAGCTCATGTCGAACCGCATGGATCCGTTCAGATCCGAGCGGTGATGCATTTGACGCGGTAGTAGCTCGCCATTGCCGCCAGCCCCTTCTCCCGTCCGAAACCGCTCTTCTTGGTCCCGCCAAAAGGAGTCGACACGCCGCCGGCGAAAAACTGATTGATGAAGACTTGGCCGGCGTCGACATCGCGCGCGAAAGCGAGGGCTCGGGAGATGTTGCTCGTATAGATGCCGGCCACCAGCCCGAACTCGGTGCCGTTGGAGACGGCGATGGCCTCTTCCGGCGAATCGACGACCTGAACGCTGAGCACGGGGCCGAAGATCTCTTCCTGAACCACTCTCGCGTCGGATGGCGCGTCATCGATGATGGTGGGGGCGTAGAAATGCCCGCCCTCCATTCCGGCAACCTCGACGGCCTTCCCGCCAGTTGCGATCTTCAGCCGGTTGTTCTTGCGCGCGTCCTCGACGAACTCCGCCACGACCTGAAGCTGGTGATCCGAGATCAGCGGTCCCATGAGCGGGTCGTCCAGCCCGTGGCCGAGGGTCAGCGCCTCGACGCGGGGCACGAGCCGTTCCAGCATCGCCGCGTGCACCTTGCGCTCGATCACCAGTCGGGAGCCGGCGGAGCAGACCTGCCCGGCGTTCATGTAGATCGCCTTCAGCGTGCCTTCCACGGCTGCGGCAAGATCCGCATCGGCAAGCACGACGACCGGCGATTTTCCGCCGAGCTCCAGGGTGACCGAGGCGACGTGATCCGCTGCCCTTTTCATCACGTCCTGCCCGGTGGGAACCGATCCCGTGAAGGTCACGTGCGCCACGTCGGCGTGGCCGACCAGGGCCGTCCCAGCCTCGCTCCCGCGCCCGGTCACGACATTGTAGACCCCCGGCGGCACCCCGGCCTCCGCCAGGATGTCGGCGAGGATGATCGCGGTCAGCGAGGTCTGCGCCGCCGGCTTGACGACGGCGGTGCAGCCGGCAGCCAGTGCCGGCGCAACGCCACGCGCCGTCGTCACGAGCGGGAAGTTCCAGGGGATGATATGAGCCGTCACGCCGACCGGCTCGTGCAGGGTGAAGGACATGTAGTCGGGCCCAAGTGGGATGCTGTCGCCCTGCAGCTTGTCGGCAATGCCGCCGTAGTATTCGAAATAGGCGGCCGAGGTCTCGATGTCGCCTCGCGCTTCGCGCAGAGGCTTGCCGCTCTCCAGCGTCTCGATGCGCGCCAGCCGCTCGGCGTCGCGTCGCAGCAGCGCGGCCGTGCGGACGAGCATGCGGCCCCGAGCCGCCGGTGTCGTCGTCCGCCAGTCACCCTTCAGCGCCGATTTCGAGCTCTCGACCGCGTGGTCGACGTCGCTGCGGCCGGCCGCCGGAAAGCTGCCGATGATCCGGCCCGTTGCGGGGTCCTCGGTCTCGATGCGGCCCTTACCTGATGCCTCCACCCGGCGGCCGCCGATGACCATCGGCAGATGCAGGTTCTCCTCGACGCGCCACCTGTCCGCTTTCGTCACTTTTTGAGTCTCCCTGGATTTTCGGTTCCGCTCAAGGCGCGGCTGCTAATCTAGCTTCCATTGCATTGCGTCGTCGAGCGTCCGGGCCAGCCGGTCGAACATGTCGTCGATCTGCGCCTCGGTGATGATCAGCGGTGGGCAGACGGCGATGGTATCGTTGACCAGGGCACGCACCACGAGACCGTGCTCGAGCGCCTGGTTCATGACCCGTGGTCCAACCTTGCGTCCGGGTTCGAAGCTCTTGCGCGCGGACTTGTCCTGCACCAACTCAACGGCGCCGATCAGGCCCAGCCCGCGCGTTTCGCCGACGAGCGGATGTGCACCGAGCGCCTGCAGCCGCCGCTGGAAGCGTCCCGAGACGGCCCGGACGTGAGCCCCGGTGCCATCGGCATCGTAGATGCGCTGCGTCTCGAGCGCGACAGCCGCGGGCACCGGATGGCCGGAGTATGTGAATCCGTGCCCGAAGGCGCCATACCGGCGGCTGCCCTCGACCAGCACCTCGTGGACCTCGTCGGTCATCATCACCGCGCCGATCGGCTGGTAGCCGCTCGAGAGCGCCTTGGCGATGGAGATCAGGTCGGGTTTCAGCCCGTAGGTCTGGCAGCCGAACATGTCGCCGGTGCGATAGAAGCCGCTGATCACCTCGTCGGCGATGAACAGGATGTCGTAGCGCTTCAGGATCGGGACGATCTTCTCGTAGTAGCCTTTCGGCGGCGGAATCACGCCGCCGGCCCCGAGGAAGGGCTCGGCGATGAAGGCCGCGACGGTCTCCGGCCCTTCCGCGAGGACCTGCGCCTCGAGGCTATCCGCGAGCCGCCCGGCGAACTGCTCCTCGCTCTCGCCCTCCTGGCCGTGATGATAGAAATGCGGGCAGTCGGTGTGCAGTATCCCCGGCAGCGGCACGTCGAAGGCGTTGTGCGCGTACTGCAGCCCGGTCAGGCTGGCGGCGGCGAGCGTGATCCCATGATAAGCCCCGCGCCGCGCGATGATCTTCTTCTTCTCCGGCCGTCCGCGCAGGTTGTTGTAATAGCGCACCAGCTTGACCTGGGTGTCGTTCGCCTCCGATCCAGAATTGGTGAAGAACACCTTGCCCATCGGCACCGGTGAATGCTCGACGAGGTATTCGGCCAGCTCGATGGCGGGCTCGACGGCCTTGTGGGCGAAGTTGTGATAGAAAGGCAGTTGCCTGAGCTGCCGGGCCCCGGCCTCGGCCAGCCTCGCCTCACTGAACCCCAGTGACGCGCACCAGAGTCCGGCCAGCCCCTCGATGTAGGGTTTGCCGCTGTCGTCGTAGACGTGGATGCCCTCGCCGCGGACGAAAATATGCGGTCCCGACTCCTCGTGACGAGCGAGGTCGGTGAAGGGATGCAGGTGGAACTTCACGTCCCTCGCCTGGATCGAATTGGGTGCGGTGTGCTTCATCATGTCCTCCAAGACAAGGCCCGGCGGGGCGGCGGGCTACTGGCGCGCCTTGGCTCCCGTCGGGTCGTAGAATGCCTGCAACGACGCCTGCGCAGGGTAGCGCTCGCAGGCGATCTCGATCTCGAACGTGCTGCTTTCGAGGAGCTGACGCGTCACGCCCGCCTCGTGGCGCACATAGCCCATGCCGATCGCGCGCCCGAGCGTGAAGCTGTAGACGCCAGAGCGGATGTAGCCGACGAGCTCGCCGTTCATACGGATCAGCTCGTCCTTGTGCAGAACGGGCTGCGGATCGTCGAGGGCGAACATGACGAGCCTCTTTTTCAGCGTCTGCCCCCGCTGCGCGGCCACCGCCTCGCAACCGATGAACCCGCCGGGCTTGTCCAACTTCACCGTGAAGCCGAGGCCGGCCTCGTAGGGCGTGTCGTCGGGCGTCAGGTCGAGTCCGAACTCCCGATAGGCGCGCTCCGAGCGGAGATGCTCGAGCGCGTGATAGCCCGCATGCTTCAGCCCGCGAGGCGTCCCCGCCTTCACGATGCGGTCGTAGATGTCGGCCGCGAACTCGCTTGGGATGTAGAGCTCCCAGCCGAGCTCGCCGACGAAGGTCAGCCGGTTGGCCAGCGCGCGGCCATAGCCGAGGTCGATCTCGCGCGAGGCGGCGAATGGAAACGCCTCGTTCCCAAGGTCCGCATCCGTGAGGCTCTGCAGGAACGGCCGCGACTGCGGCCCCTGTACCGACAGCACCGAATAGGCCGACGTCACATCGGTGATGACGACGTTGTCGCCGGGAGCAACGTGGTGCCGCATCCAGGCCCCGTCGCGGGGCTGGTAGATGGCGGAGGAGACGACCATGAAACGGTCTTCGGCAAGGCGGTTGACGGTGACGTCGACCTCGATGCCGCCGCGGCGGTTGAGCATGTGGGTGTAGACGATGCGGCCCGGCGCGACGTCCACGTCGTTGGCGCAGAGCCGCTGGAGCAGCCGGCAGGCGTCGCGCCCCTGCACCAGATGCTTTCCGAACGAGCTGAGATCGAAGATCGCCACGTTCTCGCGCACGGCCTTGCATTCGGCCGCGACATGCTCGAACCAGCTCGGCCGCGCGTACGAGTAGACGTCGCGCGGCTCGACGCCCTCGGGCGCGTACCATTGCGCGCGCTCCCAGCCCATCGTCTCGCCGAAGCAGGCGCCGCGCGCGGCGAGACGGTCGTGCAACGGGCTCTTGCGGGCCTGACGCGCCGAGACCCGCTGACGGTTCGGCCAGTGCATGTGGAAGATGGAGCTCAGCGACTCGGCAGCGCGCGCTTCCACGTAGGCGGCATTCATCTGGAACGGGTGGAACCGCGCGACGTCGACATCGGCGAGGTCCATCGTGGGCTCGCCCTCGGCGATCCACTCGGCCAGCGCCCGCGAGGCGCCGGGCGCCATCTCGAAGCCTTCGGAGTTGTAGCCGGCCGACACGTAGCACCGGGGCAGCCCCGGCAGCTCGCCGATGGCGAAGCTCGCATCGGGCGTGAAGCTTTCCGGCCCGTTCATGAACCGGCTGATCCCGACGTCCGCGAGCGCCGGAACGCTTTCGCAGGCGTTCGCGTAAGGCAGGGCGAAGTGATCCCAGTCGTCGGGCAGCTCGATGAACTCGGTGTTGGCGGGCAGCTTGCCGAGTGGCAGGGCTTTCGCATCGGGCTCGAAGGCCCCGACCAGCAGCTTGCCCGCATCCTCCTTCAGGTAGACATGGCCGTCCGTGTCGCGCAGCATCGGTAGGCTAGGCGTCGCCATCGCCATCGATTCCGTGACGATATAGAAGTGCTCGCACGGGTTGAGCGGCACGCAGGCGCCGAGCCGCGCCGCCACCGCCCGCGTCCATAGCCCGCAAGCCAGGACCAGCCGCTCGCACGCGATCGCGCCGTGCGGCGTCTCCAGCCTGTATGCGCCGTCTGCTGCCCGGACGATGTTCGCGACCGGCGTGCTCTCGAAGAACCGGATGCCGGCCTTCCGCGACCCGGCCACGAAGGACATGACCGTGTCGACTGCGTTGAGCTGGCCGTCCTTGGGTATGAAGAGTGCGCCCCGGACCTTCGCGACCGCAAGCCCGGGATAGAGATCGCCCGCCTCGCCAGGCGAGATCACCTGCGCCTCGATGCCGAAGCTTCTCGCAATGCTCGCGTAGCGCTTCAGCTCATGGACCCGCTCGTCGGTCCGCGCGATGGCGAGCGTGCCGTTCTGCTTGAAGCCGGTCGCCTGGCCCGTGTCGGTCTCGAGGGCCGCGTAGAAGGCGGCGTTGGGGGCAGACAAGGCCGTCATGGCGTGGGTCGAACGGAGCTGCATGATCAGTCCTGCCGCGTGCCACGACGTGCCGCAGGTGAGCGCGCCGCGCTCGAGCACGACGACGTCCCTCTTGCCGAGCTTCGCAAGCTGGTAGGCGAGGCTCGCTCCCGCGACCCCGCCACCGATGATCACGACCTCCGCATGCGTGGGAAGCGTGCGCGTCATGCCGTCACCTATGCCGATCCTGTTCGGATTTGCGGCATGTTTCTCTGTTGGTCACTGCGCCTCGATCCCGCCCGGATCAGCGAGGGTCCTGCCGTCAGACCGCCCAGCCGCCGCAGATCACCAGCTCCTGGCCCGTGATGCTCTTGGAATCGTCGCAGGACAGGAAGACGACCGCATTTGCGATGTCCTCGGGTGTCGTGACGCGCCTCAGCGCCGTCTCGTTGACGTATTCGTCGTAGACCTGCTGATAGGTCCAGCCGCGCTTCTCCGCCTTCACCCGGCAGAGCTTCTCCATGCGCGGCGTTTCGACGATGCCGGGCATGATGGCGTTGACGTTGACATTGTACTCGCCTGCGTCGAGCGCCGCCGTCCGCGTCAGGCCGCGCACGCCCCATTTCGACGAGCTGTAGGCGGCGCGGTACTTGTAGCCGCGCATTCCCGAGCCGCCGCCGATGTTGACGATCTTGCCGTAGCGCTGCGCGATCATCGTCGGCATCACGTGCTTCATCGGCAGGAACGGGCCGATGATGTTCTTACGCAGAACGTCGGAGAAGTCCTCGGACGCGATCTCCCAGAACGGCGTCTCGATCGGGCCGGTCGCGCCCGCGGCGTTGACGAGGACGTCGATCCGGCCGTCGAAGAACTTCTTGGCCGCGTCGACGATCGCCACGACGTCGCGCTCGATCGTGGCGTCGCCCTCCTTGAGGGAGACCTTGACGCCTTTGGCGCTCAGCTCCTCGGCAAGCGTCTCGAGCGGGCCGCGCGTGCGTGCGGTGAGAAAGAGCTCGGCGCCTTCCTCGGCGAGCTTGCGCGTGATCGTGCCGCCCATGCCCTGAGCTGCGCCGGTGACGATGACCTTGCGGTTCTGGAGCTTCATTTGTCCTGTTCCTTCTCGTGCCGTGTTTCCGGTGCGCCGTATCCGCCCCCCCCGCTCGATCTCATGATCACGCAATCGCCCTCGTGCAGCGTCACGTGGGTCTTGCCCGAGATCTCCTGGCGCTCTCCATTCGAGCGTTCCACCACGATGCTGAACGGCTTGCCCGACTCCCCTCCCTGCAGCCCGTAGGGCGGGACCACGCAGCGCTCCACCATGCTCGTCATGGCCATCTCGGGTGCGAGAATCCGGTAGTGGCGCTCCTGTCCTTCGCCGCCGGAATGCCGGCCGCGCCCGCCCGAGCCTCGTCTCAGCGCCTGCCGCTCGATCCGGATCGGGTAGAATTTCTCGATGATCTCGGCGGGCGTATTCATGACGTTCGACATGTGCGGGCGCGCGGCCGGGCCGCCATCGCGATCAGCCCGGGCGCCCTCGCCGCCGCCATGGACCTCGTAGAGCGTCGTCCATTGGCCGGTGCGCGGGTCCGTCCCGCCGAAGAGGAGGAGCCCCGAGGTGGTGGACCCGCCGGCGCTCAGCCGTTCGGGGACCGCCGCCTCCATGGCCTTGAAGATCGCATCGACGATCCGTTGCGAGGTTTCGTGATTCCCGCCCACCACCGGTCGAGTGAACGGCGGGTTCAGGAGCGAGCCGGGACGCGTCAGGACCTGCAGCGGCCGGCCGCACCCGGCATTGGGCTGGATGTCGGGGCCGGCGATCGCCTTCATCGCGTAAAAGACGCTCGCCCAGGTCGTGAAAGGCGTCGCGTTGAGTGGCCCGCGGGCGGCATCGTCGGTCTCGGTGAAATCGAAACGGGCCGTGTCCCCCTTGATCGTGATGCGCACGCGGACGCCGATCCGGCGGTCGTCGATGCCGTCGTGGTCGAGAAAGTCCTCGCCGAAATATTCGCCGTCCGGGATCTCGCGGATCGCGGCCCGCATCTGCGCCTCGGACTGGTCGTGAATATCCGCGATCGCGCTCTGGACCGTCTCCGCGCCGTATCTTCCGAACAGATCCTGCAGCCGCGCATCCGCCGACCGGGTCGCCGCCATCTGCGCGAGGATGTCGCCCTCGCGCTCCTCGCCGCCGCGCACGTTCGCCACGACGATGTCCAGCTTCTCCCGATCGGGACCCTCGGCGGTGAAGAGCCGGAAGGGCGGGATCCTGAGGCCCTCCTGCCAGCAGTCCCGGGCATCCGGCACATAGCTTCCCGGACGCGCGCCGCCGATATCCGCCCAGTGCGCAAGGCTGACCGCGAACGCCTGGACCTTGCCTTCGGCGAACACCGGCCGGATCGCCTTGACGTCGGGCAGATGATTGCCGCCCACCTCCGGCAGGTTGAGGAACCAGACGTCGCCCGGGCGCAGCTTCTCGGCGGGAACGCGCTTTAGGAACTCCTGCACCGTCGAGCCCATGATCCCGAGATGGGCCGGAATGTCGCGTCCCTGCGCGATCAGGCCGCCTTGGGCATCGGTCAGCGCAGAGGACAGGTCGCCGGCCTCGCGCAGGAGCGGCGAGCGCGCCGAGCGCATGACGACGATGGACATTTCCTCGGCGATCGCGGTCAGCGCGTTGCGGATGACCTCGATGGTGAACGGATCGGGCTTGCGCGTCATATCAGCAACCTTCTGCCGCGATGTGCAGATGCTCGAATGGGCCGACCCAAACCGTCGCGCCCGGGTCGACGACGATCGTGGACCAGGAGTCCTCGATGATCGCGGGGCCTTCGCACCGCCAATCGCGCGGCAGGAGGTTGCGGTCGAAGCACGGGGTGTCGCGCTCGACGCCCCCTTCGAACCAGCACTTGCGAACCATCCTGGGCTCGGCCTTGCCGCCCGTGCCGTCGGTTTCGACCGAGTCGGCGTGGTGCATCGGCGGCGCAGAGACGGTGACGCGGATCGTGTCGACCTCCCAGTCCTCGTCGGTGGCGAACCCGAAAAGTCTCTCGTGCGCGGCCTTGAACGCCGCATCGACGACCGCCAGGTCGTAGGGCGCATCGAGCGGCACTTCCACCGTGTCGCTCTGACCGGCGTACCGGAGCAGGCCGGCAGCCCGGGCCTGCAGCGTATCGGCGGGACACCCCGCCTTGATCAATGGCTCGCTCAGCCGATCACGCATCCGCCCCAGGCTGTCCTGCAACGATTCGGCGCTCCACCGTGATTTGTTCATGTGCAGCGGCCGTTGCTCGGCGTAGCTCATCTCCGCCGTCAGGCAGCCGAAGGCCGAGAAGGCGCTCGAGAAGCGCGGCACGATGATCTTGCTGATCCCGAACTCGCGCGCCAGAGACACGGCGTGCATGGGTCCCGCGCCGCCGAAAGCGAGCAGGCTGCAGCTCCGCGCGTCGATTCCGTGCTCGATCGTGACCCGCCGCAGCGCGCGCGCCATGTTCGCATTGGCCACCCGCCGCACTCCGAGCGCCGTCTCGTGGATGGACGTGCCGAAGGCCGCGGCCAGCGGCTCGAACGCGGTCGCCGCCTTGCCGACATCGAGCCGCACGCTTCCGCCGAGCCTCCGCCTCGGATCGATATAGCCGAGCAGGATGTTCGCATCCGCGACTGTGGGCTGCGTGCCGCCGAGCCCGTAACATGCGGGACCGGGAGCCGCGCCCGCGGAATCGGGACCGACTCGCACCGCCTTGCCGTCGCGCCGCGCAATGGAGCCGCCGCCAGCACCGATCGTCTCGATGGACACCATCATCTGGCGGATCGGATAGCCGGCGATGCGCTGGTTGCTGTCGATCTGGACCTTGCCGTCGACGATGACGCTGACGTCCGTCGTTGTGCCGCCCATGTCGAAGGAGATGACGCTCGGCAGCTCGAGCTGCCGGGCGACGGCCGCGGCCGCCGCGACGCCCGCAGCCGGGCCCGAGAGCGCAAGCGCCAGCGGCCGCGACGCGATCGAGGCGGCAGACGCCATCCCGCCTGCGGAATGGAACATGTGCAGGGCGGTCAGTGAGCCGATCTTGCCGACGAGCCGGTCGAGATAGCGCGCGATGAGCGGCATCAGCGCCGCGTTCATCGCCGTGGCGTTCGTGCGCTCGTACTCGCGCGGCTCCGGGTTGAGCTGGTGCGACAGCGCGATGTGGGGAACGACCCTGCACAGGGCCGCGCCGAGGCGCGTCTCATGCTCTCCGTTCAGGTAGCTGTGCAGGAGCGAGATGGCGACCGCCTCCACCCCGAGGGCCGCGATCTCGCGCGTCAGGCGCTCGATCTCCGCCTCCGTGAGCTCGGTGATCACGTCGCCCTGCGCGTCGATCCTCTCGCGCGCCTCGATCCGGAGCCTGCGCGGGACCAGCGGCTCGGGCCGCGGCGTCACCTCCATCTTGTAGAGCTCGCGCCGGTTCTGCCGGCCGATGTCCAAAGCCTCCGCGAACCCCTCGGTTGCGACGAGTGCAATCGGCGGAAGGCGTCCCTCCACGATCGCGTTGGTCGCCATGGTCGTGCCGTGCACGATGTCGTGGATGTCGTCGAGCTTGAGGTTGACGGACTCGCAGGCCGCGACGAGGGCCGACATCGGATCGCTGGGATCGCTGAGGACCTTGCCTGTGCGCAAGGCGTTGCTTTTTCGCTCGACGGCCACGACGTCCGTGAATGTCCCGCCGATATCGATACCCAGCAGCCAGGCTGCAGTCATCGGATGTTCCCCAGGTGAACGCTTGATGCGGACGGCGCGAAGGCCCACCCCGGCAGACTCTCACGTGGCGACGCGAAGAGAAACTATCTTCTGTCTCTCCACTACCAAGCCTAATTCTATATCACCCCTCGACGCTGGATTATCGTTGCGCGGGCGCGCGTCGAGGCGCCGTGGCGCAGGAAGTCTCTGACAATGGCGGTGATCCCGAGCCTCTCAGCTACAGCCACAGCCGTGGGCACCGGAGTCCTCTTCGATCGGCTGGTCGCTGGTTCGCTCCAGGACGTCGAAGCCGTTGTAGCGATCGATGATGTAGATCAGACCGCGGGCATCGATGTCGACGTCGTTGGTTCCGACCGCCTTGGCGCCGCCGCTCGGCTCGGGAACGAAATAGCCCGTCTCGACCGGTCTGGTCGGATCCCCGACGTCGACGACGCGCACGCCGCCGGCGAACCAGGCCGCGCATACCGTCGTATCCTCGAAGTGCTCCTGGAATTGATGGCAACCGAACCACGACTCGGGCCGTGCCCAGGGCGTGTGCAGCTCGCTTACCGAGAACACCGACATCGGCTTGATCGCGGTAAGGTCGGTCACGTCGAAGAGCCACAACATGCCGTGCGGCTGCCCGCGCCGATGGACTTGGGTCTCGTCCGCGACCACCGCCACTCGGCGCCCGCGTATCTCGAACGGCATCGGCAGAACCGTGTGCGTCGGCTCGGAGAATGGGGGGTGGTAGTTGTGGTGCGCGATGGTCCGAGGCCGATGGATATCGGTGAGATCGACGGCGAAGAAGCCGGCCCAGAGGCCCGAGACCCAGAGCTGGCTGCCCTGCCTCAGCGCGTGATGCACGCGCCAGTTGTCCTCGATCCAGTGCGGCTCCTCGCCGGCGGCGACATGCTGGCCCGGAATGCCCCAATGTGACACGTACTTCGGGTGCACCGGATCGGCGACGTCATAGATGACGACGATGTTGCCGCGATAGCCTTCCCACTCGGTGGAGGCATAGAGGTATTTGTCATCGACATCGAAGCGGTGCACGCCCCAGCCGTGCGTCCTCTCGTGCTTGATGAGCTTCGGCTCGGCCTTGTTCGAGATGTCGTAGATGCGAAAGCCACCGTCGTGGTAGCCGCGCTTGCCCGCCTCCCGCAGCACCGCCACGTCACTCTCGCTGAGGCGATGCATTTTGCCATCGGCATTGAGGTTGCGGCTCATGAATTCGGCCAGCTCGGAGTCGGTTGGCAGGCGTCCGAGCTCCTGCGCAGCACCGCTGGCGTAGGCATGGAGCTGCTCGCCTTTGCGGAAGTAGTAGCGATTGTCCTGCTCGTGGTTGGTGAACATCAGGTCGCCGACGACGCGCACCTTATGGGAGTGCGTGTAGCTGTCCTCGAGCATCACCCGGGACACCAGGCGAGGGTTGGTCGGGTCGGAAACATCGACGACCGAGGTGCCGTAGGGCGGGCTCAGGTGCCCTACGTAAGCATGGTCTCCCACCACGACGACCTGACCGCCACCCGGCATGTCGAGGTGGCCCAACCGGCGCACGTGCCTGGCGCTGTCGACTTCCCTCGCTCGTTCCACGGTCTGCCCTTTCTCTGCAACAGGACCAGCTCGATGCTATAGCGGAGTCAAAGGCGGCTTCAGATGGCGAGGGTCTCGACACCGGCGCACACATTGAGACACTGCCCCGTGATGTTGCGCCCGCCGGGCGACGCCAGAAAAACCGCCATCTCGGCAATGTCGGAGGTCGTCACCACGCGTCGCAGCGAAATACGGGAATAAGTACGTCGTCGTAATTCCTCGGGTTCAATGCCGAGCAGCGGTGCGCGGCGCACGAAATTCCGTTCGTGCCTTTCACCGGCGACCCATCCCGGCAAAATCGCATTCACCCGGATGTCATGAGGGCCGAGCTCCATCGCCAGGCCCTGTGTCAATCCCACGACGGCCCATTTCGACGACGAATATGCGGTGCGGAGCGGGTATCCAAGACGGCCAGCCACAGATGAGATGTTGATGACCGCGCCGCCTCCGGCCTCTTTCAACATCGGAACCCCGCGCCTCAGACAATAGAACATGCCGTGCACGTTTATGGCATACGTGCGCTCCCATTCGGCCGGCGGGAGATCCTCGATCGGCCCCATCGGACCGGTGACACCGGCGTTGTTGACGAGGACGTCGAGCCCGCCCAGGGACCGCTCCGCGTCTTCGAAAACCCGGTCGACGGCCGCGGCGTCGGCGACGTCCGCGAGCGTCCCCTCGATGCCGCAATCCTCGTGCAGGGCATCGAGATGCTCCTGCGCGATGTCGCACACATGTACCATTGCGCCGAGGGCGGCAAACTGGCGTGCGATCTCCGCGCCGATGCCGCCGCCGCCGCCCGTGACGAGCACGCGAAGGCCGCTGACCGCGCCGTTATTCATGGTAGGGTCTCTCCAATCTGCCTGGACGAGCCGAAAGCTGGCCATGATAAAGGGCAGCTTAAAGGAACCCGCCGGCCGATTACAATCAAACGCGCTTATCTGAAGTTGAAGCATGGATCCTTCGGGATCCAGAAAAATATGCTGATCCGAGGGCGCGCGGCATTGCAAGCCGGCGCAGAACATAAAAGCGTTTTATGAACGGAGACAGTCGATTTTGTTTTTGAGGGCGCGGGATCGCGACTAAGGTTCGAGAGTACACTCAACGTTCGAATTTGATGTAGGGCGGCGGGGCGCGCGTATGGAGCAACTGACCGACGCTTATCTTGGAGCCAGTGGCGAGAGAACGCTCCGACCCACGACACCGGATGTCGGTTGAATCGAAAATTGCAGTCGTGACCGGCGGTGCCAGCGGAATCGGCCGCGCAGTCGCACTGAGGCTGGGCGAGAAAGGCGCGCGGGTCGTCGTCGCTGATCGCAACCTGGCGGGCGCCGAGGAGGTTGCGCAGTGCATCAAAGCCGTGTCCGGCGATGCAATGGCCATGCACGTCGATGTGTCGGTGCCGTCCTCAGTCGGGCGGATGCTGGAGGAGACCCTTGCCGGCGTCGGTCAGATCGACGCCTTGGTGCACTGCGCCGGCATTTGCCCGCGATGCGACGTTCTGGAGATGGACGATACGGAGTGGAGGATGGTGCTCGGAGTCAATCTCGACGGGGCCTTCTACGTCGGGCGGGCCGTCGGTCGCGCAATGGCCAAGCGCGGAACCGGGACCATGATCATGCTGACATCCGATCGGGGCTCGTTCGGCAGTGCGGATTATGCGCATTACGCGGCATCTAAAGGCGGGCTGATCGCACTGACCAAAAGTCTTGCGCTGGCGCTCGGCAAGTATGGCGTGACCGTGAATGGGATCAACCCCGGGTTCACCGATACGCCGCTCGCACGGAGTGCGCTGACCGAGGAGGACTGGGCGAAGCGCCACCAGTCCGATCCGCTGGGGCGGCACAGCAAACCGGAAGAGATCGCGGAAATCGCTCTCTTCCTGGCCGGCGTCGGGGGACGGTTCATGACCGGACAGATCGTGACGACACGCATGCGGAGCTAGCCCGACAGCAGGAAAAAAGACAGGCCCATCGGAAGGAGGTGGATGATGAGACGCTTGCGAATGACGGGGATTATGTCAGTCCTGACAGTCGGGCTCGCTTTGGGAGCTTGGCTCGCATTCTCGGCTGCTTTGGCGCAGACGCCGCCGCGTCAGGGCGACGAGGTCTGGAAATATCTCGACAGTCTGCCGCCGACGGAGCGAAGAGCCGTGTTGGAGCGCGAAGCCGCGCGCGAAGGGAGCTTCGTCCTCTACGGCCAGATGGGTATCGACAGGGCTGCCCACATCCAGAAAGTCTTCAACGAGCGCTATCCTGACATCAAGGTGAACTTTGTCCGCCAGACCGCGGCCGAGCAGTCGGAGAAGGTGCTGCTTGAGCACCGGCTGAACAAGATGGGCGGCGACGTGATCATGACCGACACCAGCCTGCTGCTGGTGTTGAGGGAAACGTTCGCCCCGTTTGAGCCGAGCGCGGTGTCCGATTTTGACAAGCGGTTTGTTTTCGGCGGCAAGGACAAGGGCTGGTACGCGGTCGTCTATGAGCTGCTGCCGAGCGTGATCACGTGGCGGACCGACCGGATACCCAGCAGCGAGGCCCCAAAGACGCTGGAGGCGCTTGCCGATCCCAAGTGGAAGGACCGGGTCGGGACCACGACTCATCTCGAGTCGTTCATCGAAGCCATGAATGGTGTTTTCGGCGAGGCGGAGGCGGCGAAACGGGTGCTCGGCCTGGCAAAGCTCGACAACCGTCTGTTCCGTAGTCAGGCCGCCCTTGGCGAGGCCCTGGCGGCCGGCACTGTGGATATCGCATGGAACCTCTCGACACTGCGCGCCGACCAGATGAAGTCGCGCGGGCAGCCAGTCGACTGGGTGCTCCAGGACCCGCTCTTCGGCATCGCCGTGGTGGCCACGCCCTTGCGCCAGGCGCAGCATCCCTACGCTGCCGCCCTGTTCACGGATTTCCTGCTGGAGGCCGAGACGCTGCAGAAGCTGGAGGTCGCCGAAGGGCTCAAGCGGATGTTCGGAAACCTGAAAGGCAAGTTCGAGTTCGATGTGAAGGAGCACCCTTCGCTGCTGCCCTACCCGCCGGTGCCTGAGGACGCTTTCAAGCGCCACAATCTGACTGCGCAGAAGCTGTTCGTTCGCAAAGAATACTAAGGTCCGATACTCGGAAATGGCGCGGGCCGGGGTCTGCGCCATTGCTTCAGCGTGGATTGCATCGGTGGCGTTTGCACGCCCGGGGGCAACGTTGGACATGGCAGCAACGGCCGAAACCGAAGTGCCGACTACTGCTGCGGCCATGGTCCGTGGCCCAAAACCGTCGATTGTCCCCCGGCTGGTCGCTTACGCGCTATTTGCCGTCGTCGGCTATCTCGTCATTCCTCCGCTATTGGTGCTGCTCTACGGCAGCCTGACCAACACGCCGCCGGGCGTGGCCCCCGTGTTCACATTCGAGACCCTGGTGCAGGCATACGGCGACCCGCGGGTGCTGCGCCCGCTCGGCCGCTCCGTGGCCTTCTCAGTGATTACCGCCACCTCTGCCCTGGCCATAGGGGCTTTCCTGGCGTGGCTGGTGGAGCGCACCCAGGCGCGGCTGCGCAGCTTCACGGATTTCTTCACACTGGTGCCGCTGCTGCTGCCGGCGGTGCTTCTCGCAAGCGGCTGGATCCTGCTGCTGTCGCCGAGAACCGGGCCCATCAACGTTCTCTATCAATGGGTCTTCGGAACGGGGGCGGGAAATATCGACATCTTCACCTTCGCCGGAATGGTGTGGGTCTGCACGCTTCAGGAGTTGCCGCTGGCTTTCATGTGGCTGTGGCCCGCATTCCGGGCGATGAACCCGGAGCTGGAGGAAGCAGCCATCGTGTCTGGCGCCGGGACATTGACCACGCTGCGGCGGGTCACGCTGCCGTTGCTCTGGCCGACACTTGCCGCCGCATGGGTAATCTTCTTCATCGTTTCCATGGGTGCTCTCGCGGTTCCTCTGCTGATCGGCATGCCCGCCGGCATCATCCTCTTTTCAACGGAAATCTACCTCGCGACCGCACGCATCCCCACGAACCTGAATCTGGCCAGCGCCTATGGGCTGCTGTTCCTTTTGATCGCGGGACTGGGCGTCTACGCCAACCGAGTCGTTGCAGCCGATTCGCGCCGCTATTCAACGATCACGGGCCGCGGCTACAGGGCCCGGCGGATCGCGCTCCGTTGGTGGCAGAATGGGTTGGTGATTACATTCGCCGTCCTTCTGCTCATGGCGGCGGCCGTCCTACCCCTGCTGATCCTGTTCTGGAATGCTTTCATGCCGTACCCGCAGGCGCCATCCATGGAAGGGCTGGCGCTGGCGACACTGGACAACTTCCCGAGAGCGTGGAGCTATGGACCGGCCAAGCGAGCCGTGATGAACAGCATCTACCTGGGCGTCGGCGCTGGCCTCCTCACCACTGCGATCGGCGCCATGGTCGCCTGGGGAACGCTGCGGCAGCGGGCGGATCGGCGCCTTTTCGGCGTGCTGGATTTCCTCTGCACCGTACCGCTGGCGATTCCCGGGATAATCATCGGCGTCAGCTTCGTCTGGCTGTATCTGCTGCTGCCGATCCCGGTTTATGGAACGGTCTGGATTCTCCTGCTCGCCTACGTCACCCTGCATCTGCCCTATGCGGTCAGGATCTGCAGCTCGGCCATCGGTCAGATTCACCCCGAATTGGAGGAAGCGGCCTCTGTCGCCGGGGCAAGCTATTTCACGAATCTGGTCAGAATAGTCGCGCCGCTCGTGGCTCCCGGACTTGCCGTCTCGATTGTCTTCATAACTATACGCGCCTTTCGCGAATATCAGGCCTCGATCTTCCTGACTGCGTCGGGCTCGGAAGTATTCTCGATCATCGTGCTGGATATGGCCGACGGCGGCAACTCTACCATTCTCGCCGCCTATGCGACGGTCGTCGTGCTGTTTCTCAGCATTGCCGCCATGGGGCTTTATTGGATCGGCCGCCGGACCGGCGTCAAAATGTAAGTCCCCCCTCTGTCAGGCCAGGATACGCACGTCGCTCGGCGCTATGCTGACGTGGATTGGTGCGCCGATGCTTCCACCCTTCTGGGCAGGCATGCGACAGCGGAGCATCACGTCTGCTGTTGCATTCTGCGGCATGAGATCGAGCTCCACATTCTCGCCCGCAAAGCGTCGGCCGTGCACGCTGCAGGCCAGCGTATTTGCGGCTGCGGGCTGGCCATCCGCTGCCATGACTTTCTCAGGTCTTATGAAGACATTCACTTTGCCTGCTGCCGCGTGCGACGTGACCAGTTGTCCGATGACCGTATCGACGATCGTTTGTCCGTCCGGCCCCTTCCGCGCGTCGCCAGGCAGGATGTTGGCGCCGCCGATGAATCTGGCCGCGAAGACACTACGCGGCCGATCGTACAATTCTTCGGGCGCGGCGACCTCGATCAGACGGCCTTGCGACATGAGGGCGATCCGGTCCGACATCGACAGCGCCTCGCCCTGGTCGTGGGTCACATAGACCGAAGTGATGCCCAAGGTGCGCTGGATGTTGAGCAGCTCGGCGCGCATCTGGTCGCGGAGCGCCGCGTCGAGGTTGCTCAAAGGCTCGTCGAGCAACAGCACGTCAGGCTCGGCCACGATGGCGCGGGCGAGAGCCACTCTCTGTTGCTGGCCGCCGCTGAGCTTTGAGGCATCGCGCTCCGCAAAGCCGGCGAGCCCGACCAGCTCCAGGGCGCGCAGGGTGCGGTCGCGGATATCCGGCACCTTTCTGACCTGAAGCGGAAACGCGACGTTGGCGTAGACCGTCATGTGCGGCCAGATCGCATAAGACTGGAACACCATCCCGAGATTGCGCCGGTTGGTCGGCACGGCAGTACCTGATGACGCCGAAAAGACGAGCTTGCCGTGGATCAGGATGTCACCTTCATCAGGCGTTTCCAGTCCTGCCAGGCAGCGCAGCAACGTACTCTTGCCGCAGCCGCTGGGTCCCAGCAAAGTGAAGAATGACCCTCTTTCTATTTTGAGTGAGAGCTTCTCGAGCGCGACGGTAACCGCGCTGCCGACCCCTTGGAAGCGCTTGACGACTTTATCGATCGTGATCACGGCGCGGATTCCCTTGCGGCAGATGCCGGACGTGCCGCTATTCGAATGACCGGCTGGCACTCAAAACGCCAGAGCGCCAATCGCTCCTGACATGGTTCGGTAACGACGTGCGTCGTCTCCAAAGGCCCTCCTGACAGCAGGGTAGACACATCGGCTCGCGCTGCAAAGGCTAGACTGCGATCCGCTGCGGCCAAAAGCAAAATCCCTTCCTGCCGGCCATCAAGCCGCTTTATGTTGGTGGCTCGAGTCGAAGCCCCGCGGCTCACCGGCAGGCCTTGAACTCAGTGGAAAGCTGAGCTTTCAGATAGGGGGTTATCCGGTCGAACTCCGACCGCAGCCAATCCGCCAGCAAACGGACCCCATTGTTGTCCCTCGTGACGCTGGGATAAAGCAGATAGTACCCCTGATCGATCGGCAGCATCGACTTGAAGGGGGTGATCAGCCGCCCGGTCTTGAGGTGATCATAGATCAGTGGCGCGTGCGCGATGGCGACGCCCATGCCGTGCAACGCCGCCTCCGTGGTCAGGGCAGTATGCTGCAGGAAGACCTCGGCCTGAGGTCGCAGGCCCGGCTCGCCCGCAGCCTTGAGCCAGGACTGCCAGGTATCCGGCCAGTTGAGAGCGTGCAGAATCGTGTGGCGCCGCAGATCCGGCACGGTGCGCAGCGGTTTTTTTCGCGTCGCGAGGCTCGGCGAGCACACCGGCACGGCGTAGTCGGGAATGAGCAACTCCTTCGTCACGCCGGGACTGTCGATGCTTGGAAGCATATACATGATCGACGCATCGAGCCCCTGCTGGACGAACGTCGAGCTGTCCATCCGGTCCGAGCTGACGATCCAGCTCACCAGCATCACCTTCAGATCGGGATTGCGTGTCTGGAATCTCGGCAGCCGCGGCAGCAGCCACAGGCTGGCGAAGGCCTGCATCGCGAGGAACCGCAACTGGGTGGATTGGCCGCTCGCTTCGGACTGTATCAGCCGCGCCGTCGCATCTTCGATCGATCCCAGGGCGGCGCCGATCTCGACCCAGTATTTGCGTCCGGCTGGGGTCAGCGCGATGGGTCGTTGGGTGCGCGACAGAAGCTCGACGCCGAGCTGCTCTTCGAGGATCCTGATCCGATAGCTGATCGCCGCCTGGGTGAGGTTGAGCTGTGCTGCTGCGCGCGAGAAACTCTTGTGCCGCGCCACCGCATCGAATGCGGCCAGCATGCTCATCGACGGCAGCAGTCGTTTCATGCTGCAAGATAAACCGGCTTTATCTCTCACACAAGCCGATCTCATTTGCTCCCGCTGGATGCCGCCCCTAGGCTGCGAACAAGTGCGCTGAGGAGGCTCGCGATGAAGCTGGTCACCTATTTCAAGGAACGCCCTCGCATCGGCAGCGTGCGCGATGACCGCATTTGGGATCTTCGGGAAACTTATGCCGCCTACCTGTTCGAGACGGAGCGCACCCCTCACTACCGCGCGACCGCGGAGCGGCTGGTGCCGGAGGACATGGCGCTGTTCGTGCGTCTCAATCACGGCCGCCTGTCCCAGTACGAGGAAGCTGTCGACTATGCGGCGGAGCGTGCGGGCGCATGGGGGCATCTGTCCTCGAAGCTTGAAGAAACGAGATTGCTGCCCGCGGTCGTCGCTCCGAGCAAGATTGTTTGCTGCGGCAATTCCTACAAGCGGTACCTGATCGACCTCGATCAGTCCGGCGAGGTGAAAAAGGGTGATTGGCCACAGGATGTGAAGATCTCGTTCTTCAAGCCCCCGACCTCGCTCATCGGACACGGCGAGCCAATACTGTTTCCGCCGGATTCGGAGCTCTGGGACTACGAGAACGAGCTGACGGTCGTCATCGGCCGCACCTGCTCCGGAATCACGCCGGACGAAGCCAAGCACCACATCTTCGGATACACCATCCTCAACGATGCGTGCGTGCGCGACATTCCGCACTGGGCCGGCCGCTACGACTCGCCTCGCGGCAAAGCGGGCGACACGTTCGCGCCGCTCGGGCCCTGCATCGTGCCGGCAGCGTCCTTGAAGGACCCGAACAACTTGCGCGTTCGGACGTGGGTCGATGGCGAATTGCGCCAGGACGATACAACCGCAGGCCTGCTCTGGCCCGTCGAGCGCATCATTGCCTACGTTTCGCGCTACATAAAGCTGCTGCCCGGGGATGTCGTCAGCACCGGCAGCACGACCGGAAACGCGCTGATTACCGGCAAATGGCTTAAAGCCGGCCAGTCGGTGCGGTGTGAAATCGAGGGGATAGGAGTTCTGGAGAACAAGGTCGGCGTAAAGGCGTGGGCATCGGAATTTCCTCCGATGCCTCCGCGGACCTGAGGACGAAAGAGGACCGAGAAACGTGCGGCAGGAAGTTACCCGTCTCACTGCTGCCGAGCTCGCCGCCTGGCGCGGTGTGCCGACCGCCACCATCAGCGATGAGCAGCGGCATGCCGGCGGTATGGCACCAGACATCAAGCCGCTCGTGTTCGGCAGGCGCTTCGCCGGCCAGGCGGTGACGATCGAGACCGTGCCCGAGCCGAACCCGGCGCCGCACTATGCGATCGCCGCAGCCTGGGACGGCGCCGTCATCGTCATCGACGGCCGCGCTTACCCGGACAGTGCCATCTGGGGCGGCAACCTGATCTGCGCCGCAGAAATGCGTGGCATCGCGGGCGTGGTCGTGGACGGCACCGTGCGTGACGCAGCCGATCTGCGCGCTTCCGGCGTCTGCGTCTACTGCCGCGCGGTGAGGCCGACGGGTTGGGAATGGGGTGGGCGAGTGAATGTGCCCATACAGTGCGGGGGCGTCGCCGTAAATCCGGGCGAGCTGATCGTCGGCGATGATGACGGCGTGGTCGTTGTGCCGTTGGATGGGCGCGAAGAGCTGCTCGAGAGGTGTCGCGCGCGAACGGCCCGTGACGAGAGACTGCAAAGAGAGCTTCGCGCCGGACGACTTGGGGTCGACATTCTGAAGCTGCCGCCGATGCCGAGGCAGTAGCCCTCGACTGCCATCGAATACAGGAGCATGCCCCGAATGAGCGGCGCCTCCAATCGCATGCCGTACAACAGCGACGCGGTTGCCGCCTTGCTGCGCTCGGTCGGCATGAAGTACGTCGCCCTTTGTCCGGGGTCGAGCTACCGCGGCCTGCACGAGAGCCTCGTCAATTTCCTCGGCAATCGTGATCCCGAGATGCTGCTGTGCCTTCACGAGGAGCATGCGGTCGCGATCGCCCATGGCTATGCCAAGGTCGCGCCGGAGCCGATGGGCGTCCTCGTGCACGCCAACGTCGGCCTGATGCATGCAACGATGACGATCTATAATGCGTTTTGCGATCGTGCTCCCGTCATCGTGATGGCGGGCACCGCTGCGCTCGACGCGGCGAAAAGAACTGTTCCTGCCCACTGGCAGCATAGCGTTCTCGATCTTGGCGATCTCGTCCGTACCTACGTGAAATGGGATGACCAGCCCATTTCGCTGCCGGCCACGTGCGAGTCGATCCTGCGCGCTTGGAACGTCGCCCAGACGGCGCCGCGCGGTCCCGTGTTCCTGTCGCTCGACCAGCGCCTGCAGGAGGAGCGCAACGAAAACGTCGAAACGCTTCCGGATGCCTCGCGGTATCGGCCCGGCGCGGCAGCTCTGCCACGGCCGGAGCTGATACGCGAGGCCGCCGGACTGCTTGCCGGGGCCGCACGTCCCGTGATCCTCGCCGGCCGCGTATCCCGCAGTGAGGCGGCGTGGGGGCAGCGGATCGAGCTGGCCGAAATGCTGGGGGCGGACGTTTTCACGGATCTCAAGACCGGAGCGGCCTTTCCGACGGATCACAGCCTTCATGCTGCGCAGCCCTCGCTTGGGGTCACGACCAAGCCGGGCGCCGAGAAGCTGCGCGGCGCTGATGTCGTCCTCAGTCTCGACTGGGTGGATATGGGCAACCTGTTCCGCTTCGCGTGGCCGGAAGGGCCTCCGCAGGCACGGATCATCCGCTGCTCCGTCGATCGCCATATCCACAACGGCTGGAGCCGCGAGCATCAGGGGCTGGTCCCGGTCGACGTCGACCTGCTGGCCGAGCCGTGCGATGTCGTGCCCCTGCTCATCGCGCAGCTGCAGCGGGACTCGGGTCAATTGACCGAGAGAGCGGCGGCGCGGCGACAGCGGCGTGAAGCCGAGCAGCGGCCGCCTGAGCCGCGCAGGGCGCCGGAAGCTCCGCCTGACTCAATCGGGTTGTGGGATCTGGGCGTGGCGTTTGCCGAGGTTATCCGGGACAAGCCGGCAACGGTCGCCCGTCTGCCGCTGGGCTGGCATGCGGACGCCTGGCCGATGCGGCATCCGCTCGATTACCTCGGGTACGACGGCGCCGGTGGCATTGGCTCGGGACCCGGGATGGGTGTCGGGGCCGCATTGGCGCTGCGCGGCTCTGGACGCCTGGCGGTGGTCATGGTGGGCGATGGGGACTTTCTGATGGGCGCGAGCGCGCTGTGGACCGCCGCTCATCATCGCATCCCGCTGCTCATGATCGTCGCCAACAATGCCGCTTACCATGTCGACGAGGTGCACCAGCGCACCGTCTCGCGGCAGCGCAACCGGCCGGTGGACAAGGCATGGGTCGGCCAGCGTATCGATGACCCCGAGGCAGACCTGGTGAAGATCGCCGAGGGCTTCGGATCCGAGGGAGAGTCCGTCGCCAGCCGCGGGGCTCTGCTGGCGGCGCTGCGTCGGGCGGTTGCCGCAGTGGACGCGGGCGGCCGCTTCCTTCTCGACGTGCGCATTCTCCACGACTATCAGCCGGACGCGAGCTAGGCCGCTGCCGACCACGTGCAAGAGAAATGCGTATCGAAAGAAGAGGGGACAAATGAAGATCAAGAAGGCCAGTCCCGGCCTGGATCAGCGCAACCGCCTCGGCGAGGTGCTGGGCCGCGATTTCGAGATCGAAGACTATGATTCCGGCCGCCCGCTGGCGGCTCAGGTCGGCGACGCAGAAGTGATCCTGATACGCGACGTGCCCGTGCCCGCCGAGGTGATCGACGCGGCTCCAAGGCTGAAGCTGATCCAGCGACCCGGTCATCACATCGTCGGTGTCGATGTCGATCATGCTGGGAAGAGGGGCATCTACGTTTCGCGGTTTCCCTCGCAAGCCATGGGCACGCCCGCCCGCGACGTCGCCGAGCACGCGTTTTTCCTGCTGCTTGCCGTGGCGAAGCGCTTTCCTGGCTCGGTCGAGATGCTGCGTCAGCGCAAGGTCGGGCTGCCGAAAACGACCCGCGTCAACGGCAAAACGCTTGCGCTCGTCGGCGTCGGCAATACGGGGCGCGAGCTGGCGCTGCTCGCCAGGGGCTTTGGAATGCGGGTGATTGCGGTCAAGCGGACCCCGGATGCAGCCATGGCGAGCGAGCTGGGCCTCGACATGCTGGTTACCACGGAGCACCTCCATGTCGTCCTGGCCCAGGCCGACTTCGTATCTGTGCATCTCCCGAACGAGCCGAAAACGGTCGATTTTCTGGGGGAGGCCGAATTCGCAGCGATGAAACCTGGCGCATTTCTCATCAATATCGCCCGCGGCCCGATGATCAATAAAGGCGCGCTTCACGAGGCCCTGTCGTCGGGCAGGTTGGCTGGGGCCGGCCTGGACGTCTACTGGAAAGAGCCTGTCGATCCCGAGGATCCGCTACTCGCTCTGCCGAATGTCGTCGCGACGCCGCACATCGCCGGCGACACGGTCGATGTCGAGCAGAGGATCGCCGAGCTGACGGCCGAGAATATCCGTCTGATCCGCCGGGGTGAGCGGCCGCGTTATGTGGTCGGCATCGATGTAAGGCTCGAATGATCGGCAGCAGGAAACAGGTGATGGACATGGGAAGCAACAGACTGTCGGATGCCCAGGTCCGGCAATATCGCCAGGATGGATATCTGTTCCCGATCCCCGCACTCTCGCAGGGCGACGCAGCCGCCTGCATGGGGGTCATAGATCGCTTCGAGGCGCAGACCGGTAAGAAGGCAGCTCAGGCGATCCGCGGCAAGGGCCATTTGCTTCTGATGCCGCTCTACGAGCTGACGCGTCACCCCGCCATACTCGATGCTGTCGAGTCGATCATCGGCCCGGACATTCTGTGCTGGAACTCGAGCCTGTTCATCAAGGAGGCCAACGACCCGGCGTATGTCGCTTGGCATCAGGACGTCTACGATTTCGATGCCCAGAGCGACGGCGTCGTCACCGCTTGGATCGCGCTCTTGCCCAGCACGCGGGAGAACGGGGCCATGCGCGTGATCCCGGGATCGCAACAAAACCGGAAAGTGGCCCATGTGCAATCGCCGCCCGGTTCGGCGACGATGTTGCGCGATCACCTTGAGATCGCGGTCGAGGTCGATGAAATCCAGGCGGTCGACATGGTTCTGGAGCAGGGGCAGATGTCATTGCATCACATGCACCTGTACCACGGCTCACCACCGAACCGGTCCAACGTCCGGCGCTGCGGGTTCGCCATCCGCTACGTCGCGCCTTATGTCTGCGAGAAGGGAGACCCTTATTCGACCACGCTCGTCCGCGGCGTCGACAATCTGGGCCATTTCGGTACGGACCCCGTTCCCACGCGCGACCTCGATCCCGTCATCCTGGAATTCGTCAACCAGTTCGGCAAAGCGCGCCTGTAGCAGATGAGACCGGCCGTGCTCGCTCCGCAGGGATGGGCTGTCTCCGAGCCTATGACCTCGATAGGAGAACTATTGCGAGCCCAACCCCGAGCAAGGCTATTCCCAAAGCCTCCCATCTGGTGACGGGCTCGCCGCCCGGACGGGTGCCGACAGCGGTGCCTGATGCGCGCGGTCCAGATACAGCATGCGCTCAGTGGCCGAAAACTCACGCCGCACGGCGGCAACGCCATATCGCTCGCTCATAGAGGTGCTTTCGGAAGGTCTGGAAAAGGCCGATTTGAAATTGATGGAGCGGAATGCCGGTTTCGGCCGCGCAGCCACCGGCATACAGTATCTTCTGGGTAGGGAATCCGTCCATGAGTGCTTCACCCGCCCCGTCGAATAAGTTGGCTTGACCCGCAGCGCGCCAACGCGCAATGAAAGCCCAGAGCAGGAGCTGAGCCATGGCGATCACGATCTACCACAACCCGTCCTGCGGCACGTCACGCAACACGCTGGCGATGATCAGGCAGTCGGGCGAGGAGCCGGAGGTCGTCGAGTACCTCGAGACCCCGCCTTCGCGCGAGCGCCTCGTCGAGCTGATCCGGGCCATCGGAATCACGCCGCGCGCGTTGCTCCGGCGCAGGGGCACACCCTATGACGCACTCGGCCTCCACGATCCAAAGTGGACGGACGACGAGCTGATCGACCTCATGATCGCGCACCCGATCCTCATTGAACGGCCGATCGTGGTGACGGCCAAGGGTGCCCGACTCTGCCGGCCATCCGAACTCGTTCTTGAAATTTTGCCGAACCCGGACATAGGGTCCTTCACGAAAGAGGATGGGGAAGTCGTCCCGCACAAGTCTCGGGGCCGCTGAAGGTGCTTCAACATGCTCGACGTCGAAAGTCTGAATGCGGACTGCGCCTGCATCACGCTCGACCGGGAGGCGCTGTGTCAGGCCCTCGAGACCGAGGTCGAGGATGCAGAGTTCTGCCGCGCCCTCGCGCAGTCGCACCCCACGCTGATCTCGACCTCGCCGGTGTTCATTTCGCGCGGTCACGTTCGGCAAATGGCGGAGACGATCGCCGCCATCGAAAGAGTCGCCGAGCTTCCAGGCTATCGCGATGCGGCGCTTGCCGGCGCACCGAGCATCTGCCGGTACGAGCCGGGCGCCGTCGGCGTCTTCATGGGCTATGACTTCCATCTCGGGGCGGACGGACCGCGTCTCATCGAGATCAATACGAATGCCGGCGGCGCGCTGATCAACGCCTTCATTGCACGCGCGCAGAAAGCGTGCTGCACGCCGGTCGACGACCTTTCCTCCGGCCCGCCATCTCTCTCGCCCCTGGTGGAGATCTTCCGCCGCGAGCTCCGGCGGCAACGCGGGACTGGCGCGGTTCTCGAGCGTGTCGCCATCGTCGATGACAGCCCAGAAAAGCAGTATCTCTATCCGGAGCTCGTGCTGTTCAGGCACCTGTTCCGTCGCCACGGCATCGAGGCCCTGATCGCGGCGCCGGAAACCCTCGAGCTACGTGACGGCGTGCTGCGGCACGAGGACCGCGCGATCGATCTCGTCTACAACCGGCTCACCGACTTCATGTTGTCGGCCCCAGAGCATGAAATTTTGCGCGCGGCCTACCAGGCCGGCGCGGCAGTGGTGACCCCCAACCCTCGGGCCCATGCGCTACTGGCCGACAAGCGCAATCTGATACGGCTGTCGGGTGCCGCAGCCCTTCGCGCGTGGGGCGTGGACGAGCACACGATTGCGATCCTGTCCCAGCGCATCCCGCGCACCGAGGCCGTCACGCGCGACCGCGCGGCTGAGCTGTGGGATACCCGCTCGAAGCTGTTTTTCAAGCCTGCAGCCGGCTTCGGCAGCCGTGCGGCCTATCGTGGCGACAAGCTCACCCGCCGGGTTTGGGAAGGCGTTCTTGACGGCGGCTACGTCGCCCAGGAGCTCGTGCCGCCCAGCGCGCGGACGGTCATCGTCGACGGCGACCGTAAGGCCATGAAGGTCGACGTTCGCAATTACACCTACGGTGGCGAGGTGCTGTCGATCGCAGCGCGCCTCTACCAGGGCCAGACCACGAACTTTCGCACCCCGGGCGGCGGCTTCGCTCCGGTATTGCCCGGATCGGCGTTTGCCTGCCCGCCGTCAGTGCTGTGAGCGCTCAGGGCAGCTCGACCCTCGTCTGAGGATGCGCTTGCGTCGTCTGGATCATCGCAGTCGAGATCGCTGCCGAGCCCGCAGGTCACGGCAATTGCGGTAGGCCCAACATACCGTCGCGCAATGTGCAGTCGGCAAAACCGCGGATGCACGAGACCTCTGGCAAGCTCACGACGAAGGGTTAGGCGAGGTCCGGCCGGTATTCGCGGATATCGCTGTACTCGACGAATTCGAGCACGTTGCCTTCTGGGTCGCGGATGAAGGAGAGGAAAGTCCCCGGGCGCACCTCGACGCGCTCCTCCCCGGTCACGAATGTCACGCCGGCTGCCTTCAACCGCGCGATCATCGCGCTCAGGTCGTCGATGATGAAGGTGATGTAAGCGATGCCCCTGCGCCCCAGGATCCACTCGGCCGGCACTGCGCCTTCGGCCGTCGTCGCGGGCTGAATGAGCTTCAGGCGCTCGCCCCAGGACGTCTGCAGGCGTGCCACTCGATAGCCATCCTTGGCCATGCCGGCCGGCGTGGATTTCTCCGCTGTCACCTGGTGCTCATTGACCGGCTCGCAGCCCAGCACGTCCACGTAGAACGCCCTCAGACTATCGAGATCGTCGCAGCAGATGCCGATCTCCACGGGCGCCGTCATTTTCATCGTTTCATCTCCTCCGCTATTCCCGGCTTTCACGCCGCGAGCGGCCGGCCTTTGTCCGCCATGACCGCGCGCAGCGCGTCGCGCACCTCGTCAGCCCCGGCGATGGTCGCCCGCTCGAGCACCTTCGACACGCTGGGCGCGGCCTCGCCGCCGATCACCCGCTTCACCGGCTGGTCGAGCCAGTCGAACAGCCGGCGCTGCACCTCGTCGCCGATGAGCGTGCCGTAGGAGGTGCCGAGCGCGCCCTGCTCGACGACCAGCACGTTGTTGGTCTTCTGCGCGCTGGCCGTGATGGTCTCCCAGTCGAGGCTCGCCCGGTCGAGGGACCGGAGATCGATCACCTCCGCGTCGAGGCCGAGCTCCTCGACCACGTCCAGGACGACACGGGTCATGGAGAGGTAGGTTAGGATCGAGACCTCGGCCCCCTGGCGCACCACGCGGGCGCGGCCGATCGGGATCAAGTAGTCGAGATCGTCGACGGGCGCCGGACCGGTGCTGTTGTAGAGATCGACGTGCTCGAGCACGAGGACCGGGTCCTCGCACGAGATCGCGCTGTTCATGAGGCCCACATAGTCGAAGGGCGTCGAGGGCGCGAGGATGCGCCAGCCGACGCTGGTGGCGAAGATGCCGGCGGGGTCCATCGAATGCTGCGATCCGTAGCCCGTGCCCATGGCGACCTTGGTCCGCAGCACCAGCGGCACGGCGGTGTCGCCGCCGAACATGTGGCGGGCCTTGCCCACCTGGTTGAATACCTGATCCGCCGCGACCCACATGAAGTCGGCGTACATGAACTCGACGACGGGCCGGTAGCGGCCGTCCATGGCGATGCCGCCGGCAAGCCCGGTGAACGCATTCTCGCTGATCGGCGTGCCGAGCACACGGTCCGGGAAATCGGCCGCGAGCCCGCGGGTGGCGCCGTTGGTGCCGCCCTTGAGGCGGTGGATGTCCTCGCCCAGGATCACCACCCGCTCGTCCGTCTGCATACGCCGGTGCATCACGTCGGCGATGACGTCGATGAACTTGCGATCCTCGATGCGTCCGGCGAAGGTCTCGAGCTCCGCGAAGCGCTTTCCGTTGAGCTCGGTGAGGTCGCCACGCACGCCTTCGTCGCGGAAGGACGGCGACGGCCACAACTCGTCGCGGATGCGCCGGCGGTTTCCGTCGGGCTCCGTGAGCGCGTCCGCCGCCCGCGCCATGGCCTCCTCGGCGCGCAGGCGCAGCGCATCGACTTGCGTCTGATCGAGGAGGCCGCGCCCGATCATCTCCGCGGCCACGCGGTCCAGCGGATCGCGGGCGCGCCATGCCGCCTCCTCCTCCTTCGTGCGATAGCCGAAGGCGCTGCCCGGCAGCGGCCCGCTCTGGTGGAGATAGCGGTAGACCTCCGCTTCGATGATCGTCGGCCCGTGGCCTGCGCGCATGTGCGCCACGGCCTGGTCCATCGCCAGCTTGACCGCCAGCGGGTCCATGCCGTCGATCCGCCAGGCGGGGATGTTGAAGGCCTGCCCGCGGGAGGACAGGCGCGGCTCGGCCGTCGATTCCTCGACCGTCGTGGCGACCGCATAGCGGTTGTTCTCGATGAAGAAGCACAAGGGCAGGCGCCAGGCCGCGGTCAGGTTCATCGTTTCCAGGACCGAGCCGATGTTGACCGCCCCGTCGCCGAAATAGGTCACCGCCACGTCGCCCGTCCCGGCGCGCTTATGCGCCCAGGCGGCGCCGGCCGCGAGCGGCACCCCGCCGCCGACGATGGCGTTCGTGCCGAGCGCCCCCGCCTCGTCCCAGCGCAGATGCATGGAGCCGCCGCGTCCTTTGCAGAAGCCCTGGGCAAGCCCCATGATCTCCGCCAGCGTGCGACCGAGCAGCGCGTTCACATCGTCCGGCAGCTCCGCCAGCGGATCGAGGCCGTCCTGCGCGACGTAGCCGAGGGCCTTGGCGAGGAACTGGTGGTGGCCGCGGTGCGAGCCGTTGACCTGATCGCTGGTTCTCAGAGCCATGACCGAGCCGACCGCGCCGCCCTCCTGGCCGATGCTCGAATGGGCCGGCCCGTGCACGAGACCCTCGCTGACGAGCTCGAGCACCTTCTCCTCGAACGCGCGGATGAGATGGAGATTGGTGAGCATCGCTCCCAGCAGCTTCGGGTCGGCCGCCGTCCAGTCGGCTTTCGTGCTGCGGATCTCCACCCAGGGCACTCGCGGCTGCAGGCGTATCGTCTCGGGCATGATGAATGTCGCTCTGTCAGATGTATCCATAGGCCGTCCAGCCGCCGTCGATGCCGACCACCTGGCCGGTGATGTAGCGGGCCTTGTCGGAAGCGAGGAAGACGGCGAGGTCGGCGATCTCCTCGACGGTGCCGAGCCGGCCGAGGGGAGTGCGCGCGGCGAGCGCGCGCTCATCCAGCCGTTGGGCCTCGACGAGGTGCTCGACGAGCGCCGTCCTCACGTAGCCCGGCGCCAGCGCGTTGACGCGCAGGCCGTGGGCCGCCCATTCGATCGCAAGCTCCTTGGTCATCATCGCCACCGCGCTCTTGGTGGCGCAGTAGGCCAGCCGCTCGGGCGCGGCGACGACACCGTACATCGAGGAGAGATTGATGATGACGCCGGAGCGCTGCGCCACCATTCGGCGGCCGGCCGCCTGACAGCAGAGGAAGACGCCGGTGAGGTTGACATCGAGCGCCTTCTGCCAGTCCTGCAGGCTGAGCTCCAGGGTCGGCACGTTCATCGCGATGCCGGCGTTGTTGACGACGATGTCGACGCCGCCGAACGCGTCGTCCATCCGCGCGAAGGCGGCGGCGACGGCATCGGCGTCCGCCACCGAGCCGCAATGGCCGACGGTGTCGCCCGGCATGGCCTTCAGGGCACGGCCGAGCTCGTCCCGGTCGATGTCGAGGAGCGCGAGCCGGCAGCGCTGGCGCGCGAACGCCTCGGCGATGGCCAGTCCCAGGCCCGCCGCGCCGCCGGTGACCAGCACGCGCCTGCCCTCGAGGTCGGGGTAGATCACATCCGTGTGCTGAGGTGCGGTTGATGTGGTCATGACACCTCCAGCCAGTCGCGGCGGATATCGGGACGCCCGCGTAATTCGTCGGGCGTGCCCTCGAACACGATCTCGCCGTGGCCCATGACGAAGACCTTCTCGGCCACCTTGAGCGCGATGGTGAGCTTCTGCTCCACCAGCACCACGGCGAGCCCGCGCTTCCGGATATCGAGGATCACCTCCATCACAACCTCGACAATCTTCGGTGCGAGCCCCTCCGTCGGCTCGTCGATCAGCAGCACACGCGGGTTGCCGAGGAGCGAGCGGCAGATCGTCAGCATCTGCTGCTCGCCGCCGGACAGCGTGCCCGCCTTGTTGTGGCGCCGCTCCTCGAGGCGCGGGAAGTACCGATACATGTCACCGGTGGTCCAGGGCGCGTTGCCGTCGCGCGGCGGCTGGAGACCCATCTGGAGGTTTTCCTCCACGGTGAGGTTGGGAAAGACGAGGCGCTCCTCGGGCACATATCCGAGGCCGGCCCGCGCGACCTCGAAGGGCCTGAGGCCGGTGAGCTCGCATCCCTCCAGCACCACGCTCCCCTCGGTTGCCCGCACGATGCCCATCATGGTCTTGAGCGTCGTTGAGCGTCCCGACCCGTTGCGGCCGAGCAGGCTGACGATGCTGCCTTCCTCGACGGCGAGGTTGACGCCGTGCAGGATATGGCTCTTGCCGTAATGGGCGTGCAGGCGCTCGACCGCGAGCAGCATCACGCCACCTCCTCGCCGAGATAGGCTTCCTGCACCTGGCGGTTGCTGCGGATCTCGCCCGGGGTGCCGGTGGCGAGAATCCTGCCGTAGACGAGCACGGAGACGCGGTCGCACAGGCTGAACACGACGCTCATGTCGTGCTCCACCACCAACAGCGTCTTGCCCTCGGTGACCACGCGGATGAGCTCGACGGCCTGATCGGTCTCCTCGCGCGACATGCCGGCGGTCGGCTCGTCCAGCAGAATGACGTCCGCGCCGGTGGCGAGCGTCATGCCGATCTCGAGCGCGCGCTGCTCCGAATAGGTGAGATCGCCGGCCGGGCGGTCGTGCTGGCGCGCGAGACGCACACGCTCGAGGATGGCATTCGCCTCATCGTTGATAGCGCTCATCCGGCTGATCGGCCGCATCAGGCCATAGCGCACGCCGTGGCGCGCCATGACGCCGATGCGCAGGTTCTCGAACACCGACAGCCGGTGGAAGATGTTGGTGATCTGGAACGAGCGCGACAGGCCGCGCCGGTTGATCTCGTGCGGTGCAAGGCCCGAGATGCGGGTGCCTCTGAGCCTGATCTCGCCGGCGGTCGGCGGGAACATGCCGGAGATGACGTTGAACAGAGTCGACTTGCCGGCGCCGTTGGGACCGATGAGGGCATGGCGCTCGCCGGCCGTGATGGTCAGGTCGACACCTTCCATGACCTTCAGTGACCCGAAGGCCTTGCCGACGCCGACGAGCTCGAGCACGGGTTCCCGGTTCATGGCTCCACCGCTCCCGCGAGTTGCGGCTCAGGCTCGGCGGTGCGCTCGGCCTCCGCCCGCTCGAGCACTCCGTCCCAGGACTCGCGCAGCTTGCGCCTGGCGTGGGGCAGGAGGAGAAGACCGGCGGCCGCCAGAAGGCTCGGCACGATCCAGGTCACCGGAGAGAAGACCTGCCATTCGAGGCCGAACAGCTCGATGGGCGGCCAGGCGCCGTCGAGACGGCGGCGGGCAGCGGCGTACTCGGGCGAGAAGACGATCTGGAGGGCCTCGACGAGGAACACCACGGCCCCGGTCAGGCACGCCCCTACCGCGCCCGCCAGCGCATAGGCGGGGGCCAGGTCCGGCCACCTGAGCCTCGACCAGTGCTGCATGTGCGCCTGCACCAGTCCGCCGATGCCCAGCGGCGCGTAGAGCATGATGAGCACGAAGACGAGCCCCTGGTAGAGCAGCCAGGAGCGCGTCACGTCCGAGACGAAGAAGGCGAAGAGCGTGAAGACGCTCGCGCCGATTACGGGCCCGAGGAACACCGTCGAGCCGCCGACGAAGGTATGGAGGACGACCTGCGCCGAGACGTGGAGGGAGAAGAGCGAGTAGTTGGCCGTCTCGTTGGAGATCGCCAGGAGCGCGCCGGCGATCCCTGAGAACATGGCCGAGATGGCGAAGACGATGACCTTGGTCGCGTGCGCGTTATACCCCATGAAGCGCACCCGCTGCTCGTTGTCGCGCAGCGCCAACGTGAGCCGGCCGAAGGGCGTACGCGTGTAGGCCCACAGGAGCAGGATCGACAGCGCCGTCCAGCCCAGCGCCAGATAATAGACCTCGAGCGTCGAGCCGAAACTAAGCCCACCCCAGGGCATGCGCATCGAGGAGAGCCCCGCCTCCCCGCCGAACAGGCCGTCCCAGTGCGGCGCGAGGGAATGGAGAAGCTCCGCGACGGCGAGCGTCACCAGCGCGAAGTAGACGCCCGACCGTATGGTCGCGAAGTAGCCGGCAAAGGCGCCGATCACGAAGCCGGCGGCGGCGCCGGCCAGCGGCAGCAGCGGCGTCGAAAAGGACACGGACCGGTCCTCTATGGCGAGCATCAGATGGAGCGTCGCAAAGGCGCCGACGCCGAAGAAGGCGGCATGGCCGAAGGACAGCAGCCCCGCCTGGCCGATCAGCAGGTTGAACGCCATCGCGAACAGCGACGCGATGAGCATGTTGGTCATGGCGTTCTGCCAGCCGATCCCGAGCAGGGGCGGCACCGCGATCAGCACGGCCAGGACAACGCCGATGGCTGCAACCCGGGCCAGCACAGCGCCCACCCCTCAATTACGCTCGCCCATGAGCCCCGCCGGACGCACCAGCAGGACGATGAGCATCAACAGGAAGGGAACCGTACCCGAAATCGACGACAGGGTGAGCGTGAAGACCCCGCCGACCGAGCGTGCCCAGTCGCCCAGCCCCACCCATGACAGCAGTCCGGCGAGCGACCAGTCGAGTCCGACGGCGAACGAGCTGAAGAGGCCGATCAGCAGCGAGGCGACCAGCGAGCCCTCGAGAGAGCCCAGTCCGCCGACCACGACGACCACGAAGACGATCACCCCGAGCTCGAGCGCCATGTTCGGGTTGGTGGGGAAGAACGCGCCCGCCACCGCGCCGGCAAGGCCGGCGAAGGCGGCGCCGGTTCCGAAAACGCCCATGAAGACGAACGGCACGTTGTGGCCGAGCGATTCGGCTATCGCCGGCAGCCGCTCGGCCGCACGCACCACCAGCCCGGCACGGGTGCGGGACAGCAGGAGGTAGAGCGTGATGAACATCGCCACGGCGACGAAGCCGATGAACAGCCGGTAGAAGGGATAGTCGGTGCCGTAGATCGTGAAGCCGGCGAAGCGCAGATAGTCCGGCATCGCATAGTTCACTGGAAAATCGCCGTAGAAAAGCTTGATGAGCTCCTCGAAGATGAAGGCGAGCCCGAAGGTCAGGAGCAGCTCGTGGGCGTGACCGTGGCTATGGACGCGGCGCAGGAGATAACGCTCGATGAATATGCCGAGGAGCCCCACCAGGATCGGCGCGACGAGTAGCCCGAGCCAGAAATCGACCGTGGTGGCGATCGTGTAAGCGATATAGGCACCGAGCATGTAGAAGCTCGCATGCGCGAAGTTCAGCACACCCATCATGCCGAAGATGAGCGTCAGGCCGGAGGACACCATGAACAGCAGCAGCCCGTAGATGACGCCGTTCAGAGCCGAGATGATCAGGAATTCCATGGGCTGAGCCTTCGCGCGCGGGATGCGGGGCCTGCGATGCACGCCCCGCATTCCTCTAATCTAGCGATGTCCTCAGGAAGGGCGATCCATCTTGCAGGAGCCCTGGACGGGATAGATCGCCTTGGGGCCCGGGATGGTCTCGACGACGCCGAAGCCGAGCTTGGTGCCGTCGACCGGGTACTTCGGATTCTCCACGACCTTCGACACGACGACCGGCAGGATCGCCTGATGGTCCTCCGCGCGCACGCTGACGGGGCCGATCGCCGTCTCGATCGAGGCCTTCTCGAGCGCCTTGGCGATCTCGGTCACGCTGACCTCGCCGCCCTTGAAGTCGACGCCCTTCAGCGCCTTGCCCAGCGTCCTTATGGCATTGACCGTCTGCGGCTCGATGTAGACGGGCAGATGGCCGGTGGCCGCCTTGTAGGCCTCGGGGAATCCCTTGTCGTCGGCCTCTATATTGTAGGGGTGGGCGATATAGTGTCCGAGCACGGTCTGGCCGCCATTGGCGATGTTGCCGACCTGGTCCAGGAAGGTCGTGGCGAACCGCACCTTGAGGCCGGCATCGCCCGTCGCCTTCATCAGGAGCAGCAGGTCGTTCGACCAGTTGCCGGTGATCACCGTATCCGGGTTCGCAGTCTTGATCTTGGCGACGAAGGGCGCGAAGTCCTGGATCTTGTTCACCTCGTGCAGGACCGTCTCGACCACCTCGTAGCCGCCGGTCTTGGCCGCTGCCTTGGTGGCGTCCTCCATGTCGCGGCCCCAGGAGTAGTTCTGGTTGATCGCATAGACGCGCTTGCCGAGATCGCCCGCCTTCTTCATGGCGTTGACGAGCGCGTTCACGCGCATCGGCGCGGTGGTGGTGAAGCGGAAGTGATAGAAGTGGCACTTGTCGCCGGTGAGCTCCAGCGCCTCCGCGCCGAGGTTGATGAACATCACCTCGTTGCCGGGATTGCGGATGTTGTGCTTTCGCACGTCCTCCGTGACCTGCCCGGCGATGGCCGACGAGGCGCCCTGCAGCACGACGTGAACACCGTCGGCGACGGCCTGCTTGAACTTGTCCGCCGCTCCCGTCGTGCCGCCGGCATTGTCGTATTCGATGATCTCGATCGGTGCGCCATTGAAGCCGCCGTTCTTGTTGATATCGTTCACGACATACTGTGCGGCGGTGGCGAACAGCCGTCCGGTCGAAGTCTGCGCGCCGGACAGCGACTCGATGATGCCGATCTTGAGCGCCTCGGCGTGCCCCGCACCGGCGGGCCAACCGAGCGCCATTGCCACGCCCATGGCGAGCCCGAGCGATTTTCCTCTCATGCGAATTTCCCTCCTGCTTTCAGGTTGAAATCGGCGGCTTCAGTCGCCACCCCCAGAAAGCCCGCCAAGAGGCGGACCTGCGCATCGAGCATGTGGCGACCGGTATGCACCCGGCAGCCCCTGGCTTGTGCGGCTTCGATGAATGCGGTGCGCTCCGGTTTCATGACGACCTCCGCCACCGTCATGTCCGGCCGGAGAAGATCGGGGTCGAGCGGCAGCGGGTCGTCCGCCCTGAGTCCGAGCGAGGTGGCGTTCACAACGAGGTCGTGGCCCGTCGGATCGGGTGGACCGTCCGTCACCCGGCAGGCCGGAAAGGCCGCGGCGACACGGGCGGCGAGCGCGCGGGCCTTGTCCCGAGTCCGATTGGCGATGGTCAGTGTACCCACGCCTCGCCCGGCAAGGGTAATGGCGATGGCCGAGGCGGCGCCGCCTGCGCCGAGGAGCAGAACCCTGCGTTCCGCGGAATCGATGCCCTGTGCGAGCAGTCCGCCGAGGAAGCCTTGACCGTCGAACATGTCACAGACGAGCCGCCCGTCCCTACTGCGGCGGATCGCATTGGCGGCGCCGACGAGCCGCGCCTCAGCGCGCACCTCGTCGCACAGATCCACCACCGCTGTCTTATGCGGCACAGTGACGACGAGGCCGGCAAGATTCTGCAATTGCCGCGCGGCGGCGAGAACGGAGGCGAGCCCGGCGCCGGCGACGTGCATCGGGACGATGACGGCATCGATTCCGTGCCCGGCGAATTGGGCGTTCATGATCTGCGGCGTGCGGACGTGAGCCACCGGATCGCCGATGATGCCCAGGACCCGCGTATTGCCCGTGATCATCGGCCCTCCAATTGAACCAATTTGTCGAGCCTGCGGTGCCCGTTTTCACCGTCGGCCGTCCCTTGTCGCGGGGCATGTTGCCACTCATCTGCTTATCTGACAAGTTACCTTGTCGGATCGACACGCATCGGGCCGAGGCGCTTCGCCGCGACTGCGGCAGAGGGCGGGCCTCGCGGTGGTCCATGGGAGGACGAATGTTCGATTTCGAGGGGAAGGTGCTGGTCCTGACGGGAGCGAACGGCGCCATCCCGCGTGCCGTCGCCACGACGTTCCTCGGTCTCGGCACGAGCCTCGTCCTGAGCGATATCGAAAGCGAGGGCCTTGCCGCCTTTGCGAGCAAGCTCGATCCCGCCGGCGACCGCATCCTCGCCCTGCGCCAGGATATGCGCGAGCCGGCGGATGCGGCGAGCCTTGCCGCCGCCTGCAAGGATCGTTTCGGCGGAGCGGACTTCCTGGTGACGGGCGCCGGTCACTATCGCGACCAGCTCGTTTCGACCATGAGCGATGCGCAATGGCGCGAGACGATCGGCATCAATCTCGACGGCGTCTTCTACACCTGCCGCGCCATCGCGCCGCTGCTGCGCGACGGCGGCGCGATCGTCAACATCGCGTCCATGGCGGGCCATCGCGGCAGCTACCAGCATACCCACTATGCGGCGGCCAAGGGTGCGGTCCTGACCTTCTCGCGCAGCCTCGCGCTCGAGCTCGCGCCGCGCATCCGCGTCAACGCGGTGTCGCCCGGGCTCATCGACACGCCGCTCGTCCAGCCGCTGCTCGCGGCGCGAGGCGAGGAGCTGATCGCCGCGACGCCGCTCAAGCGGCTGGGCACTCCGGAAGAGGTGGCGCGTGCGATCGCCTTCCTGTGCAGCGGCTGGGCCAGCTTCATCAACGGCGAGACGCTGCACATAAACGGTGGACTCTATATTGCGAGCTGACAGCCGGTCATGGCAGGCAGGAAATCGATAGACCTCGGGGCAACGCGTTCCGTCCCGCTGGCCCGGCCGTCGGGCCTGCCGGACGAGATCGCGAAGCGTTTGCGCAACGAGGTCCTGAAGGGCACTTTGAAAGCCGGCGACAAGCTGCCGAGCGAGCAGCAGCTCTGCCGCATGTTCGGCGTCTCGCGGCCGGTGGTCCGCGAGGCGATCTCGAGGCTCAAGTATGACGGCGTGCTCGAATCATTCCAGGGGCGCGGCGTCTTCGTGAGGGAGGACGGCAGCGGCTCGTCTTTCCGTATCGATGATCCGAACCTGAACGATCAGCGCGAGCTCGCCCACATCATCGAGCTTCTGGTCGCGATCGAAGGCGTCGCCACGGGACTTGCAGCAGGTCGCAGGAGCAATCGGGAGCTCAAAGCGATCAAGGCGGCGCTCGACGCCATGGCCATCGCGATCGAAGAGGGGCGCAGCGGCGTCGATGAGGATCTGAGCTTTCATCGCGCTATCGTGGAGGCCACCCGGAACTCATATTTCATCGCCCTGGTCAGCTTCCTGGAAAGCCGTGTACGCAACCTCATTCGCATCGCGCGCACCAACACCGCCCGCTACGAGGGTCTTGCCTATGAGGTGCAGGAGGAGCATGAGGCCATCTATCGAGCAATCACCGCACGTGATCCGGATGCCGCCAAAACCGCCGCGGAGCGCCACCTGCGAAACGCCGCCGCGCGCCTGAAGCTCTATCAGGAAGAGCGGAGCAACGGCGCGCGCACGACCAGGGCGTGAGAATGCCAATCCAATGCCTGTAGTTGCTCCGCGATGAAAGCGCGGCGACATCAACTGGCTGGGGGACGAGGATTGTCAGGGAACGGGAGCTGATATCCCATCTTGACCAGCCGAGCACCGCCGGATCAGGCGTGCTGAACCGGCGCACGCCGTCGATGTCAGCTCCGCGGAGCGCACCTGACATGCGGGCCGGCATGCCGTTGGGTGATCGCCAGCCCTGCCCGGCCTAGGCCCGCACCCGCGCCGACGTGGGATCGTACAGCGGCTTGATCGAGGCGCGCGCCGGAAACTTTCGTCCGGCCACCTCGATCTCGTAGCGGCCCTCGGCGAATATTTCCCTGGCGGCCGGCTCCGGCAGGTGTACGTAACCCAGCCCCACGGCGCCGCCGAGCGTGTACCCGTACATGCCGCTCGCAATCCGGCCGACGCGCACGCCCTCCCGCCAGATCGGCTCATCGTGGTAGAGCAGCGGCTCGGCATCCTCGAGCAGGAACTGGACGAGCACGGACTTCATCGGCTTGCCACGCCTGGCGAGAAGGGCTTCGCGGCCGATGAAGCCGCCGGGCCTGTCCCAGGCGACGCAGAAGCCGAGACCCGCTTCCAGCGGCGTATCGTCTGGCGTGACGTCGTGGCCCCAGTGCCGATATGCCTTTTCGATCCGCAGGCTGTTCATCGCGTGATAGCCCGCGAAGCGGAGCCCGGAGGCGCCGCCAGCCGCGGAGATGGCATCAAACACGCGGACGGCATAGTCGGCCGGCACGAGCAGCTCGTAGCCGAGCTCACCCACGTACGTGATGCGCGTCGCGCGAACCGGCGCCGCCGCGATCTCGAGGGTCTGCGAAGTTGCAAACGGGAATGCTGCCGACGAGAGGTCGGCCGTGGTCAGACTAGCCAGCACGTCGCGGGACAGCGGCCCCATCAGCCCCAGCATCGCATAGGCCGCGGAGACGTCCGTCACCGTGACCTGCTCCTCCGGCAGGATGCTGCCCTCGAGCGTGCGGCGGTCGCGCAGCTGCGTGGCGCAGGCGGTGATGACGAGGAAGTCGTCGGCTGCGACACGCTGCACGGTGAGGTCGGCCTCGATGCCGCCTTTCGCGTTGAGCCACTGCGTATAGACCACGCGGCCTGGCGCAACGTCGATGCGATTGCACGAAATCCGATCGAGGAGCTTCAGCGCGTCGCAGCCATTGACCCGGAACTTTGCGAAACACGACTGGTCGAACAGGCCAACGCGCTCGCGGACGGCGACGTGCTCGTCGCGGGCGTTCTCGAACCAGTTCTGACGTCCCCAGCTATAGACGACCTCGGGGCTTTGCCCAGGTCGCGCGAACCAGCTCGGGCGCTCGTAGCCGGCCACTTCGCCGAAAGAGGCGCCGGCCGCACGCAGCCTCTCGTGCAATGGCGAGGTCCGCACCCCTCGAGAGCTTTCGTACTGCCGGTACGGCCAATGCATGGCGTAGAGGAGGCCGAGCGATTCCGACACACGGGGCACGAGAAAGCTTTTAGCATTCTGGTGCGGATGGAAACGCCCGATGTCGACGTCCCAGAGATCGAACGGCGGCTCGCCCTCGACGATCCAGTGCGCGAGCGCCATGCCGGCGCCGCCGCCGGACTGGATTCCGATGGAATTAAAACCGGCGCAAACGAAGAAGCGGTCGAGCTCGGGGGCTGGTCCGAGGATATAGCGGCCATCGGCCGAGAAGCTCTCGGGCCCATTGAAGAACTTGCGAATCCCGACCTTCGCGAGGCTTGGCACACGGCGGAGGGCATCCTCAAGAACCGGCTGGAAGTGCTCGACGTCCTCTGGCAGCTCGCCGAACGCGAAATCCTCGGGGATCCCGTCGAGAGCCCAGGGCTTTGCGACCGGCTCGAAAGCGCCGAGGAGCAGCTTGCCGGCGTCCTCCTTGTAATAGGCGCAGTGGTCCATGTCGCGCATCACCGGAAGGTCGGGATGCATTCCCTCCATCGTTTCGGTGACGATGTAGAAGTGCTCGCACGCCTGGAGCGGCACCGCTACGCCGACCGATCGGCCGAGATCCCGGGCCCACATGCCGGCGCAGTTGACGACGGTTTCCGCTCGGATCCGGCCCTTGTCCGTCTCGACGCCGACCGCGCGGCCGTTCTCGACCAGGATCTTGCGAACGGCGGTGCTCTCGAAAATCCGGGCGCCGCCCGTGCGTGCGCCGCGGGCGAGCGCGAGGCACGTGTCGATCGGATTGCACTTGCCGTCGCGCGGATACCAGACCGCACCGACCACGTCGTGGATCGACATCAGTGGCCATTTCTCCCGGGCCTCGCGCGGGGTGATCGGTTCCGCTTCGACGCCGAAGGTGTGCAGCATGCCGACGCCTCGGAGCAGCTCCTCCCACCGCTCCGAATTCGTCGCAATCGAGATCGATCCGGGCTGCACGAATCCGGTTGGCTGGCCGGTTTCGGCTTCGAGGCGGGTGTAGAGGTCGACCGTATACTTTGCGAGCCGCGTGAGGTTCTGCGTGTACAGCATCGATCGAACGAGGCCCGCTGCATGCCAAGTCGTGCCGCTGGTGAGCTGCTTGCGCTCGAGCAGCACGACGTCCCGCACACCCATCTTCGTGAGATGATAGGCGGTCGAGCAGCCGATAATGCCGCCGCCGATGACGATCACCTGGGCGCGGCTCGGTAACGACATGGGGACGCTCCTCGGCTGGGCGCTCTGGCCGTCGTCAACGGGATGTCCTCTGGCGCGCCTGCAGGAGTTGGCTGGCGCCGAGGAGGAGGATGGATACTGCGATCAGCAGGCTCGAGATCGCGGCGATGGTCGGATCGATTTCGTCTCGCAGGGCATTGAACATGCGCTTGGTCAGCGTCATCCAGTTGCCGCCGGCGACGAACAGCGAGATCACGACCTCGTCGAGCGAGGTGATGAACGCGAGCAGTGCACCCGATGCGACGGCGATCCGGATCTGCGGCAGGGTGACGGTCAGGAAGGCGATGGGCCGGCTGGCGCCCAGGCTGCGGGCGGCGAGCTCCTGGTTCATGTCATAGCTCTTGAGGCCGGCCGCAACCGTGATCACGACCAGCGGCAACGCCATGACGGTGTGCGCGAGCACGACCCCGAGCAGGGTGCTGTTCAACCCGATCTGCGCGTAGAGCAGGAACGTTCCGATGGCGATCAGAATGGCGGGTATGATGAGAGGGAGCATGTACGCCGCGTAGATCAGCCGTGCGAGCCCGCCGCGCGCCGTGGCGAGGCTGTAGGCGGCGAGCGTCCCGAAGGCGGTCGCGATCACGGTCGTCGATCCCGCTGCAACGAACGAGGCGACGGTTGCCTCCCGCCATTCGCGCGAGCCGAGATAGGCCTCGTACCAGCGCATCGACCAGCCGGGTGGCGGAAAGCTCAGATAGCGGGCGCTCGAGAAGCTCAACGGTATGACGAGCAGGCTCGGAACGACCAGGAAAACGAGTGCCAGGGCGACGACCACGTAGAGCCAGAGGCGCCGGCCGTGCGTGATCTGGGTTTCGGTCGCCGGCCGGGACAGCATTACTTCGCCCCCACGATCCGGTCGAACCCGACGATCCGCCCGAACATCCACAGGATGCCGAGCGCGACCACGAGCAGCACGACGCCGAGCGCGCTCGCGGCCCCCCAGTCTGAATGGTAGGTGACGTTGCGCTCGATCTGCATGGACCACATCATCACATTGCCACCGCCGAGCAGGGCCGGAGTGACGTAGAACCCCAGGCAGAGCACGAAAACGATGATGACCCCGGCGACGAGCCCCGGCACCGAGAGCGGCAAGTAGACCTGACGGAAAGCCTGCATGGGCGAGGCGCCGAGGTTGGCGGCGGCGCGGACGTAATCCGGGCTGATCGACCGCATGGTCGCGTAGAGCGGCAGCACCATGAACGGCAGCATGATATGCACCATGCCGATCGCCGTGCCGGTGAAGTTGTGCACGAGCCGCAGCGGTGCGTCGATGATGCCCGCATCGATCAGCCAACTGTTGATCAAGCCACGCCGCTGCAACAGCACGAGCCACGCGTAGCAGCGCACCAGCAGCGACGTCCACACCGGGAACAGGATCAGCACGATGAGCAGCGCCGCCGCGCGCCGGCCGGCTTGGGCCGTGAGGTAGGCGAGCGGGTAGCCCAACAGCATGCAGATGCCGGTCACGAGGAATGAAAGCTCGAACGTGGTTTTGAGCGTCAGCAGATAGTTCGGGTGCAGGAGCCGCAGGTAGTGCTCGAGCGTGAAGCCCGCCGAGTTCCGGAACGACATCCAGAACAGCCAGACGATCGGCAGCAGAGCAATAACGGTGATGATCGCCATGCCAGGGAGCGCGAGGGCCGCAAGTGCGGTCCGCTCTCGCCGCCCGGCCGCGGCGAGCGCGCGCTCGTTGAGACCAGGTACGACGGGATCGGCGCCCGGCATCAGGCGCTCTCCGCCGCGACGACGATGGTGTCGGCGGGGCTGATCGCCAGCGTGACCGGGGCACCGACGTCCAACGCGGGGTCGGCCCCCGCATTGGCACGACGCACTGCAACCTCGCCAGCACCCGTAGCGATATAGAGAAGCGTGCTTTCACCCTGATAGACGATCTCGCGGACGGTGCCCGTCAGCCGGTTGAGCTGCAATGTCGCGCCGTCCGCGCCCGCGATGATCTGCAACTTTTCGGGCCGCAAGACGAGAAGCGGATTGCCCAGCTCGGCGGGACGGGTTGCCGCCTCGATACGGTCCTTGCCGATAAAGAAGGCGCCATCCCGCTGCTCGAGCGGCAGGAACGTCGACTCGCCGATGAAGTCTGCGACAAAACGGTTCGCGGGACGCTCGTAGACGTCGCGCGGCGTTCCGATCTGCCGAAGGCGTCCACGGTCGATAACGGCGATGCGGTCGGACATGGTCAGCGCCTCGCGCTGATCGTGCGTGACATAGACCGTGGTCATTCCGAGCCGCTGATGCAGGTGGCGCACCTCGATCTGCATCTGCTCCCTGAGCTTTTTGTCGAGCGCGGACAGCGGCTCGTCCATCAGGAGAATGCGCGGCTCGAAAATGATGGCACGAGCGACCGCGACGCGCTGGCGCTGACCGCCCGAGAGCTGATCGATCTGGCGGTCGCCGAAACCCGAGAGCTGGACCATATCCAGGGCCCGCCTCACCCGCTGGTCGATCTCGCCGTGCCGGACGCGACGGATTTTCAGGGGATAGGCGAGGTTTCCGGCAACCGTCATGTTGGGAAACAGGGCATAGTTCTGGAAGACCATGCCGACGTCGCGCTTGTGCGGGGGCAGCAGCGTAATGTCGCGATCACCGAACAGAACCTGTCCCTTGTCGGGCCGGATGAAGCCTGCCAGCACCATGAGCAGCGTCGTCTTTCCGGATCCGGACGGTCCGAGGAGCGTGAGGAACTCGCCCCTTTCGACGTCCAGATCGACGCGGTCGAGGGCCGCGAAGCTGCCGTAGTGCTTGGCGACATCCCGAATTGTGATGGAGACGACGCCCTCGGCGCCGCCGCGTTCGCCGCTGCCGGAAATAGCCGAGCTCCTCCTGTCGCGAGTGAGCCGCCGACCGTAAATCGGCCGGCGGCTGTTCCTATTACTGCTGGAGGAACGCGTCGAACCGCTTGATCATCGCGTCTGTGTTCTCGACCCACCAGCCGACGGACATGACGAAGCCCTTGCCGACGTTCTGTGGCGAGTTCGGAAGTTTTGCCGCCATTTCCGGCGTGATGAGGCCGGTGTCGTAGGCTTTGGAGTTGGCGGGCGCGTAGTTGATGTATTTCGGAAGCGCCGCCTGCACGTCTGCCCGCATCATGATGGCGATGGCCTTCATGGCGAGATCCTTGTTCGGGGCGCCCTTCGGCACCAGCCAGCAGTCGGAGACGAGCATCTGCTGGTCGAACGTGATGTCGAGCGGGCCACCGCGACCCTTCTCCGCGGCTGCCGCCTGTATGCGCCCGTTCCAGGCGCCGACCATGTCGACCTCGCCGTCCTGCAGGACCTGGGCCGACTGGGCGCCGGACGACCACCATACCAGAACGTGGGGCTTGAGCTCCGCCAGTTTCTTGAATGCGCGGTCGACGTCGAGCGGGTAGAGCTTGTCCATGGGCACCCCGTCGGCGATCAGGGCGGCCTCGAGATTGTAGATCGGGTGCTTGCGCATCGAGCGCGGTCCCGGGAAGGTCTTCGTGTCCCAGAACGCGGCCCAGCCTTGGGGGCGCTTGTCGCCATAGCTCTGGGTCCGCCAGCCGATTGCCGTGGAATAGACGATCTGAGAAATCCAGTAGTCGGACTTCAGATTGCTCGGCACGCCGGGATCAGCGACGATCGCAGGGTCGAGCTTCTCGAGCTTGCCCTCCTTTTCGAGCAGCGCGCAGGTGTAGGCGCCTTGCGTCGACATATCCCAGGTCGGACGGCCGGAGGCGACCTGCGTGCGGATGTCGGCGATGCCCGACGTCGTCTCCTCCTTTATGGTAATGCCGAGCTCCTTTTCGACGACGTTGAACCAGGCTTCGCGCTGAGCCTTCTGGAAAGCGCCGCCCCAGGAGGAGACGGTGAGGGTTCGTTGCTGGGCGACTGCGGCTCCGGTGCCGAGCAGCAATGACAAGGCCGCGAGGGTCCCTGCGATACGCGTGGCTTTCATTCGTTCCGCTCCCTAGTTGACGAGGACTGCAAGAGTGGGTGCGCATGTCGGGCACTGCCGGGCCGCCCGGTGGTGCGCTGCGATGTTCGGGGAGTACCGCAGGAGTGGGAGACGACCGGGAGCTCCGACCGCGCGTGGCCTCGACCGTACGAGCCGATCTCCGTCATCGAAAGCTCGATCTGCGACTGAACCACGGCTAGGCTGACACAGGCCGCCACGCCCTTCAATATGAAAATCGCTGCCGATATTTTCAGAGATGAAAAATTTGCACTTGCGGTCGGCATCGGATGGCGTGCAAGCTTGCATGGAGCGAGGCTCGGATAGCCGGCGGACGGGATGCAGGACGGGCTCGTCAGACAGCGCAAGAAACAGCGCCGGGAACCGGAGCGGGAGGTCGAGCCGCCGGAGGACCTCGTCGGCGGACAGATCCGAGAGCTGAGAAAGACAAAGCGACTGACGCTTCAGGAAGTTGCCGACGCCGTTGGCGTTTCCGTCGGCTATCTGAGCCAGATCGAGCGCAATCAGTCGAAGCTGCCGATCGGCGTGCTGCGCAAGATCAGCGACCTGTTCGGCGTGCACATCAACTGGTTCTTTCCGCCTGCCGACGGAAACTCACCTGAAGAGCGCGACGTCGTGGTGCGCGCCAAAAGCCGCCGGAAGATGTCGTTCACCGGGCTCGGCATCACGGAGGAGCTGCTGTCGCCCAATCTTGCGGGGCCGCTCGAGCTTCTGCTCAGCACCTTGCAGCCGGGCGCCGACAGCGGCGACTACAGTCACGGCGGTTCGGAGGCCGGCTATGTGATCCAGGGTCTTCTCGATCTCTGGGTCGACGGGCGGCTCTATCAGCTCAGGCAAGGCGACAGTTTCGCATTCGAGAGCGCGCGTGTCCATCGCGTGTCCAACCCGGGCCGCCTTCCGACGCGCGTGATATGGGTCATCACGCCACCTTATTACTGAGGCATCCACCTTGGTCGGATTGTCCCGCCTGTTCGAGCCCTTGCGTCTCCGAGACATCGAGATCCGCAATCGCATCCTGCCGACCGGTCACCAGACGTTTCTCGCCCGCAAGGGCCTGCCGTCCGACGAGCTGGTGGCCTATCACGAAGCGCGCGCGCGCGGTGGCGCGGGGCTCATCATTGTCGAGGCGACCCGCTTCCATACGACCGCGCTGACGGATTCGCCCGAGCTTGTGGTCGTCTCCGACGACTGCATTGCGGGCTATCGGCGCATCGCCGATGCGGTCCACCGGCACGGCGGTCGCGTATTCGGGCAGCTCTCGCATTCGGGTCGTGTGTCGCGCCGCATGCGCGACGGCATGCGCGGGGTGGCCTTTGCGCCCTCGCCGGTGCCGGACAATCGGTTCCACACCATGCCGCGTGAGCTGCCGACGGCCTTGGTATGCGAGCTGGTCGCAGCGTGTGGGGCCGCGGCCCGCCGATTCGCCGAAGCCGGTCTCGACGGTGTGGAGCTCGTATCGAGCCACGGCCTCCTCTTCGCGCAGTTCCTCAATCCCCGGACCAACCGGCGCACCGACGCCTACGGCGGCAGCCTCGAGAACCGGATGCGCTTTCTCGCCGATTGCCTGGCCGAGGTCCGCACGGCCGTCGGGCCAGGACGGGTCGTCGGTATACGGATTTCGGCCGAGGAGATCGAGGACGACGGCCTCCAGGCGGCCGAGGTCACCGAGATCTGCGTCGAGCTCGCGCGCCGCCAAGTGATCGACTACGTCAACGCCACGATCGGCTCGATGTCCGGACTCGGCGGCTCGATCCATGTCGTGCCGCCAATGGAGGTCGCGCCGGGCTACGTCGCGCCCAAGGCCGCGAATCTCAAGGCGGCGACGGGCCTGCCCCTCTTCGTGGCGGGGCGGATCAACCAGCCGCAGATTGCCGAGCAGGTCCTCGCCGCAGGGCAAGCCGACATGATCGGCATGACGCGGGCGATGATTTCCGATCCCGACATGGCCAACAAGGCCCGCTCCGGCCGGCTCGACGACATACGTGCCTGCATCGGCTGCAATCAGGCCTGCATCGGACATTTTCATGCCGGCTACCCGGTCTCTTGCATCCAGAACCCGGTGAGCGGCCGGGAGACGACGCTCGGCATGCTGCCGCCCGTGACGGTGCGAAAGCGCGTCCTCGTCGCCGGTGGCGGCCCTGCCGGCCTCAAGGCGGCCGTCACGGCGGCGGCGCGCGGCCACGATGTCATCGTATGCGAGGCGGAACGGCAGGCTGGCGGCCAGGCGCTGTTGGCGCAGCTCCTGCCGGAGCGCGCCGAGTTCGGGGGCCTCGTGACGAACCTGCTGCGGGAGGTCCATCTCACGGGCGTGGAGCTGCGGCTGGGGACGCGGGTCGACGCGGCCCTCGCGCGATCGCAGGCGCCTGACGCGATCGTGGTCGCAACCGGCGCGCGGCCTTATCGCCCGGAGATCGAAGGCGCCGACGGCGCGCACCTGGTGGATGCCTGGGCGGTGCTTCGCAACGCGGTCAATCCCGGCTCGCGCGTGCTGATCGCCGACTGGCGCTGTGATTGGATCGGCATGGGCCTCGCGGAAAAGCTCGCGCGCGAGGGCCGTAAGGTTCGCCTCGCGGTCAACGGCCTGCACGCCGGGCAGAACTTGCAGATGTATCTCCGCGATCACTGGGCCGCACGGCTGTTCGACCTGGGCGTCGAGATCCTGCCCTATGCCCGCCTCTACGGTATCGATGGAGAGACGGTCTATCTGAGCCACATCGTGTCGGGAAAGCCGATCGTCTGTGAAGGGATCGATACGGTGGTCGGCGCCTTCGGTCATGCTCCCGAGGTGCAGCTCGAGCAGGAGCTCGCGCCGCTCGGCATTCCGATCCATCTTGCCGGCGATTGTCTTTCTCCGCGCTCGGCCGAGGAAGCGGTCTACGAAGGTCTTCTGGCTGGCCGAGCCGTATGAGGTGCCGGGTCGGACCGGGATATTACCAGAGCATCGACGTCACGGCCTGATCGCCGCCGCTTCAGGCGGCGACGATATATCCCGGCTCCAGACGCGAGAGCACTTCGGCTCCCGTCTCTGTGATCGCGATCGTGTGCCCGAGCGACATGGCGAGGTTGTTCGGCGCATCGATCAGGATCGCATGCAGGAACAGCACCATTCCGGGCGCGGTTGGTATGGGATTGCCCGAGTAGAGCATCGGCGGCACGTCCATCCAGGTCGGCCGGAACAACGCGCCGAGAGAATAGCCGCAGGCCGACATCCGGTGCTCGCCATAGCCGGCCGCGTCGTAGACGCGGCGGTGGGCGTCGTCGATCTCGCCGAGCGGCCGGCCGGGGCGTGCCGCTTCCGTCATCGCCGCCAGGGCCTCGCGCGTCACGTCGAACATCTGACGCTGGCGGTCCCGGCCGCGGCCGATCGCAATCGTGCGCATCAGGCAGGCGCAGTAGTGCCGATAGCTCGCCGCGAACTCCATGGTGAGCTGATCGACCAGGTCGAGGTGGCGGAATCCTGTCGCGCTGCGGATGAGGAGCGCCCGGTCACCCGAGCCGAGAACCGGACCCGAGGGCGGCGGGTCGCCGCCGCCCGCGAGGATCGGAACCGCGCCGGCGGCAGCGATGTCGCCTTCGAACGCTCCGGGGCGAGCGGCGGCCAGCATCGCTTCGAGTGCCTGGTCGGCGAGCTCGGCCGACCTGCGGACATAGGCAAGCTCCGTTTCGGACTTCACGAGCCTCAGTGTCCTGACAAGCGGCGATGCATCGACGAACGTGCACCAGCCCTCGAGGCGGCGGCGCACGAGCTCGTACTTGTCCGCCGTCAGGCCGAAGGTGCGCAGCTCGATCCCGATCCTCCCGCCTTTGAGCTTCAGCTCTTCGAGGATCGCGAGGAGCTCGCCCGAAGGGTCGGCGCCCTCGCGGTCGTACCACAGCCGCACGTCCTCGATGATCGAGGTGCGGCGGGCCTGCTCGAGGTCCGGCCGCCGCGTCAGCAGAACGATCGGCCGCTCGTCGGCCGTCATCACGCCGCACTGGAAGAAGACGAAGCCGCTCGTGTCGTAACCAGTGAGATAGTAGTGGCTCTCCTGGGCGAAGATCAGAAGGGCGTCGAGGCTCTCGGCCTTCATCGCCGCGCGGGCCGCCTTGCAGCGCGACTCGTACTCCTCGCGCGCGAAATGAAGGGCCATGGGCTACACTCCTCATCCGGTTGGCAGGCGTTCTCGACGATCACCCAACGACGTCGAAGTCACCCCACTCGACTTATCGACCGTCAGTGTCGGACCACGAGTGCGTTCAGCCGATCACCTCTCTGTAGACCCGGAAAAGGTTCTCGGAACACACTTTGGCGATATCGGCTTCGCTGTATCCACGTTTCCGGATGCCCTCTTGCAGGAGCGGATAGGCCGAGAGATCCCGCAAGTCAGGCGGGATGTCGAAGCCTTTTGCGTACATGCCGGTCTTGTCCTTGGCATTTATCTCGCGGGCGAACACGTCGGGCGCGAAGTAGATGAAGTCCGCCCCGATCGAGACGTGATCGATGCCGACCACCGAGACCATATGGTCGAGATGGTCGAGCAGGCGCTCAATCGAAGGCCGCTCGGGATCGACGAACCATGGGAAGAGGCAGAGGCCGATAACGCCCCTCCGCGCGGCCAGCAGTTCCATTTGCCGGTCGGTGAGATTACGGGGATGGTTGCACACCGCGCGCGCATTGGCGTGTGAAACGATGAACGGTGCGGTCGTGAGCTCTGCCGCCGAGAAGAACAGGGCGTCGGAGGCATGCGAAAGATCGAGCAGCATCTTCTTGCGGTTCAGTGCCTGCACGAGCGAACGGCCGAACCGGGTCAAGCCGCTGCCAGTGATCGCCTCGCCGCAGCCATCGCCCACCATGTTGCGCGCGTTCCAGGTGAGCTGCACGGAACGGATGCCGAGCCTGTACATCAGGTCGAGCGCTTCCAGGCTCGTGCGCAGCGGAGACGCTCCCTCGATCATCATCATGACGCCGAGCTTGCCTTCGGCGGCACTTCGATCGACATCCGCCATCGACAGGCAGAGGCTCACTGATTCCGCGCTGTCGGCAAAATCGGCCAGGAGCGCCTCGATCCGCATCATGGCGCACCAGAACGGGTCGTCCGAGCCGATGTTCTGACTCGGAGCATCGCCGCCAGTGCTCATCATCAGGAAGCGATGGTTGGCCCGCCGCAACGGCTCGGCGTGGTATCGTTGGAACACCGCGCGCTCGCCGTCCTGGCGGCGCCGCAGCACATCCACAACGATGTCGGAATGCCCGTCCGCAATCGGGATCATGTTGCTCATCGCCGGCGATCCGCGGCGGCGCGAAGTTCACACCATCTCATGGCTTGCCGATCTCCTGGTACAGCTCCGGCCGGCGGTGGCCCCTGAGGTCGACGACATAGTTGCTGTCACGTACTTCGCGTTTCCCAAGCCCATGCCCGATCTCTATATCAGCGAAAAGCACCTTCTCCTCTTGCTGCGCCGACACGATGCAGCTCCCGTTCGGTGCATAGGCGCAGCTTCGGCCGATGAACGACAGCTCGCCCTCTTGGCCGGTGCGATTGGCCGCCAGCACGTGCACGGAATTTTCGGCGGCGCGCGCCGGCACCATGACGACGGGATTGACGTCGGCGCCAGCAGGCCAGTTCGCTGCAACCACGATCACCTGGGCACCCTTCAGCGCCAGCACCCGAGCGATTTCCGGAAAACGCACCTCGTAGCAGATCATCAGCCCGATTTTGACTCCGAGCACGTCATGCACCGCGAGATCGTCACCGCGCGCAACGAAAGCATCGGCCCCGACTGGCACGATATGCGCCTTGCGGTGTCTGCCGATGACGCCGTGCGGGCCAACGATCACTGCTGTGTTGAACAGGCGGTCGCCGTCGCGCTCGAGCAGCCCCGAGACGACGTGGCAGCCGGTTGCTGCGGCGTGGCGATGGACTTCAGCCGTGCTCGGGCCGGGGATTGTTTCGGCGAGCCGGAACGCATCATCGCGGCTGGAAATTGCATAACCGCTGATGGCGCACTCCGGCAGGACGACAAGTTGTGCCCCGCGCGCGCTTGCCTCGCGGAGACCATTCAGAGCGTCCTCGAGGTTTCGGCCGGGTGCGTCCTTCTTGGGCGCGGTCTGTAGCAATGCGATCTTCACGGGTAACTTCCCGTCGCTCCAGTTATGCGGTCCGCTCGGGCATTGCTTCCGGTTCCAGCGCCGCCGCCGCCTCGGCAGCGGCGACACGCCGGTTCACGCGATAGCTTGCCCATGCAGTGACAAGAGCCAGCCCCCACAGCGCAAGCGCCAGCGGGCGGGTGAAGAACGGCGCCAGCGAGCCTTCATTGGCGATCAGCGACTGACGGAAATAGACCTCTAGCATCGGACCGAGGATCAGCGTGATCGACATTGGCACGATGGATATCCCGATCTTCTCCAGGGCATATCCCATGGCGCCGAACAGCACAGTTATCAGAGCCTCATTGATCTGGCCACTATACGCAAATCCTCCGGCGACGCTGAACACACAGACGATGCCGGCCAGCACTCGACCCGAGGTGAGTGCAAGGATCCGCGAGATTGGTCGGATCATTGACAGGCCGATCAGCAGAATCGAGATGTTCGCGATGAGCAGGAATACGAACATTGGATAGAGCAGGGCCGTGTTCTCGCGGATCATCATGGGTCCCGGGGTATACCCGTGCAGCAGGAAGGCTCCCATGAGGATGGCGGTGACCGTGTCGCCCGGGATGCCGAAGGAAAGGAGCGGGAGCAAGGCGCCCGCCGGCACCGCGTTGTTCGCGGCTTCCGGGGCTGCCACCCCTTCGATCAGGCCAGTACCGAACTTTTCGGGGTGCGGAGAGGATCGGCGCGCCTCGGCATAGCCGAGAAAGGCCGCGATGTTCGGTCCAGCGGCCGGGATGATGCCGACGATCGTTCCGATCACCGAAGAACGGAGAAGCGTCCGGCGCACGCTCCACAGTTCAGCGAGCGTCAGGCGCCGCCCCGAAACGGCCGATGTCGACGTCGTCCGCGCCTCATCGCTGAGCGCATCCTCGAGCATGCGGAAGCCCTGGCTGAGGCAGAAGAGGCCGATCAGCGCCGGGACCACCGGAAAGCCCGTCAGCAGCGGCGTGATGCCATAGGTGTAGCGCGGATAGGGCATGATCTTGTCCAGCCCGACCAGGCCGATCGCAAGCCCCAGCGCAGCCGAGAGAAAACCCCGCGTCAGCGATCGTCCAGACAGCGAGATCACGATCATGATCCCGAACACGGTCAGGACGAAATATTCCTCCGTGCCGAACATCAGGACGAATTGGGACAACGTCGAGAGCGAGACCATCAGCACGAATACGCTGAACAGGCCGCCCAGGCCGGAGGCCACGGTGCTCATCGCAATCGCCTTGCCCGACTGACCCTTGAGCGCCAGCGGATAACCGTCGAAGACGGTGGCTGCATTGCACGGCGCACCGGGCACGCGCAGCAGGATCGCCGAGATCGAGCCGCCATACATGCCGCCGCAGTAAATCCCGAGCAGGAAGGCGGTCGCGGGCAGAATCGGCTGGCCGAAGGTGAAGGGGACCAGAAGGGCGATGGCCATGGTTGCGGTCAGCCCGGGAATGGCGCCGATCACGATCCCCGCTGCGGTCCCGCAGACCACAATCAGCAGATTGAGGAGCGTGAAGGCCGGCGCTACACCGACAAAAATCGCTTCCATGGTGCGGCTCGGCTCCTATTCGAACAGGGTTCCGGGCGGCAGGACCGCGCCGATCATCACGTCAAAAAGCAGGTAGGCCACGGCGACCAGGACTGCGGAGTCGATGACGATGCGAACGAGCGAGACCTGTCCGCGGACCAGCCACATGATAAACACCGAGAAAAGGAAAGTGCTCGGGTAGTAGCCAACCACATACATCACGCCGACGTAGAGGAAGGCGGCGAAAATCCCGAGGACGACCCGGCGGGGAAAGCTGACCGGCGGCGGGGACTTGAGCCGCAGCTCGATGAGGCCCGCCACGCAGAGCAGGATGATGAGCCCTGCGACGACCTGCGGGAAGAAGCCCGGACTTGCCGGCCCCATGCTGGATGCCGGAAATTCGCGGGCCTGCACAAACATCACCACTGATATGACGATCAGCACGATATATGTGATCGTCAACGGCAGACTGCCGGGGCGGAGATGCTGACGAATCTTCATCGAGGCCGTCGAGGTGATGTCGATAATCGGAAGCCTGCCGGCAGTGCACCGAGCTGCCGCCGCCCGACCATGCAGTGCAGGTGGCAGCCGGGCGCGCGGCGCGATCCTACTTCTTCACGATCTCGGCCGATACGGACTCCACCTTCGGATACATCGAATCGAGGAATTCGCGGAACTTTTGCGGTCCGAGACAGGTCGGGTCGAGTTCGCGGCCGTTGGCCTCGGCCTTGTAGGCCGGGTCGGCACAAGCCGCCTCGAAAGCTTTCGCGAGCTTCTCGATGGCCTCCTTGGGCGCACCTTTCGGCATTGCCATGCCATAGAAGCCGGCGTAGGTCAGTTTGTAGCCGAGTTCCGCGAAGGTCGGTACCGACGGATAAGCCTCGAGCCGCTTGTCGGACATCACGGCGAGCAGGCGCAGATCGCCGCTCTTCATGCTGCCAGTCGTGCCGCTCAGGAAGATCACGCCAGCATCGATGTGCCCGCCGAGAATGGCCGGCAGGACACCGGTGATGCCTTCATACGGAACATAGGTGTAGGAGATGCCGAGCGCCTTCTCCATCAGATGCGAGGCCTGATGCCAGACCCCGCCGATGCTGGCGCCGCCGACCTTGAGTTTGTTGGCTTTGGCCGCCTTCACGAAATCGGCCAGCGTGGCGTAAGGCGAGTTCCCCTTCACGGCCAGTACCACCGGTTGGTCCGCAAACATGGCAACCGTATCGAAATCGCGATGCGACACCGGCGCGAGCTTCTGCGCTTCGACGGAAAGGATGTCGAATTGCAGCGTCGTCAGGTGATAGCCGTCGGCCGCCTGCGCGGCGCCCTGCACGTAGCCGATCGCCCCGCCGCCGCCCGCAATGTTGCGCACGTCGATACGCTGCCCGACGCTCTTCTCGACATATTTGAGGATCGTGCGGGCCGCGATATCGGTGCCGCCGCCTGCTGGCCAGGTCACGACCACAGTCATGGGCTTCGATGGATAATCGGCCGCCATCACGACTTGCGCCGACAGCAGCATGCAGCCGACAGCGGCTGCGGGAACGAATGCCCGGCGGCCGCAGCCAAACAGGCTCGTGGACATAAGATTCCTCCCTGATGCGCTGGTCCACTCATGGTGGAGCTTGAGGTGCCGAAGATCGTGACGCGCTGTCCGCCTCGAGTCAAATCCTTCGGCGGCAGCGTCATGATCTCAGTGTCTGCGACGGCTGCTTCGGGAGCAAAGGCTCGCGCACTCGAATTCCGCTGTCCAGACCAATGAATTCAATAACTTAGTGAAGCGCGTTCAGCGTCGGGTCTGGCTTCTCGTGCATCGCTTCGTCAATTCAGGATGCGCCAGGGAGTTAAGCCGCATGGCGGAACATTATCGAGCAGGCACAAGCTCAGGAATGGCAACGCCCTCGCGCGTAAGCTCACGATACTTTTTGATGACCATTTCTGTTACCGGTCCGGGCGCAGCGTCGCCAATCGATCTCCCGTCGACGGACTGCACCGGGACGATTTCCGCGCCGGTGCCCGTGCAGAACACTTCATCGGCATTATAAAGCTCGTGCAGGGAAATATTGCGAACCGCAACGGCCGATCCAAAGCTTTCCAGAATACCGATGACGACGCGGCGGGTAACTCCGTCCAGACATGCGACGGTCGTCGGGGTCGACCAGATGTCCTTATGGCGCGCGAAGATGTTCATCGCGGTGGCCTCCGCCACGTAGCCATTGTGATCGAGCATCAACGCGTCGTCGTATTGCGACTTGTTGCTCTGGATCTTGGCCAGGATATTCTCGAGATAATTCGCTGATTTAATCTTGGCATCCACGGAATCGCACCGCCGGCGACGCACCGTCGAGGTGAGCATGCGAATGGCCTTATCGCCCATCAACGGTGCGAACGGATAGGCCATGGCGACGACGGATGGCGCTTTCGAGTTGCGCGGATTGAGCCCCATCGTGCCGACGCCGCGCGTCACGCTCAGGCGCATATGGCCCTCTTGCAGCCTATTCACCGCGAAGGTCGTCAGCACGACCTCGGCCAACTCCTTCTTCGACAACGGCACGGTCAGATCGAGCGATTTCGCCGACTCGAGCAGGCGTTCCAGATGCTCGTCGAGCTTGAAGATGCGCCCGTTGTAGGCGCGAATGCCTTCGAATACGCCGTCGCCATACAGGTAGGAATGCTCCCAGACCGAAACGACGGCCTGGTCGCCACGCAGGAAGCGTCCGTCTACGTACGTGTACAAATCGTGCAACGGACCGAGCACATCGCGGGCGCCCACGGGGAACCGGTCGCGAAAAAGCTCCAACGGCTGCTTGCTTTGCATGACAATCCCTTTCGAAGACGGTTCCCTGGCGACCCGGCACCTACGTGGCGCGGCGGTCGACGCCCCCGGCACGATCAATGAACCGGCGGTTCTCCATGATGAGATTGCCTCCGACGATCGTGGTCACGGCCTGCCCCTTGTAGACATGGCCGAGGTAGGGGGTGTTCTTGCTCTTGGATTGCAGGTCCTCCGCCTTCACTGTCCAGGTGCGACCGAGGTCGATCAGCGTCACGTCGGCATGCGACCCGGGCTTCAGCATGCCCCGACGACTCAGCCTGTACAGATCGGCCGGCGCCGCGGTCACTTTCGCGATCGCCTCCGACAGAGTCAGCACACCTGGTTCAACAAGCTGTTCCAGCATCTGCGCGAAGGCCGTTTCCAACCCGATCAGGCCCAGATTGCAGGTCGCGAGATCCTTCTTCTCATTGGCAGCATGAGGTGCGTGGTCGGTGCCGATGATGTCGATGGTTCCGTCCCGCAATCCTTCCTTGATCGCCTCGACGTCCTCGCGCCGCCGCAACGGCGGGCCGATCATTGCGTTGGGGCCAACGTCGAGGACCGCTTCGTCGGTCAGCGTGAAATGATGTGGTGTCGATTCCGTGGTGACATTGATGCCTTTGGCTTTGGCAAAGCGAATGATCTCGACACCCTCCTTGGTGGATAGATGCAGGACATGTGCGTGCACGCCGGTCATGGCGGCTATGACGATGTCGCGGGCGAGCATGGCCGCCTCCGCGATATTCGGCCGTCCTTTCAGTCCAAGCCGCCGCGAGACGTCGCCTTCGTTCATGCGGCCGCCGCCGGCGAGCGCAGTGTCCTCGCAATTGAGCGCGAACGGCATGTCGAGCTTGGCGCCCTGCCGGAACGCCTGGTGGAGAACCTCGGCATTTTCGCACGGCACATCGTCGCCGAACGCGATTACGCCGGCACGCTGCAGACCCGCGAGGTCCGAGACCTGCCTGCCCTTACGGTCGCGAGTGATTGCCGCCATGACGAACACGTTCGTAACGCACTCGCGCCGGGACCGCTCGAGGATCGCGGTGACGGCTTCCGGCGTATCGGTGCAGGGCTCGGTATTGGCCATCGACGTGATCGATGTGAAGCCGCCGGCAGACGCGGCGCGCGATCCGGTCGCCAGCGTCTCGCGATGCGTATAGCCGGGATCGCGCAGATGCGAATGGCAGTCGATGAAGCCGGGCGCCACGATCTTTCCCGACGCGTCGATAACCTGCGTCCCGTCGTCCGCCGGAATCTCTGCCTCGACGGCGACGATCGTTGCGTTTTCGATCAGCACGTCGAGCTTGGCATCGGTCTTCATCATGGGATCAATGACGCGGCCGCCGCGGATCAGCATTTTCATCGGTCATTCCCCTCCGGATCGCGGTGCATCATTGACAGCTTTATCGATTGGCAAGGGCTACCATCGCCTCTGCGAGCACCTTTGCGCCCGCGGCGAGATCCTCAGGTTTGGCGTTCTCCGCCTCGGTATGGCTGATGCCCTTCTCGCATGGCACGAAAATCATCCCGCTCGGGCAGCGCGCCAGCAGATAGCGGGCGTCGTGGCCGGCACCCGAGAAAATATGCATGTGCGGGATTTCAAGCCGCTGTGCCGCGGCGAGGATCGCGTCAGGAACGAGGTCCGGAAACCAATGCGTGGGCACCCTGCGCGTCTCGGACACGGTCACCTGGCAGGGGCCTGCATTGTCGGCGCATACGGGTTTGATCTGGTCGCCCAGCCGCGCCAGCGCTTCGTCGTCAGGATGCCGGAAATCGATCGTGAACAGGACGTGCGCAGGAACGACTGAGGTGCCGTTCGGTGAAACAATAAAACGGCCGACGGTGAACCGCGCCTTATCCTCATCGTCATGCATCAGGCGGCGCAACGCGGCGATCATATCGACCGCCGCCAGGACCGCGTCCTTACGATGCGCGCGCGGCGTCGTTCCGGCGTGCGCCTCCTCGCCCTCGACCTCGATCGTAAAGCGGCGCGTGCCCTGGATGCCGGTGACGATGCCGATGGTCTTGCCCGTCGCTTCCAGCACCGGGCCTTGCTCGATATGAGCCTCGATGAACGCATCCACCGGGCATTCGAACGGACGGCGCTCGAGGTCCGGCAGGGCCGCCTGGAATTCCGCCAGCGCTGCAGCGACCGTTATGCCGTCCAAATCCGTCAGCGCCAGTGTCTGGTCCAGTTTCGCCGGATCAGCGAAAACCTGCGAGCCCATGCAGCCAGGCGGAAAACGGCTTCCTTCCTCGTGAGTCCAAACCACCGCTTCCATCGGCCGCTTGGTCGTGATGCCGGCGTCCTCTGCGGCCTGCAACGCCTCGAAGGCGGCCAGCACGCCATAGATTCCGTCGAAACGACCGCCGGTAACCTGCGTATCGGTGTGCGACCCGCTCATCACCGGCGCAACGCCGGCGTCAGTACCTTCACGGCGGAAGAACATGTTGCCGATAGGGTCGGCGGCGCAGCCGAATCCCAATTCCCTGGCCCAGCGCACCAGCAGGCGGCGCGCCTCGATATCTTCCGGCGTCAGCGCCAACCGCTTCACGCCGCCTTTCGGTGTGCCGCCGATCCGAGCCATCTCGACATGGCGCGCCCAGAGCCGCTCTTCGCTCACGGCGTCCGCAACATTCAGTTTTGACATGTCCCGGAATCCTACGGCGAGCCTGCGATGTTCAAACGATCAAGGATTGTCGACGCAAGCGCGCTGTTCGATGACAGGACCGGCAAGCCCAGGTCGCGTGCGGCAACCGAGAGGATCTCCAGCGTCCGGAAGCTCGTCGAGGTGATCAGGACCGCCTCGGCATTGTCGACGCGCAACTGACGCAGCGCCCGGTAGGCGAATTCGGGTGTCTGCAAATTGCTGTCGAGCGTCGCGATCTCCAGGGACTGACAGCCCGTCACCTCGATGTCGTTCTCGGCGAGATATCTTACGAGCAGCTCCGTCTGGCTCGCTTTATAGGGCGACATCAGGGCGACGCGCCGCGCGGAAGCCTTCCGCAGCGCAGCCACCATCGCACCCGCGGCGGTCAGGGCAGGCAGCTCGTAGGCATCCTCCAGACAGCGGACCAGTTCCCGTTCCGCCGCCGCGCCCTGAAAGAAGCTCGACGCCGCGCAGCAATAGGCCACCAGATTCAAGCTGATCATCTTCATCGCCGGCGGCGCCAGCTCGAGGGCCAGCTTATTCAGCTCCTCGTGCGCGATAGAGGGTAGGCGAAATCCGAAACCATGCACCCCCGTCGGAAACACCTGGGCCAGCTCCGGCTCGATCACCGTGTTATCCGCCGGGATGATGATTCCTATCCGCGCCCGCCAACCGTACATTCCAAGTCCTTTCCTGCGCTTTCCGTAATTGCGACCGAATGCGTCAGCCGCTCACGACCTCTGCCGCCAGCTTGGCGAACACGCGGTCGTCGATTGGCCTTCGCGTGCGGATTGCCTCTGACTTCACGAGCTCGACTAGGCGATTCACCTCGTCGGGCATCGCGCCGAGGCCGATCTCCTCCAGCTTCGCCTTCACCGAGGCCGCGCCCGTCTTCTTGCCAAGAATGATGCGGCGCTTCTGTCCGACGAGCTCGGGCACATAGGCTTCGGCCGTGAACGGATCCTTCAAAAGGGCCGCGACCACCATGCCTGATTCATGGGCGAACGCGCCGTCGCCGACGACGGCCTTGTGCCGCTGCAGCGTTACGCCGCTGTGCCCCTCGACGAGACGGGCCAGATGGTAAAGCCGACTGAGATCGAGCCCGAGATCGGTGTCGTAGAGAACCCTGAGCGCGACGGCGGTCTCCTCCAGGGCGGCATTGCCGGCCCGCTCGCCGATCCCGTTGACGGTCACGGAGAGATACTCCGCGCCGGCCTCGGCACCCGCGATCGTGTTAGCGACAGCCAATCCAAAATCATTATGGCAGTGAATCTCGATCGGGATATCCGCCACCTTCTTCATCTCGGCGACCAGAAACCGCACGACATGCGGCGTCGCACAGCCCGTCGTATCGACGAGCCGCACCCGGTCGACGGTCTCCTGCTTCGCAAGGGCGCCAAGCACGCGGCGCAGGAAATCGATATCGCAGCGCGTCGTATCGAACGGGCTGAAGATGCAGACGAGGCCGCGCTCTTTCGCATACGCAGACATGTCCAGGGCGGTCTTCAGATACTTTTCGTCGTCTTCCAGGCCGGCCTTCTGCGCGCGCTGGATCTTGCTGATCGGCAGGCTCAGGCGAACGCCCCAACAGCCGCAAGCGGCAATGTCGGCGATGTCATCCCGGCGCGCCCGGGCGAGCGCACTGACCCTGGAACGCAGTCCGGCGGCGACGATCATCTCCACCGCCTCGCGGTCCTCGCTGGACGACGCCGGCGTTCCGGCTTCGATTTCATAGACGCCGAGCGCGCTCAATTCGCGCGCGATCTCAAGCTTGGCATCCTTCGTCAGTACGATTCCGGCCTGTTGCTCGCCGTCCCGCAGCGTGCAGTCGGCAATCCGGATTTCAGGCGCGAACGAGGTGCAACCGGCCATCGCTTCCCGCGCAAACGGACTTCGCTCCCAGAGCTTCGTGTCTGTCATCGCGTTCTGTCCTCCACGACCTTCCACTAGCCGACACCCGGTTCCGAGACCGCTATATCGCGGAGCGCGAATGCCTCCATGAATCTTTGATCCTCCGGTCCCGTCCGCCGGAGCAATTCAAGACGCTGCGGGCGGCGATCGGGCCTGTACAGGGAGCGGGTGAACTGGATTACGCTGTCGTCGTTGCCGAAGGCGATGCGCTCGAACACCACGACGGGCTCGCCAGGGCGCAGCCCCAGCAGCTCGACCGCCTTGTAGTCGGCGAGCTCGGCCGAGAACGAAACCTCCATGCGTTGAGATCGGACGTGGCAATATTGCTCGATCAACTGGCCGACGACGCGCTTCTTAAACATGTGGCTCGGAATCTTTCGCGCCAACTCGAGGGGCACGAAGCCAAAGGCAAGCGACTGAACGCTTTCCGCCAGATGGCGACGGATGCGCAGCAGATAGAGCTTCTGCTTCGGCTTGAAGATTGCAGCGGCTTCCGGCCAATCTTCCGCATTAACGATTTCCTTGGAAAGGATCTCGCGGCGGCACGCAACGCTCTCGTTGATGAAATCGTCGATGTCCCGCGCGAGCCAAGTCTGCGCATTGGGCTTTGCGCAAACGAAGCTGCCGCGGCCGGCATGGCGCTCGATCATGTTTTCATTGACGAGGTGCTGCAGGGCGAGACGAATGGTCTGGCGGCTCACCTTGAAGCCTTTGGCATATTCCTCCTCGGTCGGCAGCCGGCTGTTGGGTGGATAGTGTCCGGAGACGATCTGGCTGCGAATTATCTGCATGATCTGGTAGTAGACCGGTATCGGTCCTCGCTTGAATATTTTGGCGTCGGTCATTCCTGATTCCCCTCGGCAGGGGTTCTCTTCTCTCCAGCGGCTGCTTTTGATAAGCGATTCGGCGGCCCCGCGTGCTGCCGCACCGGCCGCCCCCAACCCGGGGTGCCTTCGAGCCGGCCGTCGCGCATGACGATGCGTCCACGGACGATCGTGCAGACCGGCATCCCTTGCACTTTGCGTCCGTGCCAGCCGGAAATGCGGCATTTGGATTGCAGCCGCTCCTGATCGATCACGCCTTCCCGCTGCATGTCGACGATCGTGATGTCGGCGTCCGAGCCCACCTGCAACGCCCCTTTGCGTGGGTAGAGATCCCATATCTTCGCGGGATTGGCAGCCGACAGTTCGACATAGCGGCTCAGCGAAAGGCGACCGCGGTTTACCTCGGTCAGCATCAATGGAGCGGCCGTCTCGAGCCCGATCATTCCGCAATGATTGTCCCAGATGGACGCCTTCGTCTTATGAGCGGCAAGATGCGGCGCGTGGTCGGTGGCGATCGCGTCGATCTGGCCAGAAGCAATGCCCTGCCACAAGGCCCGGTCGTGCCCCGGGTTGCGAATCGGCGGATTGCAACGCAGCACACCGCCCTTCTCGGCCAGGTCATCTGCGGTCAGCAGCAGATATTGCGGGCAGGTCTCCACCGTGACGTCGAGGCCGCGGGCGCGCGCGGCGGCAATATAGGGGAGCGCGTCGGCCGAGGTCTCATGGGCGATATGAAGCCGCATGCCGGCATGCTCGGCAAAAACGATCGCGCGCGATACCGCCTCGGCGGCGGCCACCGGCGGACGCGAGTCCGCGTGGGCGCGCGGATCGGTGCGCCCTTCCTTCTTCAGCTTCGCCTCGAAATACGAGATGATCGCCAGATTCTCGGCGTGTACGATACAACGTTTGCCCTGCTTCGCGATGGTGCGGAACGCTTCCACCAACGTGCCGTCGTCGGGTGGCGGCAGCCGGCCGCTCAGCGAACTGCTCATGAAGCACTTGAAGCCGACCACACCATGGTCGCTCAAGCTTTCGAGCTCGGCGAGATTGTCGTGTCCCAGGAGGCCGTAAATGCCGTAATCGACATAGGACTTTTTCGCCGCGATCCCCTGCTTCAAGGCAAGATTGGCCACGTTGCTCACCGGCGGATCGGTGCTCGGCATGTCGAAGACGGTGGTGACGCCGCCGCATGCCGCGGAGGCCGTTCCCGTCTGCCAGTCTTCAGCCTCGAGCGTGCCGGGGTCGCGCAGATGGACATGGCAATCGATCAGCCCCGGCAAGAGATGACGGCCCGATGCGTCGATGGTTTCCCGTGCCGGCAGCACGACGTCGTCGTCACCGATACCGACGATGATGCCGCCATCGATCGCCAGGCTGGCTCGTACGGCGCCGTCCGGTGACACGACCGTACCGCCCCGGATGACAAGGTCGAATTTGGCACCGCTCATCGCTCACCAGACCGTCTGTCCGCCGTCGACCATGATCGAGGCGCCGTTGATGAACGTGGACTCGTTCGACGCAAGCAGGATCACAGCACCCACCACGTCGGCCGGATCGCCGAGTCGGCCAACCGGGATGCGTTCGATGCGTCGCGCGAGGAAATCCTCGTCCGAGAATTTCTTTCGGTTGATGTCGGTCAGGATCGTCCCGGGCGACACACAATTGACGGTGAGGCCGTGCCGCCCCAACTCCAGCGCCATCACCCGCGTCAGCATGTGAATGCCGCCCTTGGAGGCGCAGTAATGGGCGTTGCCGGGCCACGCCTGCTCCTGACGCGCGGATGAAATGTTGATGATCCGACCACCCTTGCCGTGCCGGATCATGACATTTGCGGCGGCCTGGGCGACGAGAAAATAGCCCTTCAGGTTCGTGTTGATGACCCGATCCCATTCCTCTTCGGAGATCGACAGGAAGGGCGTTGCGGCCGATACGCCGGCATTGTTCACGAGCACGTCGAGTCCGCCGAGCCGAGCTTCGGTTTCCTCGATCATGCGAAGCACCTGGCCGCGATCCCGCGTATCGGCCTGGATGACCGCCGCTTCACGGCCGAGGCCGCGGATGTACTCGGCGACCTCGTTGGCGCTCGCCGCATCGCGGTGATAGTTGACGGCGACCGTCCCACCGGCCGCGGCGACGCCAAGTGCGATCGCCCGGCCGATTCCGCGGCCTGCCCCGGTGACGAGGACGGCCTTTCCGGCGAGCAGGTTGCGAGTCTCGCTCATTCCGTCGTCACCCGGTCGGAGGTCTGCGGCAATGGCCGCTCCAGATAGGGCCGGTCCAGCGCAATGCCGAGCCGCTGCCCGAGGTTCCAAAGGATCGCCTGGTTCGATGTCACCACGATCTTTCCCGAGTCGCGCTGCAGGGCATCGATGATTTCCAATGTCCTCAAATTCGTGCCGCTGATCAGGACCGTGTCAGCCTGCGCGTGGTCCGCGCGCCGGCCGAGGCGGTAGGCGAACTCGGGATGCTGGAGATTGGTTACGAACAGCGACATCTCCTCATGAACGATATTCACGACATCGAATCCCTTCCGGCGCAGGAAATCCGCGAGAACATCGCCGCGCACCGGAGCGTAGGGAGTCGCCAACGCGATGCGGCGTGAACCGTTCGCCGCCAGCATGTTCAGCATTGCACCGGTGGCCGTGAGCGCCGGTACTCCGCAGACATCCTCCAGCCGCCGCGCGATGACCTCGTTGGCATCGACGCCCTGGAGGAAGCTCGTCGCCGCGCAGGCATAGACGACAGCGTTGACGCCGAGATGCTTGAACACCGGTGCCAGCTCGATCGCGTCCTCCGGCATGCGCGGGCGGTCGTCGGTACGCAGCCGCACGCCGTGGAAACTCACGCCCTGCAGGTCAAGGCCGTAAAGCTCGGGCTCCATGACCGCATTGTCGACGGGTATGATCAATCCGATCCGGCTGCGCCATCCATACATGTCAATCCGTCCTGTTCAAAAGCTTGACGCCGAGATCACGTTGGCGCGCGCGCTTCAGCAGTGAGGCGGCGACGGCAAGATCGGCCGATGCAAGGCCCTGTGGCACCGCGACGATGACGTCCTGCGGAGAACCACGTCCTGGATGCGTCCCCGCGATCACGTCGCCCAGCGGCATCACACGCCGCTCGAAGGCCGCATCGTTCCGGGCCAGATGCGGGCGCAGGCTGCCGAACGTCCGACAGTATTCGACGTCATCGGCGAAGATGAGATCGGCGTGTTGCACAACAGCTTCATCCAGCTCCTGACCACCACCGACCGAAACAAAGGTTATGCCGGCCCCGCCATGTTCTCTCCTAATCAGCGGCGCATTCGCACTGGTGACGGTCATAATGACGTCCGCGTCACTGCAGCATTCGTCGATGCTGGCCGCGCTCTCCACTGGCAGCCCGGTTTCCTGCGCACACCAGGCAGCGAAGCGGCGGCGCGAGTCCGCATTGCGCGACGTGGTTCTCAATCGCGCGCCCGGCAGCAATCGGCCGAGGCAGCGCGCCACGCCGCGCGCGAGCTCGCCAGATCCGATCAGCGCCACGGTTCCGGTATCGGTCCTCGTCAGATGTTTCGCGGCAAGGGCTGCCTGGGCACCGACTCGCAGGGAATAGACGTAACTCTCGTCGACAATGCCGCGGGCCGCTCCAGTGCGCGCGTCGGCGATGACGACCAACCTGCTGCCCTTGCCTTCGCCCGCTCCGCTGGTGAGCACGCGCGCGCCGATGACGTCGTCGATTGCGGCCGCCTTGACCAGGGTCGCCACGTCCCGCGTGCGCACGCTGCGCACGGAGAGAGATCGCGGGACCGACAAGGCAGCCTGCTGCCGGCTGCCGGCTGCATAAGCGCTGCTGACCGCCGCGATCACCTCGTCGAGATCCAGCAACCGGCGAGCGTGCTCGGCTGAGACGAAGAGCAGATCGGCCGGAGAGTCCGCGTCCGCAATGGTGACGTCCTCATGCACGGCGGGCAATCCTCTCGACGCCGTCGATAAGCGCGGCGATATCCTGCTCGCTGCTGAAATAGTGCACCGAGCTGCGGACGACCTCCCGTACACCGAGATGGCGCATCGCCAGTGCGCTGCCTTGGGGGCCGGACGCGACGGCAACCGCGCCGCCCTGATCCAGGGCGCGAGCGACATCGTGCGCACCCCGACCCTCGACCGACCACGAAATTATTCCGGCCTGGTGCTCGGTGCCAGATGGGCCGTGGATCGTGACACCGTCGATCGATGCAAGCCCCTCGACCATGCGCGCAGTAAGGGCGCGGTTGTGCTGCAGAATTCGATCCAGTCCGATCCGCTTGAGAAGCTCTGCCGCTGCCCCGAGCCCGATGACGCCGGCGGTGTTCAGAACGCCCGCCTCGAAGCGATGCGGTGTCGCAGTGAATTTCCATTGGTGGGAGTCAATGAGATCGGCCGAACGGCTTCCAATGTTGAGCGGGCATAACCGATCCAATTCCTCGAGCCGTCCCCACAGGAAACCCGTGCCCTGTGGACCCATCAGCGATTTCCGGCCGCAAAAGACCATGAAATCGCAACCGATCGCACGCACGTCTATCGGCACGCGTCCACCGGATTGCGCCGCGTCGACGAACACCTTGGCGCTGGCGCGCTTCACCATCTGTGCAATGTCCGTCACCGGTTGAATGATGCCGATGACATTCGAAACATGGGTGATGGCGACGAGTCGCGTCCGTTTGCTCAAGCATGCCTCGACGGCCGCGGGCCGGATCAGGCCGTTTGCGTCCGGCTCCACATATTGCACCCGTGCGCCGCTTTTCTCGGCCCGCCGCAGCCAGGGAAGAATATTCGACTGGTGCTCCAGGGAAGTGAGGATGATCTCGTCGCCGGCCGTGAGCTCGACGCTGGCGGCGACGACATTAATCGCCTCGGTCGTGTTCTTCGTAAAGACGATCTCGCGTGCATCCCCGGCGCCCACAAAGCCAGCGATGCTCGCCCGGGCTTCATCGACGCGCCGGGCAGCGTCCATCGACTTCGCGAACACTCCGACGCCGTAATTGAAGGGACAGTCGCGATTGTAGGCCTCGACCGCACGCAGCACATGTTGTGGCGACGGGCAGACCGAAGCGGCATCCAGATACACGATGTCGCCGAGGACGCTGATCTCGCTGCGCAGTTGGGAAGGGTTCATTCTTACGCTTTCTTCGGGTTCGTCCTGATCAAGGCTCGGCGTCTTCATCACAGGATCGGCCATTTGGGCTTGGCAAGGTGCGTCAGCGACGCCCGATCGGCGATTGCCGCCGCCCGGCTGCACGCTTCCCGAATGACCGCATCTTCGTCGAGCGTCAGCAGCTTGCGGTCCTTCATCACGATGTTGCCGTCGATGATGACCGTGTCGGCGCTTTGACACGTGGCTGAAAAGACCAGGTTCGAGATGGGATTGAACAACGGCAACCATTCCGGCGTATCGACGCGCAGAAGAGCGATATCGGCGCGCTTCTCCGGCTCGATCGAGCCGATCGCATCTTCCCAGCGCGCAACCCTGGCGCCATGCAGCGTCGCCATTTCCAGCACGAGCTCCGCCGGCATGATCGTCGCGTCGAGACGCATATCCCGGTGCACCGCGGAAGCCATGAACATGTTTCGGACCATGTCGATAAAGTTGGACGCGGCGGCTGCGTCGCTACCAAGGCCAATCGTCACGCCGAACTCGAGCAGCTCCGGAAATACCCCTTGCGAATAGGTGCCATAGGCCAACTGCGACGTGGCACCAGGACAATGGATCACCCGGACATCACGGTCGACGACGAGGCGCATCTCTTTCGGACTGAGCCAACCCATATGTGTCAGCGCCCAGCGATCGTTCAGCACGCCAAGTTTCTCGAGCCGCACCAGATCGCGCACGCCGTATTGCAACAGGCTCGACGATACCTCCCGCATGTTGAACGCCGCATGCGCCTGGATGACGGTGTCGTGCTTCTCCGCCAGCTCCGCGATCTTGATGCACAGGTCGTCCGAACAGTTCAGCAGCGAGCGCAAGCTCATGGAGCCGCGCACACGTGGCCGGGACTGGTTCGACGTCGGCCAGCGCGTGACGAAGTCCTCGGTCAGCTCAAGCGTTTCCTCGCGCGACTCCCGAAACATTTTCTCCGGCAGCGTGCGAAAACCGCCTTCCATGATGTCGAAAGTCGAACGGGTGATGACGCCGCGCATCCCCGTCTCAACCGTGGCCTTTGCCGTCTCGTCCGGAAAGTAATTGCCAGGATCGACGAAGCAGGTCGTCCCGCCACGGATCATCTCGATCTGGCAAAGCAGCGCACTGAAATAGGCGTCTTCAGCCGACATCTCGGATTCGTATGGATAGATACGTTCAGCCGACCAGCGCGGATTTTCAAGATCCTCGGAAAGTCCGCGTCCGAGCTGCTGGACATTATGGATGTGCGCTTCCACGAATCCGGGCAAGGCCATCATGCCGCGACCGTCGATCGTCTGATCGGCGTCGTATGCTTCGCTCAGCTCCGCGGTCTTGCCAACGGCGGCGATGCGGTTGCCTGATATCGCGACCGCGCCGTCGGTGATGATCCGCCGCCCCGCATCGATCGTCACAAGCCAGTCGATATTCTTGATCAGGATCGACGCCTTATGATTACGCTCTGCCATCTCGCATTCCATATGATGATTTATACTTGCCTGTCGTTCGATCGATCATTGCCGCCATATCAAGGTCTTCTCGAAATCCCATCGGATGACGGCTTCCTCCCCGCTCTGCCAGGAACAGTCGCTGTCGTCCTTGACCTCCACGATGAAACATTCATCGGACGGCAGTATGACAAACACCTCATTGTGTGCGCCGCTGTAGCGAATCTTGTCGACGCGGCAGGGTAATTCGTTCTGCTTCGGATCCGAAGTTTTCTCGCGCGCGAGCACCAGGCTTTCGGGGCGAACGGCAACGTGGACGGGATGCCCACCGTTCAGATCCTGGCCGGAGGGTTTGGGAGTGATCAGACGGCCGCTACCCGTCCGTATGATGAGGGCGCCCTTCTCGCTGCCCTGCACCTCGCCGTCGATGAAGTTCATTGTGCCGACGAAGTCGCCGACAAAGCGGGTCGCCGGGCGTTCATAAATAGCCTTCGGTGCCTCAACCTGCTCGATCCGGCCCTTGCACATGACAACGACCCGGTCCGACATATGCAATGCTTCCTGCTGATCGTGCGTCACGTAGATTGTGGTAATCCCAAGTTCGCTCTGGATCCGTTTGATCTCGTACTGCATGGCTTCGCGCAGCTTGAGGTCAAGGGCGCCGAGCGGCTCGTCCATCAGCAGAATGCGTGGCTCGATCGCCAGCGCCCTGGCCAGCGCGACCCGCTGCTGCTGCCCGCCAGACAATTGTCCCGGATATCGGTCCTCAACGCCGGGTAAACGCACAAGATCCAGCAGTTCGGCAACTCTACGGCGGCGCACGTCTTTCGGAACGCGCCTCTCACGCAAGCCGAAGGCAATATTGTCGCCGATGTTCAGGTGAGGAAAAAGGACATAATTCTGAAAAACCATGCCCAGGTTGCGCTTCTCCGGCGGGACGCGGGTGATGTCGATGCCGTCGACCAGAATGCGTCCGCCCGTCGGCGTAATGAAGCCCGCAAGCATTCGCAGCGTGGTGGTCTTTCCGCAGCCAGACGGCCCCAGCAACGTCAGAAATTCACCCTCCCGAACGCTCAGATTCAGATTGTTTACGGCGGCGTCGCCGCCGTAGAGCTTCGTCACATTGGAAAATTCCACCGACGCCATTCGCCTGCCTCAAGCAGCTTAGGACTAGCGGTCCGTCAGCGGGTAACCATGCGGTTCCAGGTATTCAGCCAGCCCTTGATGTTGGGCACGACGACTTCCCAATCCATCTGGTACATCCTGGCGAAATCCTCGTCGCTCCAGACGACCTGCTTCGCCAGCACTTCATCCTTTTCGAACAGTTTCGCGGCCTCCGAGTTGGTGGGACCGGTTACCCCCCACTTGCCCATCGCGTATTGAATCTCCGCATCGAGTGCGAGATTCACATACATTTCCGCAAGCTCCTTGTTGGGTGTGTTCTTGATGATGCCGATGGAGTTGTAGCCGACCATTCCCTCCCTGCCTGCCACGTTGACACGTGCAAAGTCGATCGGAAGACCCTTGTTCTTGAGGCGGAAGGCGCGGCTATCTGTCCAGACGGCGGCCAAGACTTCACCCGAGCTCATCCGCGTGGAGAGATCCGCCGAAGACGTGAAATAGTAGAGCACGTCGAGCTTTTTGATCGCATCCCACGCCTTTGACACATCGGCTTCGCTGCCACCGCTCTCGCGAGCCAATCCGACGACATAGTAGGGACCCATCGAAACGCTGAGTTCCGGAATGGCGACGCGGCCGGCGAGCTTGGGATTGGCTAGATCGCTCCACTTCGTGGGCTTCGGCAGGCCGAGCTCCGCGAACTTTTCGGTGTTGTATGCGATGCCATACTGGATGCTCAGGAACGCGACGCTATCGTTCTTCTGCAGGTTGTCGGGCACCGAACGGAGATTTGGGATCCGGTTCTTGTCGAGCGGAGCGAGAAAACCACCGCCGGCCATCTCGGGCGGCATCCTGTCTTCCATCTCGATCACGTCGAACGGCAACTCTCCACGGGCGGTACCCGCGATCAGCTTCGCGTAGTTGTCGGCCGGATTACCCAGCACATATTGCACCGTAGCACCCGTCTTCTTGCGGATCTCTTCGCCGATCAAGCGATCGCGCATCTCGCGCCAATCGCCGCCCCAGGTCGCGACCCGGAGCGTCTTCCCGGCATATTCACTCTGCGCCCAACTGGGCGAAGCAAGCGAAAAAAAACCTGCGGCTACGGCCGCCGTTATGCGCACATATTTCATACTCTCGTCCTCCGGTTGCAGATTGGTCCCCACGGCAGCACTTCAGTTGGCATGGCGCGTCCCGCCTTTTGCCAGCACTTCCAGCCCGGCAACCTTCTGGGTGATGATGACCACAATCGTCGAAAAGATCACGACGAGAGTTGATAGGGCGAGGATCGCCGGACTGTAGTCGAATTCGATCGCCTGGAAGATGGCGACCGCGAGAGTGTTCAAACCACTGTGCACAATGAAGACGGAGACGGGAACGTCTCCGAACGACATGATGAACGCGAAGAGTCCGCCGGCAAAAATACCCGGCGCGATGATCGGAACTGTGACGCGCCGGAATGTCGAGAGTTTGCTGGCACCGAGGCTGATGGCCGCCTCCTCGAGGGCGCGGTCAAACCGCTCTAGCACTGGCGCAACCGTTCCGACGACATAGGGAAAGGTGAAAATGACATGCGCAATAATGAGGCCGGCATAAGTTCCGAGCAGCCGCACGCCAGTCACGCTGCCGACATAGAGATAAAACTGGAGAAAGACGACACCGAGAACGATGTGTGGCACTTGCAGCGGAGACATGAGCAGGCTGCGCGCGAAATTCTCGCCCAGGAAGCGGCCCCGCACCAGCCCGAAAGCCGCCAGCACGCCGATCACCGTGGAGATGATCGAGGCGGCAGTGGCGACATACACGCTGTTCAGGAATGCTGTTCCAAACTCACCGGGAATGCGCGTGAACCACGCCAGCGACAGCGACCTCGGCGGGAACTCGACATAGTGCACGTCGGGGTTCGCGAGAGACCCGATCGCGATCACTATCGCCGGCGCGACAAGGAACAGAAAGGTGAACAGAACCCAAAGCTTGAGCAAGGTCGATGCTGTGGTCCAGTTGTCCACGTTCATCGGCTGACCCCCGGCATTCCCGGCGTCAACGCGCGCGTCACCCTGGCGAAGGAAACGTTCACCAGGAACACACCGGCGACGAGCAGAAGCGAAATCGCCGACGCGAGGGGATAATTAACGTTGTGAATGATCTCTTGATAGATCAGAAGCGGGAGCGTGAGGACCCGTCCGCCGCCGAGAATGACCACAGTGGTGAACGTGCTCATTGTGAGGCTGAAGATCACAATCGCAACTGATGCCACGCCAGGCGCACTCAACGGCAATATCACCCGCAGGAACACATAAAACGGACGGGCTCCCAGACCGCGCGCGGCCTCCTCATATGACTGCGGAATCGTCTGCAGAATGCCGACGAAGGAAAGCAGGGCGAGCGGCAGAACGAACTGCACAATACCAATAACGACCCCGCCTTCGTTGTTGAGGAAACGCATCGGGGCATCAATGATGCTCAGCGCCTGCAAGACTTGATTGACGGGACCACCGCTCTGCAGAATGATCACCCAGCCGAGAGAACGGATAACCACGGAAATAAATGACGAAATGAATATAAGTGGGATTAGGATTCGGACCACTTTTGAACGGGTGCGGACCAGGAAATAGGCGGTCGGAAAAGCAATCAACACCGTAATCGCCATGACCTTCAGTGAGATCGCCAGCGAGCGCAGGGTGACCGCGGCATAGAGCCGGTCCGAGAAGAAGGCGATGAAATTGTCAAGCGTGATCTCATCGCCCACGCGGCCGTACGGGCGCGCCTCGTAGAAGCCGTAGCTGATGAATATCGCGAAGGGGACGACGAAAAAGAAGGCGAAGACGACTGCCGCCGGAACGATCATGATTGGCCAGCGCAGCGTCATCCCACCATCCTCCGGACGACAAGCGCTTCACCCCTACGAACGCCCGCTACGACACGCATCCCCAGCCCTCGCCAGTCTTTGTCTGAATAACAGAATGTACGGACAATGTAAACGGCGATCTTGAGACGCCCGCAGTTCTTGGCGTTTGAACTCGGCCCCGGGGTCACGCCGCCCGGTCGCCGCCGCGATCCGTCCAATCGGCCCCGGACACGAGCCTCGTCGAGTATTTCGTTTGGCTTGACCGGCGCCGCAGCCGCCGTCGACCGCGCCGCCGAGGTCAAGGCGAGGATGCGAGGACGGTCGACCTCGCAGATGTCGGAGAGCTTCTTCGCGCTGTAAGCCGCCGGCGGCGCGCACGCGGAGGACTTCGATCGGTTCCGCCACGATGACGCGTTCATCACCTCGATCGGCCATGAGCTCCGGCGGCGCGCGACGTCCTAATCGGGTCCTTGGATTTGTCGGGGCGGCAGTGTCGTTCTCGCGAGCCGCGGGCTTGCGAAACTAATGACTTATCTTCTTTTGGAACGATCGAAATCGAGCGAGAATGCGGGCCGTGATGATCCGTAGCATGAGCCGGAATGCGCTGAGATGCGTCGTTCGAGCGGAAGGGCCATGTTTCCCGCTGAGGCGGGCGTCGACGGCTTCGGCGAACATCTCGCCTATGCGCGCCACGAGATCGCGTACCAGTCCAGAGCGGCTGAACTGGGCGAGTGGACCGGTCAAGACATAAGAGATCCGGGTCTGGACCTCGGTTGCGCCAGCACCGTCGAGCGTCGTCGACAGAAGCTGATACTCCACCCGGCCGGATGCGCGCGATCCGCTCCGCCGGTCGCTGCCTTTGCCTTCGATCACCTGGCGATGGTCCTCGTCGAACCGCTCGTACGTGCCTTCCCCCGCGAAGCTTGCCACGATGGGGCCGAGCCTGACTTCCATACGGCCCGTCGCGCGTCCGTCGAGGGGCGGGCCGTCGAGCACCATGCCCGGCATGCAGCCGGCGACTTCGACCGGGTTCGACAGGATCCGCCAAACCGCATCTCTCTGGTAAGGCAGCACGAAGCTCTGCGTGAGGGACGTCCGCCCCTCGATCGTCTCCAGTCGGCCGACGGTGACCTTGATGGGCCGGCGTGTGCTCGCGGCCGATAGCGGACGGGTCTGTGCGGGCGCATCCTGGTAAGCATGAGGCGGACCTTTCAGCTCGGCTGCGTCGCACGTCCCGGCTTCGGGCCCTGGCGCCGGGCCGCGCCATCCAGATTTCGATGCAGGCGCGTGCTGCCGCACCCCCGTTTCCGCCATTACGGCGCCGATTGCGTTGATGATGCCGGTGTAACCGGTACAGCGACAGAGATTGCCGCTCATTTCGATGCGGATTTCATTCCGACCCAGCCCGCCCTTTCTGCGGAGGAGGTCCCGCGCTGCAATGAGCATCCCTGGCGTGCAGTAGCCGCACTGGAGTGCGTGCTCCTGCGTGAATGCCTGCCGAAGGCGTGTCATCATCGGGTCGTCGTCGAAGCCTTCTATGGTGCGTACTCGAGCGCCGTCGCAGGCCACGGCATATGTGATGCAGGAGCGGGCGATCTCGCCGTCTATTTCCACCGTGCAGGCACCGCAGATGCCATGCTCGCATCCGAGATGGGTGCCCGTGAGCAGAAGCTGCTCGCGCAGGAAGTCGGCAAGGTGGGTTCGCGGGGCCACATCGGCGGAGGTCGGCCTCCCGTTCACGGACAGCGAGATCCTCGTCATGCCGCCAGCGCTCCCGCAATCGCGCGCTTCACGGCTGCGACATGGATCGAGAGCTCGTAGGCATCGTCGCCCAGACCAGCCGCGAGCAGCTTCGCCTCGATACAGTCCGCTGCCGCCTCGAGACGCTCGATACCATCGACGACGATGGGTCGGCCCTGGGTCGAGCCTGCCACGAGCCTGACGATGCCGAGCCCTGGATCATCGACGGCCACACCGATCGCCTCGGCGAACTCCCCCGTCTTGCGGCAGATCTTGTGGTAGCCATAGCGGGCCCGGGTGGAGAGCTTCGGGACCTTGATCGCGACCAGCAATTCATCGTGCTCGAGGCCGGTGTCGAGTGCGCCACGCATGAACTCCATGATGGGCACGTAACGACGTCCGAACGGGCCGGCGATGACGACCGTCGCTTCGAGCGCGGTGAAGCAGGACAGCCAGTCCGCCGAAGGGTCGGCATGAGCGAGGCTGCCCCCTATCGTGCCGCGCGTACGCACCGCGCGATAGGCGATGCCGTTCGCCACGAGTTGAAGCAGTCCGCGGGCGGGGTCGGGTACTCTGCCATCCTCGACGGCGGCATGCGTGATCGTTGCACCGAGCGTGACCGAGTCCGGTGCCTCCTCGACCTCCGCCAGCTCGGCAATTCGCGTGATGTCGACCAACAGCGAGGGCTGGGCGAGCCTCAGATTCAGCATCGGCCCCAGCGTCTGGCCACCAGCGAGGATCTTGGCATCAGGCTTTTCCGATAGCAGCCGGATGGCGCCTCCGACAGTGCGCGGCCGGGCATAGTCGAACGCGACGGCTTTCATCGGGCAGCCCCGGGCGCTTCGGCGATGGCTTGGAAGATGCGCCGCGGCGTGATCGGCGAGACGAGCAGCTCCGCGCCAGACCCCTCGAGTGCATCGTTGACGGCATTGGTGATCGCGGCCGGGGGCGCGATGGCGCCACCTTCGCCCAGCCCTTTTTGCCCGAAGCGCGTGTAGGGCGACGGCGTCTCCATGTGCAAAATACGGATGTCGGGGACCTCGGTCGGCCCCGGCAGGATGTAGTCGGACAGCGTCGAGGCCAACGGCTGCCCGCGGCTGTCGTAGGGCATCTCCTCGTAAAGCGCGGTGCCGATGCCCTGGGCTGCGCCGCCCCAGATCTGACCGTCGACGATCATCGGATTGACCAGCACCCCACCATCCTCGACGATGACGTAGTCGAGGATCTCGAGCTCGCCCGTGTCGGGATCGACGGCGACGACGGCCGCATGCGCCGCGTAGCTGAACGTGCCGGTGTCGCGCTTTGCCTTGTAGCCCGCCGTCACCTCGAGCCCACCCGGCTCGACGTCGGCGGGCAGATCCTGCGGCCGCCGATACCAGGTGCGTGCGATCTCGCCGACCGAAATCCGGCCCGTCGGCCCTGCCACCTCGCCGCCTTCGAGGCGCACGTCCTCGGGGTCGGCCTGCAGAAGCTTTGCACCGATGCGCTTTACCCGGTCGGCGAGCTGATCGCAGGCCGCGGCCACGGCGCCGCCCGACATGATCATGCAGCGGGAGCCCCAGGTTCCGGTCGAATAGGGCGTCTGCGCAGTGTCGCCGTGCACGAGCTTGATGCGCTCGTGCGGCACGCCCAGAATGGAATGCGCGACTTGCGACAGGGTGGTCTCGAGGCCCTGGCCGTGACTGTGCGCGCCGATCCTGAGCTCCAGCCCGCCGTCCGGGGTGAAGCGCGCCTGGCACTGCTCGTGCCCGGGCACGAACGGGATGCCCCACGAGGCATAGACGCTGGTGCCGTGCCCGGCCTGCTCGGTGTACATGGCAAAGCCGATGCCGATCAGGCGGCCGTCCGGCTCGGGTGTGCGCTGGCGCTCGCGGACGCGCTCGAGCCCGATGGCGTCGCTTGCCCGCCGCAAGGCTTCCGGGTAATCGCCCGAGTCGAAATGGCGCTTGGTGATGTTGTCGAACGGCATCTGCTCGGGCCGGACGAGACTCGCGAATCGCAGCTCCGTCGGCTCCTTGCCGAGCTTGCGCGCGAGCGCATCGAGCGTCACCTCCAGCGCGAAGCACACACCGGTGCGGGCAACGCCGCGATAGGGCAGGATCGGCGGCTTGTTGGTGGCGACCGAGTACGTCCGGCAGCGGTAGTGCGGGAAATCATAGAGGCCCGGCAGAATGCTGCCGATCTGCCCGGCTTCGAGGCAGGCCGAGAACGGGTAGGCTGAATAGGCACCGGAATCGACGCTTGCCTCGCAGTCGAGCGCAAGCAGCCGGCCATCAGAATCGGCATACGCGGTGAGGATGTAGTGGTGCTCGCGGCAGTCGGCACCGTTGATCAGACATTCGCGCCGGTCCTCCAGCCACTTGAGCGGCAGCCCGAGCTTGCGCGTGGCCCACGAGAGCGCAAGCTCCTCCGGCAGCAGGATGCCCTTGTAGCCGAAGCCGCCACCGACATCGGGTGCGATCACGCGGACCTGACCTTCGTCGATGCCGAGACATTCCGCCAGGCCCGTCCGCACGATGTGGGGCTGCTGCGTCGAGCTGTAGACGACGAGCTGGTCGAGCCGCGTATCCCAGTGTGCGACGACCCCGCGGCCCTCCAGTGGACTCATCGCCTGCCGCGACGTCCTGAGCTCGCGCGTGACCGAGGCGGCAGCTTTCGCCGCGACGGATGCGAAGTCCACGTCGATCTCGGTGGTGAGGTAGAGATTGTCGTCCCAGTGCTCGTGGACCAGCGCCGAGCCGGGGGCGCGGGCCGCCAGCATCTCGTGCACGGCCGGCAGCTCCTCCAGGTCGAGCTCGATCTCGGCGGCGACGTCCTCGGCTTCCGCGCGGGTCGGAGCGATGCACATGGCAACCAGCTCCCCCACGTAGCGCACCTTGGCCGAAGCAAGCACCGGCTGCACGGACGACTTGAAGCCGGGAAGCGCAGTGTCGGCGCGGATCGGCGCGACGCCCGCAAGGTCATCGGCTATGAACACGCGGTCGCGCAGGGCCGAGGGGATGCGGACGGACTTGATACGGGCGTGAGCGAGTGGGCTGCGCAGAAATGCCACCTCGCGCATGCCGGGCAGGCGGATGTCGCCGACGTACTGGCCGCGGCCCCGCATGTAGCGGTCGTCTTCCTTCCGGAGGACCCGCGCCCCGATCCCCTGATCCGCTGCGACCATGCCCGGGCCTTATGCCTGAATGGTACTATCTTTAGTATAATGATCCTAGCTTTGCCGAGCTCGTCCGGCAACCGCCTCGCGAGCCTGGAACGGTCCGGACTCGGATCAGGCGCCGGCTTGCTCGATCAGCTCGATGTTGAGGCGGACACAATCGCCGCGATAGGTGATCTCCCCCACGTAGAGCACGGTGCGGTCGCCATCCGTGACGACGCAGCGGGCCTCCGCCGTCGGTGCGTTGAGTGCGATATCGAGATGGCGCGCAGTCTCGATATCCGCCGCGCCGATCGTGAACGTCTGGCGGGCGCGGGAAATCGCGATGCCATCGAGCTCAGCCAGCACGACGAGCGCCACGCGTGACGTGAACAGATCCGGTGCCCGCTCGAAAATGTGCTGGGCAATGTGCACGCGGGCGAAGCCGTAGGGCTCGGTTCCGCGTCGCTGAAGGCTGCACAGGTATTTGTACGCCGCGGCGGCAATGCCGTCGCTCTCGTCGAGCCGGGGGACCGCCGGGCCATCGAACGGCAGGAACTGCGGCACGTTGTTCCGGATGTGCGAGATGAGGCCGTCCCAGTCGGTGGCGAGTTGCAGCCAGCGGTCGTTGCCGGGCGCCCTCGTCACGAAGGTGCCGCGTCCCTGGAAGGATTTGACGAGCCCCTCGTCCTGCAGCAGATCCACGGCTTGCCGGACGGTGACGCGCGCGACCCCGAACTCCCGCTCGAGCTCCTCCAGCGTGGCGATCTTTTCCCCGACTGCCCAATATCCGTCTCTGATCCGGCGGCTCAGCACGGACGCGACCTGCAGATACCGCGGCACCCGGCTCTCGGAGCCCTGAAGCGTGAAGATTTTTCGTCCGCCGATCGCCAACTGATCTCTCCTCAGATCGCCTGCGAGCGCTGCTCGGGCTCACAGGCATGCACTACGCCGCTGACGAGGTTTGCCGACATCAGCTTCGTCTCGTCGAATGCGGCCACCCGGCCCGCCGGACGGATTTTATCCGCGAGGGAGGCTAACTCGGCAGCAAATGCGATGCGCAGGTCTTCGGCCTGCTCGATTCCGACGGCCTCGAATGCGAGGCGGGCGCCTGGCGCGAGCCGCCCCAGCGCGGCGAGATCCGTGGAGATGACGGTCGCCAGCTTCGGGTACCCGCCGGTGGTCTGGCGGTCCGCCAGCAGGATGATGGGCAATCCGTTACCGGGCACCTGGATCGAGCCAGGGGCGATCCCGTCCGAAACGATGTTGTATCCGTCCGCATGCTCGAGTTGCGGTCCCTCGAGCCGCATTCCCATGCGGTCCGACGCCGGGGTCACTGTGTACTCGGATTCGAGGAAGGTCCGGACACCACGTTCCGTGAAATGATCGTCCTGCGGGCCGAGAACGACCCGGAAGCGGCGCGGTAGCTTCAGGTCCAGCGGCGGCAGCATGCTCTCGTCGTGCTCGTCGACGCTCGACCGCTGGAGCAGCAGGGCATCGCCTGCCGCAAGCGCCCGGCCACGCCATCCGCCGAACCCGCCGCGCGTGTAGGTCGAGAGGCTGCTCAGGAATGGCGGGACGTCGAAGCCGCCCTCGATGGCGAGATAGCCGACGGTGCTGCCGGAGAGTGCGCCGATCCGCAGCGATTGCCCCTTCACCAGACGGCGGCTCTGCAGGACAGGAATTCGCTCCGCCGCTCCGCTTTCAGCGTGTAGAGCCTCTATGGTGGCGCCGCCGCCGGCGTAGGCCATCCGTACGCTTTCGGCCGCGATGCGGATCGTCGGCCCCTGGTAGGCGATCTCCAGTGCCGCCGTACCCGGCGGATTGCCGACCAGCAGGTTTGCTGCGGTAAAGCTGACCGGGTCGAGCGCGCCCGACACCGGGATCCCGAGTCGCTGGTAGCCTGGACGGCCCATGTCCTGGATCGTCGTCAACAGGCCGGGAGACAGGATTTGCAGGGCACGACTCATCGCGCCGCTCCTGCAGCGGAGGCCGGCTCGGGCTCGGTCCGAAGCGTTCCGGCCTGAGCGTGTGCGACCAGAGCGTCGTACTCGTCCAGAGGAATAGGATCGAATTTCACCTTGTCGCCGGGCATGAGCAGGGCCGGCGGGTTGCGGCGAAGGTCCCAGATGGGAACCGGTGTGCGTCCCAGCAGATGCCACCCCCCTGGGCTCTCCAGCGGATAGATCGCCGCCATCCGCATGGCGATGGCAAGCGATCCGGGCGGCACCTTGATGCGCGGGTCCTCGCGCCTGGGCAGCACGAGTTGGGCCGGCAGGTCGCCCATGTAGGGAAAGCCGGGAAGAAACCCCAGCATATAGACGTGGTACGTTTCGGAGCTGTGCAGGCTGACCACCTCGGTCGGCGTCAGGTCCGTGCGCCTGGCCACCTCTTCGAGGTCAGGGCCGAGGCTCGGATCGTAGCAGGCGGGGATGCGCCAAAGCCTGCCGGCGGTTTCGCTCGGGTGCAGGTCCTGCAGCAAGTCCCGTAACCGTTCCTTCAACTGCGCCTGACGCAGACGCAGGGGATCGTAATGTACCATCAGAGACCGGAATGTAGGCACAGTTTCGAGGATGCCCTCGATCCCGACGGCATCGATGCGGTCGGCAAGCGCGAGCACCAGAGCGCTGACGTGCCGGTCCACACCCGTGCCGAACTCGACGACGAGCGCGGTGTCTCCGCTGGTCAGCAACCGAACGTGCGACGCGGTGGGCATTGGCCTGTGGACCGAGCAACCTGGTGCAGATGAATGATCACTGCGCCGAAAGTGAAACCGCATGACCCGATTGTACTGTTATCCTATAAATAGTACCATACTGGCAATTGGACGAGCCGCGAGCACTCTCATGCCGGAAGGCTCAGGGCAATGTGCAGGGTGGATCAGAGGGCGCCCATGACCGTCAAGATCAATCTCAATGCGGACATTGCCGAGGGCTGGGGAGCTTACGACATCGGCAGCGACGCCGAGCTGATGAAGATCATAAAGTCGGCGAATGTGGCCTGCGGCTTCCATGCTGGCGATCCGAACACCATGCACCGGCTCTGCGCGCTGGCCAAGGAGGAGGGCGTGAGCATCGGCGCGCACCCCGGCTTCGACGATCTTTGGGGCTTCGGACGGCGGCGCATCCAGATGAAGGCGAGCGACCTCGAGCACATGGTCGCCTACCAGATCGGCGCGCTGCAGGCCATGGCCTGCTATGCAGGGCTCAAGGTGACGCATCTCAAGCCTCACGGCGCGCTCAACAACATGGCGGCCGAGGACGAGGGCTATGCCATGGCCATCGGGCGCGCGATCAAGACGGTGGACAGGGACCTGATCTACGTCGCGCTGGCGGGCTCGGAAATGGAGAAGGCCGCGCGCACGCTCGACCTGCGCCTCGCCCGCGAGGGTTTTGTCGACCGCATGTACGACGACAACGGCAATCTGGCCTCACGCTCTATTCCCGGCACGGTGCTCAAGGAGGCGAAGGTCGCCACCGAGCACACGCTGCGCATGGTCCAGGAAGGCGAGGTGGTTACCATGAGCGGCAAGCGCATCAAGGTGGCCGTCGATACGCTGTGCGTCCACGGTGACGAGCCGACCGCGGTGTCGGTGGCCCGCGATGTGCGCAAAGCACTCGAGGCAGCAGGGGTCGAGATCGTACCGTTGCCCGAGATGAAGCTCTGACGACAGGCTATCCGCGACCCCATCGAGAGCAGAAAGCGCCGCTGCATGGCTGACAGGCCCACGATTGCGATCATCGGCGGCACTGGCGCGCTCGGCTCGGGTCTTGCCCGTCGTCTTGCCGGCGCCGGCTACGCGGTGGTGATCGGCTCCCGCACGGCAGAGAAGGCGGAAGTCGCCGCCGACAAGCTGACGGTTCCGCCCGGCGCGCGACGGCCTCGAGGCGAAACAAATGCGCGTGCGGCGGAAGCTGCGGAAATCCTCATCGTCACGGTGCCGTTCGCAACACAGGCGCAGGTTCTGGAAGAAATTCGCCCCCGGGCGGCCGGCAAGCTGGTGATCGATACGACCGTTCCGCTGGTGCCGCCGAAAGTCGCCCGGGCTCAGCTTCCACCGCAAGGGTCGGCAGCAGTTGCGGCGCGTGAGCAGTTGGGCGAGGGCGTCCGAGTCGTCTCGGCCTTTCATAACGTGGCAGCCCATAAGCTCCAGGCGGATGCCGAGATAGACTGCGACGTGCTCGTTTTCGGCGATGATCCCCAGGACCGCGCAGTTGCGATCGAGATCGTCGCGGCGGCCGGTCTGCGCGGCCTGCATGGCGGACCGCTCGTCAATTCCGCTGCTGCAGAGGCACTGACATCCGTTCTGATCGGCATCAACCGCGCCTACAAGGTGGACGGCGCCGGAATCCGCATCACAGGCATTTCCGCGACCTGACCAGGGCTGGCGCACAGGGGATCGGCCGAGCATGCAAGTGACGATCGCGGGGCTCGACGGCGTTCCGCTCGTGCAGCCGGGCGACGACGTCGCGGGCTTGATCATCGATGCTCTAGAGAGATCGCGCCTGGTCCCGCAGCCGAAGGACATTCTCGTCGTCACGCAGAAAATCGTGTCGAAGGCCGAGGGCCGCTATGTCGATCTTGCATCCCTGGACCCCTCGAAAAAAGCCGTCGAGCTCGCCGGGGTCACCCGGAAGGATCCCAGCCTGGTCGAGGCCGTCCTCTCCCAGTCAACCGAAGTGATCCGGGCAAAGCCAGGCGTTCTCATCGTGGAAACGCGACACGGCTTCGTCATGGCCAATGCGGGGATCGACCAGTCGAACCTCGAGATGCGGGACGGGAGTGCCCGAATCCTGCTGTTGCCCGAGGACCCCGACCACAGCGCGCGCCAGATCAAGCAAAGGATCGACGCGCGTTTTTCGTCCGACACAGGTGTGATCGTTTCCGACAGCGTCGGCCGGGCCTGGCGGCTGGGAACGGTCGGGCTCGCGCTCGGCGCCGCAGGCGTGCCCGCCTTGCTCGACCGGCGCGGCGAGGCGGATCTGGCGGGACGCCGGCTGGAGGTGACCGAGGTCGGGTTTGCCGATGCCGTCGCCGCAGCAGCCGTCCTGGTCATGGGCGAAGCCGCGGAGGGCCGCCCGGCTGCGCTGGTGCGCGGATTCGAATGGAGCGCACCGGCCAGACCCGCGGCCGCGCTTTTGCGCCCCAAGGCCGAGGATCTCTTTCGATGAGCGTCCCCGTGGAGAGAACCAAGTCCGGTTTCCATCAGCGCCGCTGGGTGGCGCTGTCGGGAGGGGTCGGCGGCGCGAAGCTGTCGCTCGGGCTGGCCCGGATCCTCGGCGACCGGCTGACCGTGATCGTCAATACAGGTGACGATTTCGAGCACCTGGGCCTTCACATCTCGCCCGATGTCGACACGGCGATCTACACGCTGGCCGGTCTCGTGAACCCGGAGACGGGATGGGGCCGCCGCGACGAGACCTGGACCTTCATGAGCGCCATCGCCCAGCTCGGCGGTCCCACCTGGTTCAAGCTCGGAGATGCGGACCTCGGCATGCACGTCGAGCGCACGCATCGGCTGCGCGCAGGTGAGAGTCTGACGGCGTTCTGCGCGGATGCATGCCGGCGCTTCGGGATCGCCGCGTGCGTCATCCCGATGAGTGATGATCGCGTGCGCACCGTGGTGGACACGGACCGGGGGACGCTCGCGTTTCAGGAATATTTCGTGCGCGAGCAATGCCAGCCGACGGTCAGGTCGATCCGTTTCCATGGTGCCGAGGGCGCGCGCCCGTCGGCACCGGTGCTGGCGGCGCTGGCCGATCCCGAGCTCGGCGGGATCGTCGTCTGCCCATCGAACCCGTTTCTGAGCATCGATCCGCTCCTCGCGATCCCTGGTCTTCGCGATGCCGTCCTGGCGAGCGGTGTGCCGGTCATTGCGGTCACCCCGATCATCGCTGGCCGAGCCGTGAAGGGGCCGGCCGCCAAGATCATGCGAGAGCTTGGCCTCGAGCCGGACGCCGTGAGCATTTCGGGGCACTACAGGGGGCTGATCGACGGCTTCGTGCTCGACGCCTGCGACACGGGACAGGAGCGTCAGATCGGCGTGCCGACGCTGGTCGTGAACACGCTCATGCGTACGCTCGACGACAAGATCGAGCTCGCCCGCGCCTGTCTCGGTTTTTGCGAACGGCTGGTCGCACGGCCGGGAAGGGCGCAGGCACACGCACGTGCGAAGGCCGGATCATGACCGCTGCGCGGGTTCCCGTGATCATTCCCGTCAAGGCCCTGCAGAACGCGAAGCAGCGGCTGGCGTGCGTTCTGACGAAGGACGAGCGCCGGCAGCTCGTCCTGGCGATGCTTGCGGACATGTTCGACACGCTCGCCGAGGTGCCGTCGGTCGGTCCGATGCTGGTCGTCACGCCCGATCCGGAGGTGGCCAGGTTGGTGCGGGCGAGAGGCGGTGTGGTGCTCAATGAGCTGATGGCGGCCGGCCTCGATGCCGCCGTGCGGCGCGGGCTGGCGGACGAGAGCGTGCAGGCTGCGGGACAGGCACTCGTCCTGCCCGGAGATGTGCCGCTGGCGAGCGCCGGCGAAATCGCAAAACTTGCAGACGGCTCCGCCCGGCGCGGATGCCCGCGCGTCACCCTGGTGCCGGCGCGGGACGGCGACGGGACGAACGCGATGCTGCTGTCCCCGCCCGGCGTCATCGATCCGAGCTTCGGAAGGGGCAGCTTCGTCCGCCATCTGGCGGCGGCCGTCGCGCGCCGCGTCGATGCCGAGGTCCTGCAGATGGAGGGCATCGCGAACGATGTCGATGCTCCCGCCGATCTCGATCGCCTCCTGCGCGAGCGCCGCCGGTCGCGGCGCTACGAGTTTCTTCGCGGGCGCAGCACGTTGGAAGTCCGCCTGACACTGACGGCTCGGGAGGACCGGAGATGACCGGCGAAGGCAGCATCCGGCAGGCACTCGCCGCAGCAGAGGCGGGGCAGAAACCCGCGCATGCCGACGCTCTGGAGCTCGCGCATTGCGAGGACATTCCGCGGCTCACCGCCATGGCCGAGCGCCTCAGCCTCGCGGGACACGGGGCAAAGGTCTCGTATTCGAAGAAAGTCTTCATTCCCCTGACCCAGCTCTGCCGTGACGCCTGCCACTACTGCACGTTCGCGCATGCGCCTCGCAACGGCACCGCGGCATATCTCGGTCCAGACGAAGTCGTCGCCATCGCGCGCCGTGGTCTGGAGGCCGGCTGCAAGGAGGCTCTGTTCACGCTGGGTGACAAGCCGGAGCTGCGCTACGGCACCGCGCGGGGCGCACTGTCGGCGCTTGGACACGAGAGCACGCTGTCCTATCTCGAGGCATCGGCGCGGCTGGTCCTCACAGAGACCGGGCTGTTGCCGCACATCAACGCCGGCGTGATGGACGAGTCCTGGCTGCGCCGGTTGCGCGCCGTTTCCATCTCACAAGGCATGATGCTGGAAACTGCCGCAAACCGCCTCTCCGAGCGGGGTGGGCCCCACTTCGGCTCTCCGGATAAGCATCCGGCCGCCCGCCTTGCCACTCTCGCGGCGGCGGGGCGAGCGCAGGTGCCGTACACGACGGGCATCCTGATCGGCATCGGCGAGACGCGGGCCGAGCGGATCGAGGCGCTGCTCGCGATCCGGGAGCTCGCCGAGCGTCACGGTCACATCCAGGAAGTCATCATCCAGAATTTCCGGGCCAAGCCGGGAACGCGGATGCAGAATTCGCGCGAGCCGTCGCTCGAGGAGCAGGTCTGGACGGTAGCGGTCGCACGGCTCGTCCTCGGCTCCGAGATGAACCTGCAGGCGCCGCCGAACCTGCGGCCCGACGGATTAGTTCAACTCATCCGCGCCGGCATCAACGACTGGGGCGGCGTTTCGCCAGTGACGCCGGACCACGTCAATCCGGAGGCCCCCTGGCCTCAGCTCGCCAGTCTGGAAGCGGCGACCGAGGGCGCCGGCCGTGCCCTCGTCGAGCGACTGGCGATCTATCCAGACTTCGCAGCGGCCCCTGAGCGCTGGCTCGACGAGCGCCTGCGACCGCCCGTCCTGCAGTCGCGCGATGGAGCAGGCTTCGCGCGCGAGGACACGTGGGTGCCGGGCGCCCTGGAGCCGCTGCCCGAGGCGCAGGTAGCGCGGGTGCGGGCCTGCGCCGTGCGCCCGTCGGAACCGGTCTTTCGCATCCTGGCGCGGGTGGAGGAAGGCGCCCCGCTGAGCGAAGCCGAGATCGGCGCGCTGTTTTCAGCCCGCGGCAATGATTTCGCGGCGGTCTGCAGGGCGGCCGACCGGCTGCGTGCGGATCGGGTCGGCGATGCGGTCACTTATGTCGTGAACCGCAACATCAACTACACCAACGTCTGTACCTACGGCTGCCGGTTCTGCGCCTTCTCGAAAGGCCGGCATTCGCTGGGACATCGCGACAAGCCCTACGATCTGCCGCTCACGGAAATCGCGCAGCGCACGCGCGAGGCATGGGCGCGGGGGGCGACCGAGGTCTGCCTGCAGGGCGGCATCAGGGCCGGATATACGGGGCAAACCTATCTCGCCATCGCCGAGGCCGTGCGGGACGCGGCGCCCGGCATCCATATCCATGCATTTTCGCCACTCGAGATCTGGAACGGGGCTAAGACGCTCGGCCTGACACTGCGTGAGTATCTCGCGCTTCTAAAAAAGGCCGGCCTGTCCAGTGTGCCTGGGACGGCTGCCGAAATCCTCGATGACGAGGTCCGGGCAACTCTCTGCCCGGACAAGATCTCTACCGACCAATGGCTCGAGGTGATGAGAACGGCGCACGAGGCCGGATTGCGCGCCACGGCGACGATCATGTTCGGCCACGTCGACGGATACCAGCACTGGGCGCGCCATCTGCTGCGCATCCGTGAGCTGCAGAAGCAGACCGGCGTGTTCACGGAATTCGTGCCGTTGCCCTTCGTGCACATGGAGGCGCCGATCTACCTGAAGGGCCTCTCGCGCAAAGGGCCGACCTTCGTCGAGGCCGTGCTGATGCACGCGGTCGCGCGGCTCGTGCTCGACCCGCTCATCACCAACATCCAGACCTCCTGGGTGAAGATGGGGCCGCAAGGCGCCGCGCTCTGCCTTTCGGCCGGTGCCAACGACTTCGGCGGGGTATTGATGAACGAGTCGATCACGCGGGCTGCCGGCGCGGCCCACGGTCAGGAGATGGACGCCGGCAGCATCGAGCGATTGATAAGCGGCTGGGGGCGCATCCCTCGTCAGCGCACCACACTCTACGCTACGCCGAATTCGAGGCAGCTTGCCTCATGAAGAGGCAAGCCGAATTGCTGATTACGGTTGATTGCCGGCTCGAGCCATACGATACTGGTACTAAGTTTAGTACAATAGTATGATCACGACACGGCGTCTTCATCCGGAGCCGGAGCAGGGACGGTCGAAGCATGGGTCCTTTCGATTTCCCGGTCGAGGTCGAGGACGCTGCGGTGCGCAGGCGCGCCGTCGCGCGGCTTCGGGAAAAGCGGGTCAGACTGCCCACGTTCGCCGAGCTTGCGGACCCCTCGCAGGCGCCGCGGCCGGTCCGCGCGGCCCTGCCCGAGCTCGGCGCCGACGAACCGCATCCCGGAAATCTCTACCGTGTGAACTGGTTCAATGACGTCCGCCGCACGGGGCAAGTTCCGGTGCCCGTGCATGTCGAGCTGCCAGGGACGCTGACGGGGGTGAGGGCGCGCATCGTCGTGGCCATCGGTGCGCTGTTTCCGATGATCGGCGCGCACAAGGTGCTGGCGGCCTACGCCTGCCTTGCTCCGCGGCTGGTCGCGGGGCGCTTCGATCCCACCACGCAGCGCGCAGTGTGGCCGTCGACGGGGAATTACTGCCGCGGAGGGGTCGCCATCTCCCGCATTCTCGGCTGCCGGGGTGTCGCCGTGCTGCCTGCGGGCATGAGCCAGGAGCGGTTCGACTGGCTCGAGCGCTGGGTCACCAGCCCCGAGGATATCGTTCGCACGCGGGGGACGGAATCCAACGTCAAGGAGATCTACGACAAGTGCGCGGCGCTCGCGCGCGATCCGGCGAACGAGATCATCAATCAGTTCAGCGAGTTCGCCAATTATCTCGGCCACTGGCGGTGCACGGGTCCGGCGCTCGAGACGATTTTCCAGGGCTTGGAGCGCAATACGCCGGGGCTGCAGCTCGCGGCCTACGTCGCGGCGAGCGGATCGGCAGGCACGCTCGGAGCAGGCGATTACCTCAAGGCTAGGCACGGAACGAAAATTGCCGTCGTCGAAGCAATCGAGTGCCCGACGCTGCTGATGAACGGCTATGGCGACCACAACATCCAGGGCATCGGCGACAAGCACGTGCCGCTCATCCACAATGTCATGAGCACCGATGCCGTCATCGGCGTGACCGACAAGGCCACGGACGGGCTCAACGCCGTGTTCAACACGGATGCGGGCCGGGGCTACCTCGCGCGGCGGCTGGAGCTTTCCGCAGAGATGCTCGATCAGCTCGAGCAGTTCGGGCTTTCCAGCATCGCCAACATCGTGGCCGCCATCAAGCTGGCAAAGCACTACGGGCTCGGCGAGGACAGCGTGGTGATGACGGTCGCGACGGACCCCGCAGCCATGTACGCGAGCGAGGTGCGCCGTTACCTGCAGCGCCGGCACAACTCCGGCGAGATGACGGGAGAGCTGGCGGCGGAGCTCGTGGGCGAGCACCTCCTCGGCGCCGACACCGAGAACGTGCTCGATGCAACACCCCGCGAGCGGGAGCGCATTTTCAACCTCGGATATTTCACTTGGGTCGAGCAGCAGGGCGTGGCGCTCGCAGATTTCGACCGTCGCAAGAGACAGGATTTCTGGACCGGCCTGCACCGGCTCGTTCCGCATTGGGACGAGATGATCACCGCTTTCAACCGCGACAGCGGCATGGCGGAAGCCTCGATGTGACGTCACTAAGGAGACGCGGACTGAGATGAGCACGAAGCCGCTGGTCAAACCCTACGAGGCGCTGCGCCGCGAAACCCTGGCGCGGGACCGCGGGCTGCGGGAGAAGGTCGTGTCGCTCGATGAAGCCGCCCGCCTCGTCAAGGACGGCGATCACGTCGCCATCGGCGGATGCACCGTATCGCGCACGCCGATGGCGATGGTCTGGTCGCTCATCCGCGCCCGCAAGAAGAGCCTCACCATTTCCCGCTCGATCACCTCGACAGAAGGCGATCTCTTCTTCGCCTCGGGTGCCTCACAGCACGTCATCACGAGCTGGTTCACGCAGGGAATCGTGTGGGGCGTATCGAAGGTGATGCGGCACTATACGGAGAACAAGCTGGCCCGCTTCGAGGAGTGGAGCCACATGTCCATCGGGCTGCGCTACCGCGCCGGGGCGATGGGCATACCGTTCATGCCGTCCCGCTCGATGATCGGCTCGGGCGTCGGCCAGCTCGTCGGCAGCGATCTGAAGACCATGACCTGCCCGTTCACGGGCGAGCAGATCGTGCTGCTGCCGGCGCTCAATCCGGACGTGGCGCTGATCCACGTCCAGCGCTGCGATGCTTACGGGAACGCCCAGCTCGACGGCCTGCAGTTCATGGACATCGACATCGCCATGGCGGCCAACCGGGTCATCCTCACCACCGAGCGCATCGTCTCCAACGACCAGATCCGCCGGACCCCGGACCAGACGCGCATCCCATTCTTCACGGTCGATGCCGTGGTCGAGGCGCCGTTCGGCTGTGCACCGCACGAATGCTACGGCGTCTACGAGCCGTTCTTCGAGCACCTCGACCATTATGCGGAGGTCTCGAAGGACCCGGTGAAGGGGCCGCAAAAGTACCTCGAGGAATACTATTACGAGCCCAGGGGCTGGCCTCAGTACCTGGAAAAGCTCGGCATGGAGGCCGTGCTCGACGCCAGCCGCCGCGGCCGGAGTGTTCACAATGACTGAGCAGGGCTCCGCGAAGGCGACTTATACCGCGTCGGAGCTGCTGGCCGTAATGGCCTCGCGGCTGATGAAGGATGGGCAGATCGTATTCGCGGGTATCGGCGTTCCGTTGCTCGCGGCGACTCTCGCCCAGCGGTTCTTCGCGCCGCATCTGACGATCCTGTTCGAAGGCGGCACGATCGGGCCCTTCATCGTCCCGGGCGAGCTGCCGCCGTCCACAAACGAGCAGCGCTGCACGCGGCGCTCCAACATGGTGCTGCCGATCACGGACGTACTGCTGCTGCTGCAGCGCGGCTATGTCGACGTCGGCTTCATGGGCGGCGCGCAGATCGACCGTTTCGGCAATCTGAACTCCTCCTTCATCGGCGACAGCGCCAATCCGAAGATCCGGCTGCCGGGAACGGGCGGCGGCAACGACATCTCTTCACTGACGAACATGATCGTCGCCATGAAGCACGAGAAACGCCGCTTCGTCGCCGACGTCGACTTCATCACCTCGCCGGGCTGGATCAAGGGCGGGCGCTCGCGCGAGGAGCGTGGCCTGCCGCAGGGCGGCCTGTGGCGGGTGGTGACGGACCTCGCGATCATGGGCTTCGACGACGACACACACGAGATGAAGGTGCTGGCGCTGCATCCGGGCGTGACGCCCGAAATGGTTCAGGAGAACACCGGGTTCAAGCTCCTCTTCGACCGCAAAATCGAGACCACCGAGCCGCCGCGCCTGGAGGAGCTGGAAGCGTTGCGAAATCTCGATCCGGAACGCGTCTATACGGCTTGATGCTCCCTCTCCCCGCTTGCGGGGAGAGGGGATGAACTTGGAAAGGTAAGGACCGCATGGCGAGAAAGAAACAGACCGTCTTCGGGATCGCCATGCGGAACTTCACGCGCTATCCGGAGATGCCGAGCGCCGAGGAGCTGATCGCATACGGCGTGCGCATGGAGGAGCTCGGCTACGAGTCGATCTGGGCCTGGGACCACATCCTGCTCGGCGTGGACCCCAACTTCCCGATCCACGAGGCGCTGACCATCCTCACCGCCGTGGCGGCCCGCACGTCGAAGATCAAGGTGGGCACCGGCATTCTCGTCATGCCGATGCGCAATCCGGTGCTGCTGGCGAAGGAGCTCGCCACCATCGATCACATCTCGAACGGCCGTCTGGTCGTGGGCGCCGCGGTCGGCTGGTACAAGCGCGAGTTCGACTCGCTCGGGGTCGATTTCACCAAGCGCGGCAAGCTCATGGAGCAGAGCCTGGAGATCATCAACCGGCTCTGGACCGAGGAGCGCGTCGACGGCGACTACCCGCCCTACAACCTGCGCGGCGCCGTGCTCTACCCGAAGCCCGTGCAGAAGCCGCGGCCGCCGCTGCTGATCGGCGGCTACGTCGATGCCGTCCTGAAGCGCGCCGCGATCAAGGGCGATGGCTGGCTCACCTACTATTACACCGCCGGCAGCTTCGCCAAAGCCTGGGCCAAGGTGCGTGCCTTTGCCGAGGAAGCCGGGCGCAACCCCGACGAGCTCATCTCGACCAACCAGCTTCCGATCTATGTCGGCCCGCGCGAGAAGATCGAGGCGCCGATGAAGCACTGGCTGCAGACCGAATGGGATTACGCGTCATGGTCGGAGTCGACCATGGACAGCGCCGTCATGGGGACGGTCGATGAGTGCGTCGAGCAGCTCGAGGCGCACATCGCGACAGGCATCGATCGCATCATCTTCGTTCCTTACAAGTACGAAAAGGAGCAGGTCGAGGCGGTCGCCCGGGAAATCATTCCGAGACTTCGCGATCGGCGCAATTGAGAAGAGGAGACTTTGGTGAAAGACCCCAAGATCCTGCGCGACGAAACAATCGAACCGGCGGGCCACTTCGCGGCCGAGATCAAGAAGGGGCAGGTGCTGCGCATCATTGACGTCGAGGGCCAGCAGGTGGCCGACCTGGTTACGATCAATGCCCAGGAGCCCGGCGAGAAGCTTTCGGTGATGAACACGATCAATCTCAACAAGCAGGTATTCCCGCGCGTTGGCTATGTGCTCTATTCCGACGAGGCCCGCGCGATGATGACCATCATCGAGGATACCTGCGGCGTGCATGACATGCTTGCCGGCGCATGCAGCGGCTTCACCAACGAAAAGCGCTACGGGGTCAAGAACACCAGGAACTGCCGCGACAACCTGGCGGCTGCGCTCGAGCCGTGGGGCATCGCCTGGAAGGACGTGCCCTTCAACATGAACGTCTTCATGAACTGCCCGATCGGCAACGACGGCAACTGGTCGATCCAGGCGCCGCGGAGCAAGGCGGGCGACCATATCGACTTCCGCGCCGAGATGGACGTGATCGCCGCCTTCTCCAACTGTCCGCAGATCTACAACGCCTGCAATGCATTCCATCTCAAACCGCTGCGCGCGGTAATCTACGAATACCGGCCTTACTGAACGGCTGCTTGCGGCCGCCGGGGAGACGGCGACGCATTCAGGGCAAGACGTGGCGACAGATGGTGACGGCCATCGCGCCGAGTAAAAGGAGACTTCAACCGTCAGGCGATCCGGCCTCGCCAATTCACGAGCCGGCTCAGATCAATCTGGGCGTATCAGAAAAGGGAGTTGAAACATGCGGTATCATCTACTCGCCATTTTGGGCGCAGCGCTCCTCGCAGGGCAGGCCTCGGCGCAGGACACGATCAGGATCGGCGTCACCCAGCCGCTCACCGGCGCCTTCGCCGCATCGGGCAACTATGTCGCCCAGGGCGCGAAACTCGCCGAGGAGGAGATCAACAAGGCCGGCGGCGTGCTCGGCAAGAAGATCGAGCTCATCGTCGAGGACAACAAGTCCAACCCGACCGAGGCGGTCGCCACCGCCGAGAAGCTCATCGTCAAGGACAAGGTGCCGGTGATGATGGGCGCCTGGAGCTCGACGCTGACGCTCGCCGTCATGCCGAAGCTCGAGGAGTACGGGGTGCCGATGCTCGTCGAGACATCCTCCTCCGGCAAGATCACGACATCGGGCAACCCTTACGTGTTCCGCATCAGCCCCACCTCGGAGATGGAGGCCAAGGCCTTCGAGCCGCTGGTCAAGGCGCTCGGCATCAAGAAGGCGGACTTCCTCGCCACCAACAACGATTTCGGGCTCGGCGCCTCGAAGGAGTTCTCCGAGATGCTGAAAAAGGCCGGCGTGCAGGTCGGCGTCATGGAGACGATGGACCCGAAGGCCACCGACTTCTCCGCCCAGCTCGCAAAGATCAAGGCCTCGGGCAGCGACACGCTGTTCGTCACGACCGCCGTCGAGCAGATCACGCTGGTGCTGAAGCAGGCCAAGGACCAGCAGCTCACCGCACGCATCATCACCACGGGCGGCTCCAACTCGCCGGATCAGCTCATCCAGCAGGCCGGTGATGCCGCAAACGGCTCGTTCCATCTCGTGTTCTTCACGCCGTGGTTCCCCGAAGCCGTGAAGAATCCCGACATCGCCAAGCGCTTCGTTGCGCTGTGGAACGAGAAGAAGCACCATGTCGGCGGCCTGACCGAGGGCTTCCGCGGCTGGGACGGTATTCATACGATCGTCGCAGCGATCAAGGCCGCCGGCAAGGCCGAGGCCGACGCCGTTCGCAAGGCGCTGTGGGACGTGAAGGTGAAAGGCATCAACGGCGACATCGCCTTCATCAAGCAGGGTCCTGCCGGCAAGGAGAGCGCGCAGAACGTGCCCAGCGTCTATCTGGTGAAGATCGAGGGCGGCAAGGTCGTCAGGCAATAGCAACCGGTCAGATCCCCTCTCCCCGCATGCGGGGAGAGGGTCGGGGTGAGGGGCAGCGGCGAAGCACGGCGCCAGCTTGCGCCTCGCACCCTGTTCCTCTCCCCATCGGTTGATGGGGCGAGGGGGCCTGGACGTGGGCCTCTGCAGCGGATTGCCGGAAGCTGCGCGATTCAGCATCAGTAGTGGCGAAACACCGTCTTGGACCAACTCCTCCAGCATTGCCTGAATGCCCTGATTCTCGGCGGAACCTATGCGCTGCTGGGAATCGGCCTGACGCTGATCTTCGGTATCATGCGCGTGGTGAACTTCACCCACGGCGAGCTCTACGCGTTCGGCGCCTACATGATGTACGCCATCGTCATGCTGCTCGGCGTCGACTTCTTCGTTGCGCTGGTGCTGGCGGTGATGCTCGGCGTGGCGCTCGGCGCGGCCATCGAGCTCGTGCTGCTTCGCAAGCTGAGGGGCGCCGACATCGACACCACGATGCTCGTCATGATCGGCGCCTGGATCGCGTTGCAGAACATGGAGCAGTACGCGTGGACGGGAGTCGCAAAGTCGATCGACTCGCCATTTCCGTCCTCGCCGCTGGTGATCGGATCGGTTTCGGTATCGTGGAACCGGCTGTTCGTGTTCGTGGTCGCCATCGCACTCATCGTCGCCACTTACGCCCTCATCAATCGCACCCGCCTCGGCAAGGCCATGCGCGCCACCTTCCAGGATCGCGAAACCGCGGCGCTGATGGGCATTCAGATCAGCCGGATCCACATGGCGACGTTCGCTCTCGGCTCGGGTCTCGCCGCCGCGGCCGGCGCGCTCCTGGGGCCCGTTTTCGTCGTCTACCCGACGATGGGTGATCTCGCCTCGCTGAAGGCGTTCGCGATCGTCATTCTGGGCGGCCTGGGCAGCGTACCGGGCGCCACCATCGGCGGCTTCATCCTGGCCTTCATGGAGGAGCTCGGCGCCGGCTACGTGTCCTCGGGCTACCGGGACGCAATGGGCTTCCTGCTCATCATTTTCATTCTGCTGTTCAAGCCGACCGGTCTTTTCGCGCGCAAGGAGCGGATCGGGTGAAGCACGCGCTCACAGCCGCCTGGTTGCTGTTCCTGTTCTCGATCCCGCTGTGGATGGGGGATCTCTACATCCTGCACGTGCTCATCATGACCGGCATCTTCATCATTGCCGCGATGAGCCTCAACCTGCTGCTCGGCTACACGGGCCAGCTCAGCCTCGGCCACGTCGCATTCTTCGGCATCGGCGCCTACGTCTCCAGCCTCGTCGCGCTCGGCTTCGGGGTGCACATCCTGCCCGGCACGCTCGTGTCGCTCGAACCGAAGCCGGTCTGGTTGGCGATGCTGTGCGGGGTTGTGGCCGCGGGGCTTGCCGGCTGGGTGATAGGCCGTGTCGCCTTCCGCGTGCGTGGCGCCTATTTCGTCATCGTCACGATAAGTTTCGCCGAGGTCATCCGGCTCGTGGCGCTGAACTGGGTCGAGCTTACGCAGGGCCCCATGGCGCTCAACAACATTCCGCCATTGCGGCTCGGCGCTCCGGCGCTTTTCGAAATTTCGTTTCTGCGTAAACCAGCCAACTATTATCTGGTGCTGGTCGTTGCCGTTCTCGCCTATGTCGTCATCAAGAGGCTCGTCAATTCACAAGCTGGCCGGGCGATGATCGCGCTGCGGGAGAACGAGCCCCTCGCAACGTCCATCGGCGTCGACGTCACGCGCTACCTCGTGCTCGCGACGATGGTCGCGGCGGCCATTGCGGGTGGCGCCGGCGCGCTTTACGCACATTACGTGCGCATCGTCGATCCGGACGTCTTCCTGTTCATCTACACCGTGACCATGGTCATCATGGTCGTAACCGGCGGCAAGGGAACGCTGGCAGGGCCCGTTGTCGGCGGCATCATATTCGGGCTGCTGCCGGAGACGCTGAGGGCTTTCGAGATCGCCCCTGAGGTGCAGTGGATCGTCTACGGAGTGCTGATGATCCTGGTGGTCTACTTCCTGCCTGAGGGAATCGTGCCGGCGCTGCGCGACTGGTGGCAGAAGCGACAGGACAAGACGCTCGGAGCCGTGCCTGCCCGCTCGGGGGTCGAGGAGACGGTCCGATGACCGCACCGCAGTCCGGGGTGGCGCTCGCCGTCGAGGGCCTATCGATCCGGTTCGGAGGCCTGCTGGCCGTCGAGGATCTCACGTTCGAGGTGATGGAAGGCGAGGTGCTGTCTTTGATCGGACCAAATGGCGCCGGCAAGACATCGGCCTTCAATGCGATCACCGGCTACATCGAGCCGGCAGCGGGAGAGGTTCTTTATCGCGGCAAGCGTCTCACCGGGTTGAAGCCGAACCAGATCGCCGAGTTGGGGGTCGTCCGCACGTTCCAGAAAACGAGCGTGTTCTCCGGCCGCACCGTGCTCGACAACATCCTGATGGGCCTGCACCTCAGGTCGAAGCAGCATCCGCTGGCGATCATTCTGGGGCTGCCCGCGGTCGCGCGCGAGGAGAAGACCCTGAAACAGGAGGCCTGGCGGATTCTCGAGTTCACCGGCCTCCGGCCGCGCGCAGACGAGATGGCCGGGTCGCTGCCGTACGGCGAGCTCCGCCTTCTCGAAGTGGCGATCGCGCTTGCTGCAAACCCGAAGCTGCTGCTGCTCGACGAGCCCGTATCCGGCATGAATCCGACCGAGACGACGGATTTCATGAAAACGCTGGCTCGCATCCGCGATCTCGGAATCACTGTGCTGCTCGTCGAGCACGACATGAAGATGGTGATGGGCGTGTCCGACCGCGTGGTTGTTCTCAACCAAGGTCGGATCATCGCCAATGGCCCGCCCGCTGCAATTCAGCTCGATTCCGAAGTGATACGCGCCTATCTCGGCGAAAGGTATGCCCGTGCTGAAGGTTGAGGGACTCGTCTGCCGGTACGGCAAGATAGCCGCTGTGCGCGGCGTCTCCATCGAGGTGCAGAAGGGCGAGCTCGTCACGCTGATCGGCGCCAACGGAGCCGGCAAGACGACGACGCTGAAAGCGATATCCGGGGTTCTGCCTCCCGCCGGCGGTCACATCGTGTTCGATGGCGAAGACATAACTCATGCCTCCGCCCGAAGAATACTTCAACTCGGAATCGCGCATTGTCCGGAGGGCCGGCGCGTGTTTCCATATATGACCGTACAAGAAAACCTGGAGATCGGCAGCTATCTGCGACGTGACGCCGATGAGATCGCAGGCGATATGGCGAAGATCTTCGAGCGTTTCCCGATCTTGTACGATCGTCGCGACCAGGCGGCTGGCACGCTGTCGGGTGGAGAGCAGCAGATGCTCGCGATCTCCCGCGCATTGATGTCCCGGCCGAAGCTCGTGCTGTTCGATGAGCCTTCGCTCGGCCTCGCTCCCAATCTGGTGGAACGCACCTTCGAGATCATCAAGGATATTCGAGCCAACGGCGTTACCGTCGTCATGGTGGAGCAGAACGCATATGCCGCGCTGGAGCTGTCCGATCGTTCCTATGTTCTCGAGCAAGGCCGGGTGACGCTGACCGGCCGCGGATCCGACCTCCTGACCGACCCTCACGTGAAGAGTGCGTATCTGGGAGCCTGATGTGCGGATATGCGGGCACCCCCCAATCGACGCGGACGCGGCTCAAGCCGCGCGGCCGAGATCGCCGGCGACGGGCCGGCCGGCGTCGACGTCGGCCAGGAAGCCGGCGATGGCAGCGATGGTCTCGGCATCCTTCAATAGCGGGGCATGTCCCTGGCCGGCAACCGTGAGCGAGGCGCACTGCGGATGCCGGGCGCGCATCTGCTGCACGGTGGCGGCGCTCAGGATGTCGGAGTTCTCCGCGCGGATGACGAGCAGCGGCACGCGGGCGAGCGCCATGAACTGCGGCCACAACGCCGGGATGGGGCCATCCGTCACCGAAAAGGACCTGGCGAGGTTCGGATCGTAGCCGGGCGCCGGGCGGCCGTTGGCCTCGTTGAACCACTGCCGGGCGATCTCCGCCCACTGGTCCTGACGGACGGCCGGGAAGGCGCGGCGGTTCATCTCCGCGACCATATTCGCCGCGTCCTCCCAGCTCGACGGCAGCGGCATGCTGCCGACGTAGCCCGCAATGCGGATGAGCCCGCCGCGCTCGATGACCGGGCCGATGTCGTTGAGCACGACGGCGCCGACCGCCGTCGGCTGCGCCGCCGCCAGCACCATGGCCACCAGGCCGCCGCGCGAGGTGCCGATGATCGCCGGCGATTCGAGGCCGAGCAGCGTGACGAGGTCCTCCACGTCGAGCATCTCGATCGGGACGGCGTAGTTGCGCCAGTCGCGGTCGTACTGGGAGGAGCCGCGGCCGCGGCTGTCGAGCGCGTAGACGGCGCGGGCCCGCTCGCCGCTCGACAGCGCCATCGCGATGTCGTGGAAGTCGCGGGAATTGCGCGTCAGGCCCGGCAGGCAGAGGACGGGTCGCAGATGTGATCCCGGAGCCGGATAGCGCCGCGCGTAGAGCCTCAGCCCGTCGCGGGCCGAGAAGGTGAAGTCGTTCCAGGCCGCAGCCGGTCCCATCCGTGGTCGCCTCCAGTGCTCCGCCGATCCGGGGTCCAGCGCGAAGACGAGGAATGCTACGGCGCTTCGGCCGGCTTCGGCGAGCGGCGCGCCCGGGCCAGGTCCTCGCCGATAGAGCCTCCGTTCTCGCCCAGCCGCGCCCGGTAGATCTGCACGTTCGACAGCACCTTCTGCACGTAGTCGCGCGTCTCCTCGAACGGGATCTGGTAGATCCAGTCGATCGGGTCGACGCCGGGGTCGCGCGGATCGCCCATCTCGCGCAGCCATTGCCGCGTGCGCCCAGGGCCGGCGTTGTAGCTCGTGAGCGCCAGGATGTAGCTGCCGGAAACCTCCGCCATGCGATCGCCCACATAGGCGCTGGCCAGCATGGCGTTATAGGCCGGATCGCGCATCAGCCTGCCGATGTTGCACTTGATCTTGTAGTCGCGGCAGATGTGCCGTGCGGTGACCGGCATGACCTGCAGGATGCCGCGCGCGCCGGCTCCCGAGATGATAGCGCCGTTGAACTCGCTCTCCTGCCGGGCGAGTCCGAGCAGCAGCGCCGGCTCGGGCGGCGCGCGCAGCGGCGAGTAGGCGGGGAAGGCATGGATCGGGTAGGAGTAGTGCACCAGGTTCAAGCCGCGCGCGATGGCCGCCTTGCCGACGCGCAGCGCCATCTGGGTGTCGCCGAGCGCCTCGGCGAGATGGGCCACCATCGCCACCTCCGCCTCGCTGTCGAAGTGGCGCTGAAGCTGCCCGATGAACGCGCGCACGATGCTCCGATCGAGACCGGCCTGGCCTGCGACGACCGCTGCCCGCACGGCGTCGAGCACGTTGAACCGGCCGATCTGCTCGGGCGTCGGCGGTGCCGGCGGGGCGAGCACGAGTGCCGGCGAATCGGCGCCCAGGCGCTCGCGGGCAAGGTGGCCGTGGAACGTGTCGGTGTACTTCGCGGCGGCCTCGAACAGCGCGGCAGCCTTGCTCTTGTTGCCAAGGGCCGAGTGGGTGCGGCCGAGCCAGTAGAGCGCCCGCGACCGGCTCAGAGGCCCGTCCGCACCTGCCTCGTTCTCCTGGAAGAACGGCTCGGCCAGCCGCGCGTCATCGAGATGGCGCAGCGCGAGCCAGCCGGCGAGAAACGTCTGCTCGTTGCGCGGGTTGACGCTGAGCGGGCCGGCGTCGCGGACGAGCTCGAAGGCGATCTTCGGCTTGCCGGCCTTGAGCGCGTCGTAGGCCGCCGACCGCCGCTGCAGCCACCAGCCGTCGGGGCTGACGATCTCAGCGGGATCGGTCGGCGCCGAGAGCAGGATCTTCCATGCGTCCTGGTCCTTGTTCTGCCGCCTGAGGAGCTGGACGCGCTGGAACGCCATGCCCCAGTCCGCCGATGTCCCGGCAGGCACGGCAGCCATGCGTTTTGCCGCCTGCTTGGAGCGCTGGAAGACGGCGAGCCGCGCCTCGGCCTTCAACTGCTCCGGCTTGCTCAGGAGCGGGATCATCCGCTTCACCATGGCGGCGCGCGTGTTCCTCTCGCTCGTCCAGCGCGGCTCGTCGATCAGCAGGCGGTCGAGCCGGAGCTTGTGGTCCGCTTCCGTCAGGAGCGCCCCGAAGCGCTCCAGGAAACCGGCCTCGAGGCTCGCCGGGATAGCGTAGTCCCGCCAGGCGCGTGCGGCGAAAGCTTTGGCGCGCTCCGCATCTCCCTCGGCCAGATGCGCGGAGGCGAGCGCCGCGAGGCCGACGCCTGTCGTCGGCTCCACCGCGGCGAAGATTTGCTTGACGGCCCGCGCGTCATCCGCCTGCCTGTACAGGGCTTCCTCGAACCGCTGAGTGAGCAGGGCGCGGTCCGGCCACGCAGGGTTGTCGTCGAGGAAGGTGCGGATTTCCGCGACCCCGCCGATCCCGGCGCGCAGGCGGTGCCACTCGACCAGCTTGCGGCCGATGGGATCGGTGATCTCGTCCTGGAGCGCACGCGCCTTGGCTGCGTCCGAGGCATGGGCGGCTATGGCGGCACGGATGCGCTCGCCATCCGCCTCCGAGACGGGGTGCCCGCGAGCCGGTGCGATGGCGGCGTCGAAGCGGGTGACATGGTCGGCCTCGCGCGCGGCCTCCGCGGCGGCGAGCAGCGGCTTGGATGGCACCTGCCGGGCCGCGTTGGCCTTCACGACGGGCGCAGCGGAGGGCGCAGGCAGCAGGGGCCCGGCCGCCGGGGCGGGCCATGCGGCGGCCAAAACCATGAGGGCCGGCGCCGCCAGCAGTCCATGAAAGGCGGGAGCGCGACTGAGCACGTGCATCGTCTCTCGACACCGGGTTGCAGATTGATTTCTCGCTTGGCGGGGCCGAAGCCCGCAGCCGGCGCGGAATGCTTCCTCGCGAGACTTCAGGTGCGCTTCGCTTGCGTGCGCCCCTTGAACCGCCTAATCTCCCCGACCTTATCGTCTTGGCACTAAGCGGTGCGAGGCTCAGGGTACCGGCAACACGGTATCAAGCACGCGTGCCGTGTTCAAGGAAGAACGCCCACCCCGACGCCAACGTCGTTACTTGAGATTGCGCGGGCGGCCACTGCTCGAGGAGCAGCACGATGTTCAAGGGATCCTTCACGGCGCTGATCTCGCCGTTCAGGAGCGGCGCCTTCGACGAGCCCGGCTACGAGCGCATCGTCGAATGGCAGATTGCGCAGGGCACGCACGGCCTCGTGCCGGTCGGCACCACCGGCGAGTCGCCCACTCTGACCCACGACGAGCACAAGCGGGCGGTCGAGATCTGCGTGAAGACAGCGCGCAAGCGGGTGCCGGTCATCGCCGGCGCCGGCTCCAACTCGACGGCCGAGGCCATCGACCTCAGCCGGCACGCCAGGCAGGTCGGCGCCGATGCCGTGCTCGTCGTCATGCCCTACTACAACAAGCCGACGCAGGAGGGCCTTTACCAGCACATCAAGGCCATCAACGACGCTGTCGACATCCCGATCGTGCTCTACAATGTGCCGGCTCGAACTGTAACGGACATGTCCGTGGCCACGATGGCTCGATGCGCGAGACTGAGGAACGTGGTCGGTGTCAAGGACGCCACCGCCAATCTCGCGCGCGCCTCCCAGCAGCGGCTCGCCTGCGGGTCCGACTTCGTCATGCTGTCGGGCGAGGATGCGACCGCGCTCGGCTTCAACGCGCACGGCGGCCAGGGCTGCATCTCGGTGACGTCCAACATCGCGCCGGCGCTCTGCGCCGAGTTCCAGGACGCCTGCCTCGCCGGCGACTTCGCCAAGGCTCTCCGCCTGCAGGATCGGCTGATGCCGCTGCACGACGCCCTCTTCGTCGAGACGAGCCCGGGGCCGGTCAAGTATGCGGCCTCGCTGCTCGGCCTGTGCAGCCCAGAGGTGCGCCTGCCCCTCGCGCCGATCGCGGAGTCGAGCCGGAAAGCTGTGGAGGCGGCGCTCGTCGGAGCCGGTCTGCTGCAGGCCAGGGCCGCCGAGTAGGAAGGCACGCGGGGAGCTCCAGCAAGATGGCGGCCAAGAGCGATGGCGGCCGCCGGCTCGTCGCCGAGAACCGGAAGGCCCGCTTCGAGTATTTCATCACAGACACCTACGAGGCCGGCATCGCGCTGACCGGCACCGAGGTGAAGTCGCTGCGCCAGGGTCAGGCCAACATCTCGGAGAGCTACGCCGCCATCGAGAACGGCGGGCTTGCCCTGATCAACGCCTACATCCCCGAGTACAAGCAGGCCGGGCCGTTCTACAACCATGAGCCGAGGCGGCCGCGGCGCCTGCTGCTGCACAAGCGGGAGCTGCACAAGCTCGCCATCGCAGTCGACCGCCAGGGCATGACGGTGGTGCCGCTCGAGCTTTATTTCAACGAGCGCGGCAAGGCCAAGGTCAGGCTGGCTGTGGCGCAGGGCAAGAAGCTCCATGACAAGCGGGAGACGGCCGCCCAGCGGGATTGGCAGCGCCAGAAGGCGCGACTGATGCGGGAGAAGGGCTGACAAGGCCGCCGCCATGACGACTTGCGCGCGAGACTGCGCCACCGGGTTCACCAGGCAGGAGCTGATGGCGATCGAGCACGCCGCCGTCCACGCCTGGCCCGCGTCCGAGACGCGCGACATCGGCGGCTGGCTGTGGCGCTACTCCGGCGGCAACTCGCAGCGGGCCAATTCCGTCTCGCCGCTCGCCTTTCGCGGGGCGGACGTCGAGGCGGCGATCGGCGAGGCCGAAGAGCTCTACTTCGCGCGCAATGCCCCGAGCCGGTTCCAGGTGGGCGCTGATCTCGCGGCACCGGGCGATCTCGACCGGCGGCTCGAACGGCGCGGCTATCGCCTGCACGAGCCGGTGACGACGCTCGCCAAGCGAATCGGCGGCGCCGCCGCGCCGCGGGAGGTCGGGGTGGCGGACCGGCCGGGCGACGGCTGGATGGACGTCTACCTGGCGAACATCACCGCCGACCGGCGCGCGGCGGCGCCGGGCATCCTGGCCTCCGTGCCGCCACCGCGCGCCTTCCTGAGGCTCGAATCCGGCGGCCGGGTCGTCGCCACGGCGCTCGCCGTCCTTTGCGGTGAAATCGTCGTCGCCGAGTGCATCGGGACGCGCGCCGAGGCCCGCCGGTCGGGTGCTGCCAGGATCGTCATGGCCGCCCTGGAAGCGTGGGGCACGGAGCGGGGCGCCACCGTCGCGGCGCTGCAGGCCGTGACGTCGAACGTTCCGGCGCAGCGATTGTATGCCGGCCTCGGATATACCATGGTCAACGACTATCATTACCGCGTGCGCGACTGCTGAGGAGGTGCCCCCCGTGTCGATTGCCAATCCCGACCTCCATCACGTCGACTGGTCGAGGATCCCCGCGCCCAGCGACGACGGCGCGGCACGCCATCTGGAGGGCGCGCGCGTGCCGCAGATCGCGTTGCCGGCGACCGACGGCAGCGCCATCTCGCTCGGCTCGCTGCCCGGTCTTACCGTCGTCTACGCCTACCCGCGCACCGGCCGGCCCGGCGACATCGCGGTGGTCGACGACTGGGACATGATCCCGGGCGCGCGCGGCTGCACCCCCCAGAGCTGCGCGTTCCGCGACCACCATGCCGAGTTCGCGCACGCGGGCGCGGCTCAAGTCTTCGGGCTCTCGACGCAGGACACGGCCTATCAGCGCGAGATGGCCGAGCGCCTGCACCTGCCGTTCCCCGTGCTGTCGGACGAAGGACTGGCGCTGGCCCGCGCGCTGCGGCTGCCGACCATGGAGGTTGCCGGACAGACGCTGCTGAAGCGCCTCGCGATGGTGATCGAGGATGGCCGCATCGAGAAAGTATTCTATCCCGTGTTTCCCCCGGACCGGAACGCGGCCGACGTTCTCTCCTGGCTGCACAGCCGTCGCGGAGGCCGGCCATGAGCTGGCCCTGGCCCGCACCCGCCGACGACGGGGGCGCACGCCATCTGGCTCGCGGACTTGCCCTTCCCGACATCGACCTGGAGGCGACAGACGGGAGCGCGGTATCCCTGGCCCGCGTCCCGGGGCGTGTCGTCGTGTTCTGCTACCCCTGGTCGGGGAGGCCGGGCCTGCCCAACCCGCCGGACTGGGACACGATCCCCGGCGCGCACGGCTCGACGCCGGAGGCCGAGGGCTTCCGCGACCTCTACCCCGGCTTCGACGAGATGCCGGTTGCCCTGTTCGGCCTGTCGCTGCAGCCCACGGAGGAGCAGCAGGAGTTCGCCCGTCGGCTGCGGTTGCCATTTGCGCTGCTGAGCGATGCGGCAGACGGGTTCCGGCGGGCTCTGAGGCTGCCCGTGCTCGAGACCGGCGGCAAAGTCTACCTTAAGCGGCTGACGCTGCTTGTCCGCGGCGGACGGATCGAGCGCGTCTTCTACCCGGTGCACCCGCCCGACGCCCATGCGCGCGAGGTGCTGGCCGTCATCACCGCCAACGTCTCCTACGCCCAGGAATCGCGGTTGAAGACGCGCCCCCCCGGATCTGTAAGCTCGTAGAACGCGGTCGGCCGCGGAGGGCATTCAGGCCCTTCGGAGGGCCCGGACCGAGTCGAGAGTCTTTCTGGTTGAGATTGAAACCGTAGCCGCGAGTACTTCTCCCCTTGCGGGGAGGGGCCGGCGGTGGGGGTGCCTTCTGCACCAACGTCTCAGTTGTGGCCCCACCCCACCCGCGCGGCCTTCGCCGCGCCGCCCTCCCTGTCAAAGGGAGGGCATCATTCCCTCATCCCAACCATCTTCCGCTGGAAGTAGGCGTGACCTGATATGCTTCGATTCCAGTCGAGTACACGCTAGAGAATCTCGCTTTCGATGTCCTCGACCGGGAAGCCCAGCTTCTCCAGGCCGTCCTCCAGGTAATCGGCGAGCAGCGGGATGCCGAGCAGGTAGCTTGCAGTCGGGTTGGTCCTCTCCTGCCTTGCGGTCTCGACCGCCTCGTCGAACTCTTCGGGCTCGAAGGTGCCGCGGCCGACCCAAGTCAGCGCTACGAGGTGCGCCTGCTCGTCCTCGTTCAGCGCATTGATGAACCCCACGAGCTCAGGCCGCGTCAAATCGCTGGGCAGGGTCTCGAGCACGTCCTGGGGCTCACCGTCCGAGCCGCTTCCGTCATCCGGGTTCATCGTCCCGACCTTCGCGTTGTACTCCCGAGCCCTGATGATGACGTGAGCCACCTTCTCCGGTGCAATTTCGAGCATGACGGCACCCTCGCGAGCTTCTCCGCATGACAGACTGGCCACGCGATCGGTCCTCTTGACGGCAGCGCAGTTCACCGGTCGCCTGGCTCTGACCTAATCGATCACTTCGCCTGCGGTTCCCACCGTCGTGGCCGCACGCGTGCGGGCAGCAGGCGATCAGCGGCTCGCCCGAGGTGCGCCGAGATGCTCCCCGACCGCCTGCACGACCGCCTTGAACATCCCCGGCGTCAGCTTGCCTGTATTGGTATTGTATCGCGAGCAGTGATAGCTGTCGAACAGGGTGAGACCCGGCCGGATGGCGTGGCGCGCGCCGTGCGCGAACGGATGGGCGCTTCTCCTGGCGCCCATCGCGGCAAGAAAGCTGTCGTGGGCGATGCGGCCGAGAGCGAGCACCGCCGCCATCTCGTCCAGCATCTCCATTCGCGCACGCAGGAACCGGCGGCAGGTGGCAACCTCCTCGGGTGTCGGCTTGTTCTGCGGCGGAACGCACCTGACCGCATTGGTGATCATGCAGCCGGCGAGCGCCAGCCCATCGCCTGGATCGGCGCCATAGGTGCCGCTCGCGAATCCGCACTCGATGAGCGTGCGATAGAGGAGGTCGCCGGCGAAGTCGCCGGTGAACGGCCGCCCGGTCCTGTTTGCGCCGCGCAGCCCCGGCGCCAGGCCGACGATCAGCAGCCGGGCGGCGGGATGCCCGAAGGAGTGCACCGGGGCATTGTGCCAGGATGGCTCGGCGGCGCGATTGGCGGCGCGGAAGGCGGCCAGCCGCGGGCAAAGAGGACAGTCGCGGCCCGGCTCGGCGTGAGCGGTGTCATCCGCAGCCGAGCACGCTCCCGCCAACCTGCCCGAAAGCTCGCCCACGAGCCCGATCTGGCCTCAGACTTCCTCCGACAGATCGTCCTGCTCCTGGAAGGGAACCGGCTCGCCTGCGGGCCGCTGGTAGGCGTCCCGCCGCGCCGCAAATGTGCGGTCGTTGCGAACCGGGCGCGTGGCGGGGTCGCGGCAGATGAACTGCTCCAGGTCGGCGAGGTCGATGAACTGATCCGACTGCCGTCTCAGCTCGTCGGCGACCATCGGCGGCTGCGTCTGCAGGGTCGAGACGACACTCACCCGCCGGCCTTCCTGCTGCAGCGCCCCGACCAGTGACTTGAAGTCGCCGTCGCCCGAGAACAGGACCACGTGATCGATGCTCCGGGACAGCCGCATGGCGTCCACGGTGAGCTCGATGTCCATGTTGCCCTTGATCTTGCGGCGGCCCATGGAGTCGGTGAACTCCTTGGTCGGCTTCGTCACCATCGTGTACCCGTTGTAGTCCAGCCAGTCGATCAGCGGCCGAATCGACGAATACTCCTGGTCCTCGGCCAAGGCCGTGTAGTAGAGCGCCCGGATGAGCTGGCCCTTCTGCCGGAACAGCACCAGCAGGCGTTTGTAATCGATGTCAAAGCCCAAAGCCTTGGCAGTCGCGTACAAGTTGGCGCCGTCGATGAACAGCGCGACTTTCTCGTTCGGATAAAAATGCATTTTTCACCTCGGGAGGAGTGCTGAGGTTGTCTCCCCGCTTGACTTCCGACTCAACCTTGATAGCCGAAACGCTATTTCAGATAACTTACCTGTCCCAGCCGCGTCAAACAGCCGATCTGCGCAACTCTTGGTCAGAAATGGGGCTTTTTGATAGAGCCTCGTTGCGCAACTCTAGAATTCTGCCCGACAGATTAATCTGGGAGCCGTCATGAGCGCAGTGCTGATCTCGCTCGGCGCAAACCTCCCAGGGGCCTGGGGCGATCCGATTCGAACGCTCCGCCAAGCGATAGCCGAGCTGCAAACGCGCCACGTCGCCGTCGAGCACGCATCCGCTCTCTACGAGACCGAGCCCCTCGGCGGCAGGCGGCAGTCACATTACCTGAACGCCGTTGTCTTGGCAAAAGTCAATGTTGCCCCTGCGGCCCTGCTGCGCACTCTCAAGCAACTCGAGAGGCGCGCCGGCCGCCGCCTCGGCACGCACTGGGGCCCGCGGCCGCTCGACCTGGATATCGTCGACTTCGGCGGACGGCGGTACGGCTGGCCCGCCGGCGTGCGGCACCGCGGCCGTCTCGTCCTGCCACATCCCGAGGCGCATCGGCGGGCATTCGTGCTGATCCCACTACTGGACGTTGCGCCGGATTGGCGGCATCCGGTGCTGGGGGTGTCGGCGGCTGCGCTGCTGGCACGGCTCCGCTCACAACGTCGCGGGGTGCGGCGAGTTCTTGATTCTGGATGGATTTTGTGCGATGAGGCGGGTTCCTGAGGCCAGCAGGTCGGGTCGGGCGGTCGAGTCTCGGCTTAGGGTTGCTCATTGGTGAGGGCAGAGAATGGCTCGTGTCACCGTCGAAGATTGCGTCGACAAGGTTCCCAACCGGTTCGAGCTCGTTCTGTTGGCCGCTCATCGCTCCCGCGCGATCGCCAACGGCAGCCCGATGACCGTCGAGCAGGAGAACGACAAGAACCCGGTCGTGGCGCTGCGCGAGATCGGCGACAAGACCATCCCGCCGGGCGACCTGCGCGAGGCGCTGATCCACTCGATCCAGAAGAACGTCGAGGTGGACGAGCCCGAAGCCGCCGGCGCGCCGGTGCTCGCGCCCGAGCGGCGCAGCCCGCTGCTTGGCCGTGACGACCAGGCCAGCGATACCGTGGTCGATGTCCTCACCGAGGAGCAGCTCCTCCGCGGCATGGAGAGCCTGACGCCGACCGAGCCTTCGGCCGCGATCGGCGGTAACGGCGGGGGCCGCAACGGACGCTGAGGCCGCGTCATCAGCGGATCGCCGCCGCACGGGGTCGCGGCGGCGTTCCCTCGCCGGCGCCGAGATGCGTGCTCCCGTGGAGAGGCGCAGGCCATGATGCGCCAGTACGAGCTAGTCGAGCGGGTGCTCGACTACGATACCAAGGCGGACGAGGCGCTCCTCAACCGCGCCTATGTCTACGCCATGAAGGCGCACAGCAACCAGAAGCGCGCCTCCGGCGACCCCTACTTCTCGCATCCGCTCGAGGTGGCCGCCATCCTCACCGAGCTGAAGCTCGACGATGCGACGATCGCCACGGCCCTCCTGCACGACGTGATCGAGGATACCGAGGCCACGCGCGCCGAGATCGACCAGCTCTTCGGGCCGGAGATCGGCGCCCTGGTCGACGGCCTCACCAAGATCAAGCGCCTCGACCTCGTTTCCAAGCGTGCCGAGCAGGCGGAGAACTTCCGCAAGCTGTTGATCGCGATCTCGAGCGACATCCGGGTCCTGCTCGTCAAGCTGGCGGACCGGCTGCACAACATGCGCACGCTCGAGCACGTCGATCCCGACGCGCGGGCGCGCATCTCGCAGGAGACGCTCGACATCTACGCGCCGCTGGCGGGTCGCATGGGCATGCAGCATCTGCGCGAGGAGCTGGAGGACTACGGCTTCCGCTGGCTGCATCCGGAGGCGTACCAGACGGTGATGGCCAGGCTCGCCCAGCTCCGCGAGCGCAACCGGGGGATCGTCGACGAGATCCAGGCCGCGCTGCGCAACAAGCTCGCCGAGGTGAATATCCTCAGCGAAGTCTCGGGCCGGGAGAAGAAGCCCTACGCCATCTGGCGCAAGATGCAGAACAAGCAGATCTCGCTCGAGCAGCTCTCGGACATCTACGGCTTCCGCGTCCTTCTCGACAGCGTCGAGAGCTGCTACCGGGTGCTGGGCGTGGTTCATACCACGTGGAGCACCGTCCCTGGCCGCTTCAAGGACTACATCTCGACGCCCAAGCAGAACGGCTACCGGTCGATCCACACGACGATCGTCGGGCCGCGGCACCAGCGCGTCGAGCTGCAGCTTCGGACCCGCGAGATGCACAGGATCGCCGAGTACGGCGTCGCCGCGCACGCGCTCTACAAGGACATCGGCAGCGGCAGCGGCAGCGGCAACGGCTCCGCGAGGGCGACCTATGAGAAGGACAGCGGCCCCTACATGTGGCTGCGGCGCCTCGTGGAGACGCTGCTGGAGGGCAACAACCCGGAAGAGTTCCTCGAGCACACCAAGCTCGAGCTTTTTCACGACCAGGTGTTCTGTTTCTCGCCCAAGGGCCGCCTGATCGCGCTGCCGCGCGGTGCGACGCCGATCGACTTCGCGTACGCAGTGCATACCGATGTCGGCAACTCCACGGTCGGCGCGCTGATCAACGGACGTCAGATGCCGCTCTCCACCATCCTGCGCAACGGCGACGAGGTGCATGTCCTGACCGCCAGCGGCCAGACCCCCCCCGCCGCGTGGGAACGGCTGGCTGTGACGGGCCGGGCGCGCTCGGCCATCCGTCGCGCATCGCGGGATGCTCTGCGGCGGCAGTACTCCGAGCTCGGCCGCCGGCTGCTCATTGCGCGGTTCGAGAAGGCGGGCGTCGAGTACAGCGACGAGAAGCTGAAGAAAGCCCTGCCGCGGCTCGGACAGCGTACCGTCGAGGACGCTCTGGCGGCAGTCGGCCGCAGCGAGCTGCAGATCGTCGATGCCCTGCGCGCGGTGGCGCCGGAAGCCGCCAGTCCGGAAGACCGCGCCGCTCCCTACAGGCCGAAGAACCGCCATAGCCATGCGCACAGCCAGGAGGGGTGGTTCAACCTGACCAAGGTGATGGGCCTCAAGTTCCGGCTCGCCGGCAATTCGGCAGATGCCGCCGTGAGGCCGGGGGGGCTGCCGATCCGCGGCATGCGCAACGACGTGCCGGTCAGCTTCGAGGAGGGCGGCGCGGTGCCCGGAGACCGCGTCGTCGGCGTCCTTGTTCCGGGCGAGGGCATCCGGATATTCCAGATCCATTCACCGCGGCTGAGGGACTTCGAGAAGGAGAGCTGGATCGACGTCACCTGGGACATCGCTCCGGAGCGGCCCGAGCGCTTCCCCGCCAGGCTGAGGGTGACGGCGATCAACGAGCCGGGCTCGCTGGCCCAGATCGCACAGGTCATCGGCGAGGCCGACGGCAACATCGACAACCTGCGCATGATGCGCCGCGCCTCCGACTTCACCGAGATGCTGCTCGAGGTGGAGGTCTGGGATCTCGAGCACCTGAACCGCATCATTGCCGGCTTGCGATCGAAGCCGGTCGTGGGCAATGTTGAGCGCTCGTTCGACTGAGGGCAGGGCCGGCCGGGCCGCCGCGGCCAGCACGCGACGGCCGCAGGGCGGAGGGGAATGCACTGCGAGGTCACCCTAGGAGGCAAGACGATCCCATGGTCCCGAATCTGGACGCTCCATTTCAGCGACTGGGCGTCAACATCGATCATGTCGCCACCATCCGCAATGCGCGCGGCGGGCGGCATCCCGATCCCTTGCGCGCCGCGCATCTGGCGGTCGAGGCTGGCGCCGACGGGATCACGGCCCACCTCAGGGAGGACCGCCGCCACATCTCGGATACGGACATCGCGCGGCTGAAGGCGGAGCTGACGCGGCCGCTCAACCTGGAGATGGCGGCGACGGAGGAGATGCTGGCCATCGCCCTGCGCCACCTGCCGAACGCCTGCTGCCTCGTCCCGGAGCGGCGCGAGGAGCGCACCACCGAGGGCGGGCTCGACGTGGCCGGCGGCCGCGATCGGCTGGCCGGGTATGCGGTGCGTCTCAAGGAGGCCGGCATCCGGGTATCGCTCTTCGTGGAGCCCGACGAGCGCCAGATCGAGGCCGCCGTCGGAATCGGAGCCGATATCGTCGAGCTGCATACCGGCTGCTACTGCGAGAGGGCGCTCGAGGAGGACGCCAACGGGCTGGCCGGCGAGATGGAACGGCTGCGCCGAGCCGCCCGCGCCGCCGCGGATTCGGGGCTCGAGGTCCATGCCGGGCACGGGCTGACCTACAATACGGTGGCGCCGGTCGCCCGCATCCCGCAGGTGGTCGAGCTCAACATCGGCCATTTCCTGATCGGTGAAGCCATCTTCGGCGGTCTTCACTCGGCCGTGCGCCGCATGCGCGCACTGATGGACGAAGCGCGCTCAAGCGTCACAGGCCGCAGGAGCGCCTGAGACCCTATGATTCTCGGGCTGGGAAACGACATTATCGACATCCAGCGCATCGAGCGTACGATCGCGCGGTTCGGGGACCGTTTCCTCGATCGCGTCTTCACCGAGGTAGAGCGGAAGAAGTCCGACCGGCGCAGCGAGCGGGCGGCGTCCTATGCCAAGCGCTTCGCAGCGAAGGAGGCCTGCGCGAAAGCGCTCGGAACCGGATTGCGGCGGGGGGTGTTCTGGCGGGACATGGGCGTCATCAATCTGCCGTCGGGCCGTCCGACGCTGGTGCTCACGGGTGGCGCGGCGCTGCAGCTCGATCGGATCACGCCGGCCGGCCACGCAGCCAGGATCGACCTGAGCCTGACCGATGATTACCCCATGGCTCAGGCAATCGTGATCATTTCGGGCGTACCGCTCGACAACAGTGCGCGTTGAGAGCGACAGCATCGCTTCCTGCCCGTTTGCGTGGCCGGATCGGAAGGGCTATAGCGGGCCGGGACTTGGGCAGGCGGCGCGCTCGGGTTTGCGGGGCCGCGCCGTCGAGGAGCACGAGATGAGCTTGAATACCGACACCGGCAAGAAGCGTGAGAGCGGCTGGTGGGAAACCGTCAAGATCGTGATTCAGGCCTTGGCGCTCGCCATGGTCGTCCGCGTGTTCTTCTATCAGCCCTTCAACATCCCTTCCGGCTCGATGAAGTCGACGCTGCTGGTCGGCGATTACCTGTTCGTCTCCAAGCTGTCCTACGGCTACAGCCGCTACTCGTTTCCATTCGGACCCAACCTGTTTCAGGGCCGCATCGTCGCCGGCACGCCGGAGCGGGGCGATGTCGCGGTGTTCAAGCTGCCGCGCGACAACTCGACCGACTACATCAAGCGGGTGATCGGGCTGCCGGGTGACGAGGTGCAGATGCGCAGCGGCGTGCTCTACATCAACGGCCAGGCGGTTCCCAAGCGCCGCGTCGGCGATTTCGTGACGCGCGAGGACGACGGCATCCTGCACCGCATCCCGCAGTACGAGGAAGTGCTGCCCAACGGGGTGAAGTACGCCGTCCTCGATTCCGAGCCCAATGGCGCGTTCGACAACACGGGCGTGTTCAGGGTTCCGGCGAACCACTATTTCATGATGGGCGACAATCGCGACAACTCGACCGACAGCCGCGCCCAGTGGGGGGTCGGCTATGTGCCGTTCGAGAACTTCGTGGGCCGCGCCGAGATCATCTTCTTCTCGGGTGCGTTCGACGACCCCGACGCCTTCCGGCTGTTTGCGCCATGGCGCTGGCCCTGGGACATCCGCTGGAACCGGTTCTTCACTCTGGTGCGCTGAAGACACGTGCGACGGCCAAGAAAGACGACGGAGCTCGAGAAGCGTCTGGGCTACACTTTCAAGAGCCGCGAGCTGTTCGACCGCGCGCTGACCCACGCCAGCGTCAGATCGCATCGCGGCATGCGTCACGACAACGAGCGGCTCGAGTTCATGGGCGATCGCGTGCTCGGCCTCGCCGTGGCGGAGGTGCTGCACGAGGCTCACCCCGAGGCGAACGAAGGGGAGCTCGCCCGCCGCTACAACAGGCTCGTGCGCGGTGCGGCATGTGCCGCCGTGGCCCGCAATCTCGGCCTCGGCCCCCATCTCATCCTGAGCGACAGCGAGGCCGAGAGCGGCGGGCGCGAGAAGGAGACGATCCTCGCCGATGCCATGGAGGCGCTGCTGGGAGCCATCTTCGTCGAGGCCGGCTTCGACGTCGTCCGCGAGGTCGTGCGACTGTTGTGGAGCGCTCAATTCGATGAGCTGCCGCACGTCGTGGCCGACCCGAAGTCCGCCCTGCAGGAGTGGGCGCAGGGTCAGGGCCTGGAGCTGCCGGAGTATACCGAAATCGCGCGCAGCGGCCCGGATCATGCGCCCCGCTTCGTCACCGAGGTGCGCATCGCCGGACGCAAGCCGGCCCGCGGCGAAGGCGCTTCCAAGCGGCAGGCCGAGCAGGCCGCCGCCAGCTCCCTGCTGGCGCGCGAGGGCGTACGCATCGACCGCGGCGGAGAGGGCGGCCTGAAGAAGTCGTCACATGGCTGAGCCAGAGACCACGCCGGACGCCGGGACCGGGACGCGCTGCGGCTTCATCGCCGTGATCGGCGCCCCCAACGCCGGCAAGTCGACCCTCGTCAACACCCTCGTCGGGGCCAAGGTGACGATCGTCTCGCGCAAGGTGCAGACGACGCGGATCCCCGTGCGCGGCATCGTCGTCGAGGGCCAGAGCCAGCTCGTGTTCCTCGACACGCCCGGCATCTTCCGGCCGCGGCGGCGCCTCGACCGCGCGATGGTCGAGGCGGCTTGGGGCGGCGCCCTCGACGCCGACATCGTCATCCTGCTGGTCGACGTGCTGAAGGGCCTCGACGAGGACGTCGAGCGCATCCTGGCCCGGCTCGCCGACGCGCGCGGGCCCAAGGTCCTGGTGCTGAACAAGGTCGACCGCCTGGCCGAGAAGGACAGGCTGCTGGCGCTGACGGCCGAGCTGACGGCGCGCATTCCGTTCGAGCGGGTGTTCATGGTCTCCGCGCTGACCGGCAGCGGGCTCGCGGAGCTCAAGTCGTGGCTCGCCGCCGCCGCACCGCCAGGGCCATGGCACTTCCCGCCCGACGAGCTCTCCGACCTGCCGGAGCGCAAGCTCGCCGCCGAGATCACGCGCGAGAAGATCTACGAGCGCCTGCACGAGGAGCTGCCCTACGCGCTGACTGTCGAGACGACGGACTGGAGGACGCACAGGGACGGCTCGGCGCGCATCGAGCAGACGATCTTCGTCGAGCGAGAAAGCCAACGGAAGATCGTGCTCGGCAAGGGCGGCGCCGTCATCAGGCAGATCTCGATGGAGGCGCGCCGGGAGCTGGCTGAGCTGCTGGGCCACGAGGTGCATCTGTTCCTGTTCGTCAAGGTGCGGGAAGGCTGGGCCGACGATCCCGAGCGCTATCGCGAGATGGGGCTCGAGCTCCCCAAGGAGTGAGGCGCTGGCGCAAGAAGCGCCGGCGAGGTCGCATGAACTGGTCCGATGAAGGCATAGTCCTGGCCGTCAGGCCGCACGGCGAGACGGCCGCCGTCATCGAGTTGCTGACGCGCTCGCACGGCCGTCATCTGGGCCTCGTGCACGGCGGGCGCGGGCGCCGCCTGCGCCCGGTGCTGCAGATCGGCAATCATGTCGAGGTCGCCTGGAAGGGACGGCTCGCCGACCAGCTCGGCTATTACTCGGTCGAGCTGCGCAAGGGCTATGCGGCGGCCGCCATGGAGCATGCTCTGCCACTCGCCGGACTGTCCTCGCTCTGCGCGCTGTCGCGGCTGCTGCCCGAGCGCGACCCGCATCCCGATCTCCACGAGGTCACGCTGTTCGTCCTCGGCTACCTCGACGAGGAGGGCGTCTGGCCGGCGCTCTATGTGCGATGGGAGCTCGCGCTGCTGGCGGAGCTCGGCTTCGGCCTCGACCTGCGTGCCTGTGCGGGCACTGGATCGACCGACGACCTCGTCTGGGTCTCGCCCAGGTCGGGCCGAGCGGTTTCGGCTCAGGCAGGGGAGCCCTATCGTGATCGCCTGCTTCGCTTGCCCGCCTTCCTGATCGGTACACGGCGGATGCCCGTCACCCGGGCCGACATCATCGACGGACTGACGCTGACGGGCTCGTTCCTGACCGCACGCGTGCTCGCCCCGCGCGATCTGGCCATGCCCGAGGCCCGCCACCGGCTCGTCGCCGCGCTCACCCGCGCCGAGACTTAGCTAGGCAGCGCACGCGGAGCTCGACCCGGTCTGCGCGAAGGCCGCCGAGGCCGCGCGGATGTGGCGCGCAATGCGGGCCGCGACGTCCTCGGCGTGAGTGAGCGGCCCCATGTGCCCTGCGCCGGGAACGATCTCGATCCGCCCGCGAGGCGCGATCAGCATCAGCTCTTCGGTAATGAGACGGCTCGGCCGCAGCGCATGCTCCCCGCGCAGGATGAGCAGCGGGCAATCGAGGCTCTCATAGGCGGCCACAGGCGTCCGCTCCTCGATCAAGGCCTGGAAGTCGAGCGGCGCCTTGGGCAGCCAGCGGAGCAGCCCCATGCGAATCTCGGGCCTGAGAGCCTCCCATGCGCCAGCGCCGTTCCAGTAATCGACGAAGCGCCGAGCAGCAGCCTGATAGGCGCCGCATACCACGCCTCTGGCGACGTCGTCTGCCAGCGCCCGGATCTCGGCGAGCTCTTGCCAGCCGCGGTCGCCGAGCTGCCTCAACATATGGAAGGCGGAGGGCTCGTAAAGGGCGATGGACAGGACCGCGCGCGGGCGCTCGATGGCAACCCCGAGCGCAACGCCGCCGCCGTAGGAATGGCCGACGAGGTGGACGGGCTCTCCCAGGTCGTCGATGGTGCCGATGACTGCCTCGGCCTCGTCGGCCAGGGTGAAGGCGCCAGTCCCGTGCCACGGGCCGGTGCTGTCGCAGCCATAGAAATCCGGCGCTCTCAGCGCGAAGTCCGGGCCGAGCGCCGGGCCGAGCTTGCGCCACTGGCGCCCGTCGGCGCCCGAGCAATGGAGCGCCAGAACGTGGCCGAGCGCCGTGCGGCCGCACGTCTCGATAGGGGGGAGCATGCTCCCCGTCGCGTAAGCCGTCATTCCTCAGCCTTTCAGAAGTGAAGCGCGTGTGGAGCGAGCGGGCCGTGGGTGCGTAACCGGGGGCTCGTGCCATTCACATCGAGCCGCGTGAGGCCGATATCCCGCAACGTGCGCTCGTCGAGCACGGAGAGAATCGCCTCGTTCGCCTTGCGCTGCTTGTAGGCGAGGATCGCGCCCAGCACGCGATTGAAGATGTTGGGCAACTGTGTCAGGGCCGAGTCTGCGGATGCCGGGTTGCCCCGGCCCGGACTGAGTGGCATCGACTCCGTCGCGTTCATGCTCATGATCATCTCTCTCAGCTCGTTGTGTTTGGTCTTACGACTTCGGCTGGCTGCCGAGGCCCGTTGGTAGGGTCTTGCGGCGCTGCGGTCTGTGCCGCCCGGAACAGCGGCCCGCGGGTGCTCGAAACTCGAGGCGACCGAGGGTCCGCAAAGCCCGGCCGATGCTGTTACAGCAGCGAGCCGCCGGAAGCTTGCAGAAGACCTGGAGATTTCGTGGGGACGGGGTGAATTGTCCTCACGCGGCGGACGATCAGGCGCGTACCGGCCGCCAGCCCGCGCCGCCTTGCATCGCGACCGGGGGACGATGAGGCATCGGCTTGGCCGGCGGCGCCGTTGGTCGAGGCTGATTCAGTGCGCCGCCTCGCCGGCCCGCGTCACCTCGACCTTGACGCCGCTGTGCCTCCGGCGCAGGACGAAAATGTCGCCGTCCCGGGCCTGGTAGCGGGCGATCACGCCGTCCTCGGCGGTCGGCAGCTTGAAAGTGATCTGCCCCGGCAGGCATGCGGTGTGACGCGTCATGTAGCGCGGCTTGATGTCGTGCGCGCGGTCGAGGAACTCGTAGGTGACGGTCCGGCCCGACGCGTTGTTGATGCGGAACTGATAGGCCAGCGCGTACGGCCTGCCGAACATCTGGACCGAGACGTAGCGCTGCTCGTCGGGCGCCTTGGCGACGGCAACCCCGATGTCGACGACGTGCTCCATGAGCAGGTTCTTGCGGTGGCCCGGCGAGTTGAGCCAGCCATGGACCGCCTCGCGCGCGAGCTGCCTGGTCTCGAACCCGCGGCTGTCGAGGTTCGACGACAGGTTTTCCGAGATGAAGCAGGGCTCGTAGCCGGCAGCCTTGGCGCGATCAGCCGGCTGCCGGCCGTCGGCCGTGTGCGAGAAGGCCGGCGACCCGGCCAGGAACCTCGCATACTCGCGCGCGGCCTTCTCCAGCTCCGGGTCGGGCTTGACCTCGCCCAGGCTGTGCTGCTTGCGGACCGCGTTCGTAAGCTCGACGATCGCGATCTCGACCTGCGGAATGTCCGGGGTAGGCATGAGGTGCTCGAACGGAACCGCCTTCGATGGGTGATCGGAATGAAATGGGGTCTTCCACGAGTAACCGGAAGGAGGCAGTGGTCACTTCCGGGAAACCACAACTTCGCCTCAGATCGTGGCGACAAGAGGAGGCATCAGACATCGGGAGGCGCGCCATGTCGTCTTTCACCCGGAGCTTCGGTCTATTGGTCGCCGCCGCCGCCGTTTCGGGCTACGCGAGCTTCGCGACGGAAGGGCTGCCGCAGTTGTCCCACGATGCGCAAGCGCAGCTCACCTCCTACATGATCAATCCGAATGCGCTGCTGGCGGGAGTCTGGTTCGGGCTCGTGACCGGCGCGCTGGCGTGGACCAAAGGGTCGCGCGGCGCGGCCGGGGCGATATTCTCGTTTCTCGCGACCTGGATCGCCTGGCAGATGGCGATCCAGGTCGCCATCGCCACCTTCGATCGGCTGGGCGCGATGACGTCCTCCGAGGATATCCGCATGATCATCGCCGGGTTTGCGGCGGGTGCCGTCGGCGCTTTCGTCACCTTCCTCGGCGTGCGGGCGAGCGTGGCTTTTTCGCGCACCGGGCTGGCGCTGCTGTCGACGGTCGCCGTCGGGGCAGCCTTCGGCATGCTGCTGCTCTGGTCGATGACAGAGCAGAGCGCCGGCCTGCTGCTCTATGCAACCTGGCAGCCGGCCGTCATCGCGGTCATGGCGCTCTTCGCGCGCTCCCGGCCGGCTCCGGCCGGATCCCGGGAGCTGCGCGTCGAGGCCCGCGTCTGAGTCTCAGTCGCCCTCGAGCCGCTGACCCAGACGGCCGGCGAGATCCTGAATGTACTGCCAGGCGACGCGGCCGGAGCGGCCGCCGCGCGTCATCGACCATTCGAGCGCCTCGCGCACCAGCTCGTCGTCGGAAATCGCGAGGCGGTGGTAGGCGGCATAGCCGCGGATCATCTCCAGGTATTGGTCCTGGGTGCCGTGATGGAACCCGAGCCAGAGGCCGAAGCGGTCGGAGAGCGAGACCTTCTCCTCCACGGCCTCGGACGGGTTGATGGCGGTGGAGCGCTCGTTCTCCATCATGTCGCGCGGCATCAGGTGACGACGGTTGGACGTGGCATAGAAGATGACGTTCTCTGGCCGGCCCTCGATTCCGCCCTCGAGCACCGCCTTGAGCGACTTGTAGCTGGTGTCGTCGCGGTCGAACGACAGGTCGTCGCAGAACACGATGAATCGATGCCGGCTTTCGCGCAGGCAGGCGAGGCAGGCCGGCAGCGAGCCGATGTCCTCGCGATGGATCTCGACGAGCTTCAGGTCAGGTGCGGACGATTCGCCGATGCCGAGGCGGCGGACTTCGGCGTGGGCAGCCTTGACCAGCGAGGATTTGCCCATGCCGCGCGCGCCCCACAGCAGCGCGTTGTTGGCGGGCAGCCCGCGTGCGAAGCGCCCGGTGTTGTCGAGGAGCTGGTCGGCGCAATGCTCGAGACCCTTCAGGAGCTGCAGTGGCACGCGGTTGACGTGCCGCACAGCCTGAAAGCCGGGCGGCTCGGCATGCCAGACGAACGCCTCGGCGGCGTCGAGGTCGGCGGCGTGCGCGGCGGGCGGCGCCAACCGCTCCAGCGCAGCCGCGATGCGTTCGAGAAGGTCGGTGTCGGAAGCGAGCGTCATGAACGGGTCCCAGTGTGCAATGGAGGCCGTGCGCGGCGGTGCGCCAATGGATGAGCGGCTTCCAATATCCGAGACGAGCCGTCTCGTCACCCGGAGGACGCTGTTGCTCACGCCAGGCATCTTGCCAAGCTGAAAGGGGCCACTATAGTCGCGCCGCAATCAGACGGACAGGCCTGCGGGCAATCGTTGGCCGCGGGGGCTCGACAGGTGCGACCCTGGGCCGGCTCAAGGACGGATCTCCATGTTCATTTCTCCAGCCTTTGCACAGGGCATCCCCGGCGGGGGCAGCGACTTCATGTTGCAGCTTGTCCCCATTCTATTGATGTTCGTGATTTTCTATTTTCTGTTGTTCAGGCCCCAGCAGCAGCGCGCCAAGCAGCACCGCGAAATGGTGAGCAGCATCAGGCGCGGCGACACGGTCGTGACGTCCGGCGGCATCATCGGCAAGGTCACCAAGGTCAGGGACGACAACGAGATCGAGGTGGAGATCGCCGATCAGACGCGTGTCAGGGTCGTGAAGGCGACAGTGGCCGAGGTAAGGGCAAAGGGCGAGCCCGTGAAAGAAGGCGCCTGACGCTCGTCGGCAACTCGCCGGCTTGCGCGTACGTTTCAAGGGGGCGCCGCACCCGGAGGATCGTTGCGGCGCGGCCCCGCAAGCTCGTGTGCCGAAAGGTTTGACGATACATGCTTCATTTCGCGCGCTGGAAGATCGTCGCGATCACTTTGACCTGTCTCCTGGGGCTGCTCTTCGCGCTGCCGAACCTCTTTTCCAAGGAGACGGTCCAGGGATGGCCAGACTGGCTCCCGAGCCGGCAGCTCAGCCTCGGGCTCGACCTGCGCGGCGGCGCGCATCTGCTGCTCTCCATGGACGTCGACGACGTGCGCAAGGACTGGCTCGACAGCCTGCGTGACGACACTCGCCGGCGGCTGCGCGACGCCCGCATCGGGTTCACCGGCCTCGGCGTGCAGGGCGGCGGCGTGCATGTGCGGATCGCCCAGCCGGACCAGGTCGATGCGGCGCTCAAGGAGCTGCGGGGGCTGGTGCAGCCGCTCGGCAATGCGATCCTCGGCTCCGCGGGCGACGACATCGAGGTACAGCGGGGGGCCGAGCCGAGCCTCCTGATCCTGCAGCCCACCGAGGCTGGCATGCAGCAGCGCGTGACGAACGCCATCGGAGCCTCGATCGAGACCGTCCGCCGCCGCATCGATACGCTCGGCACGGCAGAGGCGACGGTGGTGCGGCAGGGCTGGGACCGCATTCTGGTCCAGTTCCCCGGCCTGCAGGACACGGCGCAGTTGAAGGCGCTGATCGGCGAGACGGCGAGGCTGAGCTTCCACGACGTGCACCACAGCATCACCGGCGAGGAGGCCCGGGCCTCGCGGCCGCCGCCGGGCTATCGGGTCCACCCGTCGGCCGAGCAGGAGGGCGCCGTCTACCTGCTGCGCGAGACGCCCGTCGTGCGCGGCGATCAGCTCGTCGATGCCCAGCCGGGCTTCGACCAGCGCACCAACGAGCCGATCATCACGTTCCGCTTCAACCAGTCCGGCGCGCGCACGTTCGGGCGCTTCACGCAGGAGAACGTCGGCCGCCCGTTCGCCATCGTGCTCGACGACAAGGTCCTGTCGGCGCCGGTGATCCGCGAGCCGATCCTCGGCGGGTCGGGGCAGATCTCGGGCAGCTTCACGGTCGAGAGCGCCAACAATCTCGCCATCCAGCTCCGCTCCGGCGCCCTGCCGGCCAAGCTGACCATCGTCGAGGAGCGCACCGTCGGGCCCTCGCTCGGCGCCGACTCGATCGAGGCGGGCTCCAGAGCCTTCATCGTCGGCGGCGTCGCGTCGCTCGTCATGGTGGGTCTCGCGTATGGTACGTTCGGATTGTTTGCGGCGCTCGGGCTCGTCATCAACGCGGTGCTGGTCGTCGCCGTCATGTCCGTGCTCGGTGCGGCGCTCACCCTGCCCGGCATCGCGGGGCTGGTGCTGACCATAGGTATGGCCGTCGACGCCAACGTGCTGATCTACGAGCGCATCCGCGAGGAGCTGAGAAACGGCAAGTCGCCTATTGCTGCCATCGATGCCGGGTTCACCCGCGCCATCATCACGATCGCCGACTCGCAGCTCACCACGCTGGCGGCCGCGATCGTCATGTTCTGGCTCGGCTCGGGGCCGATCCGCGGGTTCGCCGTGACGCTGAGCATCGGCATCTTCACCTCGGTGTTCACGGCCGTCACCGTGACGCGCCTATTGGTGGCACTGTGGGTACGGTCGATCAGGCACAAGAGCCGCACCGTCGAAGTGCCGATCTGATACAGGACGTTCCGCATGTTTCCGAATTTCAAGGGCTTCGACTTCTTCCCGCACGACACGCGGATCCCCTTCATGCGCTTCAAGGCAATCTGCCTGTGGGCTTCGATGATCGCCATGGCGCTGTCGCTCGGGCTGTTCTTCACCCGCGGACTCAATTACGGCGTCGACTTCAAGGGCGGATCGATCATCGAGGTGCAGTCGAAGAGCGGTCCGGCCGATCTGGCCGACGTGCGCCGGAGCCTGGGCTCGCTCGGCCTCGGCGACGTGCAGATCCAGGAGTTCGGCGCGGCTAACGACATCCTGATCCGCATCGAGCAGCAGCCGGGCGGTGACCAGGCGCAGCAGGAGGCTGTGAAGAAGGTGACCGCCGCGCTGGGCGACGACTACGTGCAGCGCCGGGTCGAGATCGTCGGGCCGACCGTGTCGGGCGAGCTGCGCACGACGGGCACAATCGCGGTCGTGGTCTCGTTGTTCGCCATCATTCTGTACGTCTGGTTCCGCTTCGAATGGCAGTTCGCTGTCGGCACGATCGTGGCGCTGAGCCATGACGTGCTGCTGACCGTCGGCATTTTCTCCCTGTTCCAGTTGAGCTTCGACCTGGCGATCGTCGCCGCGCTGCTGACGATCCTCGGCTACTCGGTCAACGACACCGTGGTCGTATCCGACCGCATCCGCGAGAACCTGCGCAAGTTCAAGAAGATGGAGCTGAACGAGCTGCTCGACCTGTCGATCAACGAGACGCTGTCGCGGACCATCCTGACCGGCGTGACCACGTTCGCGGTGCTGCTGGCTCTTTTCTTCCTGGGCGGCGAGGTGATCCGCAACTTCACGCTCGCCATGCTCCTCGGCATCCTCATCGGCACCTACTCCTCGATCTTCATTGCGGCGCCGCTGCTCGGCTACACGGGCATCAAGCGCGACTGGTCGGGCACGGAGAAGAGCAAGAAGTCGTCCGCGGTCGCGAGCCGGGCCTGAGGACTGCCGGCAGGCCCGCCGGAGGCGACGCATGCGTGAAGGTCCCCCGCGCTATCCCTATCGGGCGCCCATCGACGCCTATGGCAACGGCGGTTTCCGGTTCGCCGAGATGAGCCACAAGGGCTCGATCCTGTGCCTGCCGAGCGGCATTTACGCGTGGGATGTCGCCAGCCCTGACGAGTTTGTTCTCGGCTCCTTCGACCGGGTCTTCGCCGAGAAGGACCGCATCCGCTTCCTCCTGCTGGGCACCGGGCGCACTCAGGTCTTCCCCTCTCTCGAGATCCGAGGCGGCTTTGCGGCGGCCGGCCTCGGCCTCGAGCCCATGGATACCGGCGCCGCATGCCGCACCTACAACATCCTGCTGGCGGAGCACCGCGAGGTCGCGGCGGCGCTGATCGCGGTCGATTGAGAGAGGCGTGAAGTCGTGAGATCGTGAGATCGTGAGGTCGTTTTCGACCTCTTCCAGGAGGCTGAGATGAACGCCATAACCGAGACTGCCGGGCGCGCGCTGGCCGCGGGTGCGGTGCTGACGCTCGTCATCCTGGCCGCGTGGCTGGCGCTGGCGGGCGCCGACCCGATCGGGTTCGCCTCCTTCCTGCTGCGCTGGGTGCACGTCCTCGCCGCCATGCTCTGGGTCGGATTGATCTGGTTCGTCAACTTCATCCAGCTTGCGGCGCTGCAGCAGGCGGACGAGCCGGGCCGGCGCACGCTGATGTCCGCCATTGTCCCGCGTGTCGCGCATTCCTTCCGGCACGCGTCGCACCTGACGGTGCTGAGCGGCGTGCTGCTGCTGGTGGCGAGCGGCTATCTGCTCGATTGGCTCGTGTTCTCGACCCCCGTCTACATCCCGCCGCTGCGCAACGCGCTGCTGTGGGCCGGCACGATCGGCGGGCTCGCGATGTGGGCCTTCGTGCACTTCATCATCTGGCCCAACCTCAGGATCGTGCTCGGCGAGACGCCCGCCGAGCCCGCGGCCAAGGAGCGGGCCAGAGTTCAGGTCAGGACCTATGCCCGGCTCAACCTCGTCCTTGCCGTACCGGTGACGTTCGTCATGGTTGCCGCCCCCCACCTCCACTGACGTGACAGAGACGGCGACAGCCGACGCCGCCCCGTCGCCGGAGGACGTCGTCCGCCTGTCGGCGCGCGCCTCGGAGCGGGACCGCTATCTGGCCGCGCTGCTCGCACCGCGGCAGGTGCGGCAGGCCCTCGTCGCGCTCGCGGCCTTTGCCGGCGAGGTCGGGCGCATTCCGGCGTTCGTCAGCGAGCCGATGGTGGGCGAGATCCGCCTGCAGTGGTGGCGCGAGGCGCTCGAGAATGCCGATCCCGCCCTGCGCAGCGGCCATCCGGTGGCCGACGCCATGCGGGCCACGGCCGCGCAGCACGAGCTGCCGCTGGGGCTGCTGATCGGGTTCATCGATGCACAGTCCGCCGGGCTATACGACGAGCCGATGACCGACGACCAGTCGCTGGCGGCGCATCTCGCCAAAACGGAAGGCGCCCTGTTCGAGCTGGCGCTGCGCATCCTGGGGGGGCGGGATGAGGCCGCGCGCGCCGCCGCATACGCGGCCGGCCAGGCCTACGGCCTCGCTCGCCTCCTGGTGGAGCTGCCGGCGCTGTGGGCGCAGGGGCGCTCGCTGATCCCGGTCTCCCGGCTGGCGGCCGCGGGGCTGACGCTCGCCGACATCCGGGCCGGCCTCCATACGGAGCGGCTGGCCCCCGTCCTGGCTGGGTTGGCCGGCGAGGCGCGCCTCCATCTCGCCGAGGCGCGGCGGCTCGACAGGAGCCTTGCTCCCGCGCAACACGCCGCAATCCTGCCCCTTGCCGTCGTAGAGCCCTATTTACGGGCTTTTGAGAGAGCGCGGCGCGATCCGCTCCGCGACCCGCTCGAGCTCCTGCCGGCGCGCCGGGTCTGGGCGCTCTGGCGATCCCGCTGGAGCGGGCGGTTCTGAAAAGAACGACGGCGATGGATCCGCCGAGCTCCGACGTCTTGCGCCGAGGGGGACGAATGCTGCGCTACCGGATCACCGTGGGGCTGCTGCTCCTGACGATGAGCGCCGGCGCCTCGTGCGCCATGGCGAGCGAGGCGCGGATCTATCCGCACATCGTCTGGCGAGTCGAAAACCCCTTCCGCTTCTTCGCCGACCCCGCCGACACCAAGGTTCACCGTGCGACCTTCCTCGAGCTGACGGACGAGGAGCACGAGACGCCGGTGCTGGCGGCCGAGCGCGCGCTGGCCAAGCGCCATGCCGACGGCTGGGCCTCCGTGGTGCTCGGCCGGACCTGCTGGGAAGCGGAGAAGAACCGCCACATCTGCCCGGACGGGACCGACTATATCAATCCGCAGTCGCACGCCGTCGTCGCCGAGCTCAAAGGCATCCCCGATGCGGCATCCGTCGACTGCCTGTGGCTGACCTCCCCCAAGGGGCCGGACGCGCCGCGCGGGCAGGCCGTCACGGCCCGCTGCAGCGAGCCGGTCGAGCTCGACGTTCCCTATCCGAACGGGGCCCATGTCGCCGTCGAGGTAGGCGGGCGCGAGGTGGCCGCCACCGATGCGACCGTCACGGATCTCTTCATCGTCGGCATGGGCGACAGCTTCGGGTCCGGCGAGGGCAACCCCGATCTTCCGGTCCGCTTCTCGCGCGAGCGCACGGCCGCTTACGGCAACGGCTCGAATCCCGAGCTCGCCGGCTATCCAGTCCGGGTGGGCGGATGGCGGCAGATCGGCGACGACAAGTTCATCCAGGAGAACGCCCGCTGGCTCGATCAGGCGTGTCATCGCTCGCTCTACTCGCACCAGCTCCGCGCCGCCCTGCAGCTCTCGCTCGAGGACCCGCACCGGGCGGTGACGTTCGTCGGTATCGCCTGCTCGGGCGCCGAGGTCAGTGCCGGGCTTTTCCTGCGCTACAAGGGTAACGAGTGGGTGTCGCACCCCCCCGAGCTGTCTCAGATCTCGGCCGTGGCCGAGGCCCAGTGCGGCAAGCACAAAGCTCCCCCCCACGACCTGCCCGAGGCCTATCACATCCGCGGCCGGATTCCCGAGCTGAAGGGCCTGGTGCTGCGCAAGTGCGAGGCCGAGCACGCGCGCAGGATAGACCTGCTGATGATTTCGATCGGCGGCAACGACGTGGGCTTCTCGCGGCTCGTAGCCGATGCAGTCCTGACGGACAAATCCATGCTGAAGCGGCTGGGCGGCTGGCTCGGTCAGGTGGAGGGCGCGGCCGCCGCCAATGAACAGCTTGCCGTGCTCGACGCGCGCTACAAGTCGCTCAACCGGGCGATCCGCAACATCCTGCACGTGCCCTGGAACGAGAGCGACCGCATCCTGCTGACGGCCTATCCGGGGCTGGCGCTGCTGGAGGACGGCTCAACGGTGTGTCCCAGCGGCAGGGCGGGCATGGACGTGCTGCGCGACTTCAAGCTCAGCGCGGCCAAGGCGCGGGAGGGCAGCGCGTTGGCGGGGCGCCTCAACGCGGCCATGCGCGAATCCGCGCGCGAGCACGGCTGGAGCTTCGTGGAAAGCCATCGCAAGGCTTTCCTCGGACGCGGGATCTGCGCCGGGTGGAGCGACGCGGCGTTCTCGACGGCCGACGATCTGCGCTTGCCGCGCAACGTCAACGGCGTGTGGGAGCCCTACAACCCGGCCGATTACAAGCCCTATGCTTCCCGCCAGCGCTGGTTCAGGACACCAAACGACGCGTTCCTGACGGGCAACTTCCATGTCTCGGCGTCGCTGCTGCAGAAGGTGCTGCGGGTGCAGACGCTGTCCTGGTTCCAGCTCGTGCTCGCCTCGACGTACTCCGGCGCCTTCCACCCGACCGCGGAGGGGCAGGCGGCGATCGCCGACGCCGTCGTCGAGACCGCGCGCGGTGTTCTGGCCAAGTACGAGAACGAGCGGATGTGAGGGTGGAAGCGAATAGCGAGTAGCAAATAGCGAGTAGCGAGTAGGAAGCAGCCATTCCCCATTCGCTATTCGCTCTCCTCCATTCGCAATTCGCTTCCTTCCAACCAGGCTCCCAGCTCCTCCAGCGCCCTAACGGCGATGGCGCGCTTCTTCGCGCGTCCGCGCTCCTTGCCCTTGAGCCGCCGGCCGCCCCCGTCCAGCTCCAGTGGCGGGAACAGCCCGAAGTTGACGTTCATCGGCTGGAACGAGCGCGGTCCGGCCTCGATGCGGTCCTCCGCCAGGTGCCCGCCGGTGATATGCCCGATGAGTGCGCCGAAAGCGGTCGCCGCCGGAGGCGGTAAAGGCTGCCGCCCGCGCCGCTCGGCGGCGGCGAAGCGCCCGGCCAGCAGCCCGATGGCGGCGCTCTCGACGTAGCCCTCGACGCCGGTGACCTGCCCGGCGAATCGCAGGCGCGGCGCCGCCAGGAGACGCAGGCTGCCGTCGAGCAGCTTGGGGCTATTCAGGAACGTGTTGCGGTGCAGCCCGCCCAGCCGCGCGAACTCGGCGTTCTCGAGCCCCGGGATCGTGCGGAAGATGCGGACCTGCTCGCCGTGCTTCAGCTTGGTCTGGAACCCGACCATGTTCCACAATGTGCCGAGCGCATTGTCCTGCCTGAGCTGCACGACGGCGTAAGGCCGCTCGCCGCCCTTGTGCGGGTTCGACAGCCCGACCGGCTTCATGGGGCCGAACCGCAGCGTTTCGGCGCCGCGCTCCGCCATCACCTCGATCGGCAGGCAGCCCTCGAAGTAGGGCGTGCTCGTCTCCCACTCCTTGAACGAGGTCTTCTCGCCGGCGATCAGTGCTTCGACGAAGCGCTCGTACTCGGCCCTGGTCATCGGGCAGTTGATATAGTCGGCGCCGGTGCCCGCCGGGCCCGGCTTGTCGTAGCGCGACTGCCGCCAGGCGACCGACATGTCGATGGTCTCGGAGTGCACGATCGGCGCGATGGCGTCGAAGAAGGCGAGCGCATCCTCGCCGGTGAGGCCGAGTACCGCCTGGCTCAGCGCCGGCGACGTCAGCGGGCCGGTGGCGATGATGACGCTGTCCCAGTCCTCCGGGGGCAGGCCGGACACCTCGCCCCGCTCGACCCGCACCAGAGGAAGGGCCGTGAGCCTTGCCGTCACCTCGGCCGAGAAACCGTCCCGGTCGACGGCCAGCGCGCCGCCCGCCGGCAGCTTGTGCCGGTCCGCGGCGGACATCACGAGGGAGCCGGCCCGACGCATCTCCTCGTGCAGCAGCCCGACGGCGTTCGTCTCCCAGTCGTCGGAGCGGAACGAATTGGAGCAGACGAGCTCGGCGAGCCCGTCCGTCTTATGGGCTTCGGTGCCGGTCAGTGGCCGCATCTCGTGCAGGACGACCGGAACTCCGGCGCGCGCGATCTGCCAGGCCGCCTCCGAGCCGGCAAGCCCGCCGCCGATCACATGGATGGGCCCGGATGTGGCCATGGTGCTGCAATCTACTCGAAAAGCTCCGCGCTCTCAACGCACTGGGTGTTTTACTCCGAATCGCCGAGATAGTAAGAATGGCGGCGCTGGAGCGCGCCGGGGCGGCTGCGGCGGATCGAAGCCTATGGGGGGCGCGAGGGGAATGCTCGGACGGGGGTTTTGGGTTGGAATCCTGGTCGCGCTGGCCGCCGGCGGCTGCTCCTATGAGCACGCGCTGGGCGTGGACCATTATTCCGTCTTCAATGTCAAGGCGCCGAGCGATGCCACCGTCAGCGTCTGCCACGGCTATGGCTGCCGGACGCAGACGAAGTTCACCTTCACGCCGGCCGATGTCGCCGAGATCAAGAAGCTGATGGCGAAGACGAGAAAGTCGGACACGCCTGCCGAGGAGCGGCGTGCCGTCGCCTACGCCGTCGGCTGGATGGAGCGGCGCGTGGGCGACTCCATCGGCACCAAGGACGACCGTGCGGGAATGGACTTCGCCGCCTCCGGCGATCCGACCCAGCAGGACTGCGTCGACGAAGCGACCAACACCACCAGCTATCTGACCGTGCTGCAGAACCAGAAGCTGCTGAAGCACCACGCCGTGGGCAAGCCCTTCGCCAAGGAGAACTTCCTGCGCGGGGTGGCCGGCTGGACGCACTGGACGGCCACCCTCGACGAGAACGGCAGCGGCAAGCGCTGGGCCGTCGATAGCTGGATCTATGCCAACGGCGAGAACCCCGCCGTGGTCGAGGCGGAGAAGTGGTACATCGCCTCGCTCGCCGAGCTGCCGAAGCCGACGCGCTGATGCCGTCCCTTGAGCGCACGATCGCTCAACCGTGGTCGAGCCGGCGTATGGACGCGCTCGATGGTCGAAAGGCCAGCCGCATTCGTCAGGGGCTTGTCGGTTGGATGCGAGATATACTATGTATATCCCGGAAAGGATATGGTCCATGCAAGTCCGCGTTTCCAGGTGGGGCAACAGTCTTGCCGTGCGGCTGCCGAAGGCAGTGGCTGAAGATCTGCGTCTCGAAGAGGGGCAGGCCGTCGAGCTTGTCGTCGAATCCGGTGCGATCAAGCTGAAACCCAAGGAGACAGCGCCTCGCTACCGGCTTGAGGAGCTCGTTGCTGAAATGGACATGCTTGGGCCGGAGAATGCCCCGCCTTACGAGGATTGGGGAATTCTGCCCTCCGAATGGCCCGACGATGGAGAACAGGGTGGCAGTACCCGAGAGCCTGGAGGCCGGTGATGTGGTCTGGGTCGAATTCGACCCAGCCATCGGTCACGAGCAGGCTGGCCGCAGACCCGCACTTGTAGTTTCTTCATCGGAGTATAATCAACGCTCGAATTACATCATCGTATGCCCAATTAGCCGTAATGCGCAGCCGTGGCCTTTCAAGGTCCTGATCCCGGAGAATGCAGGAACTTCGGGAGCTATTCTGGTCGATCAGGTAAAATCCATAGACCGGGAGCAGCGGGTGGTCCGGCGTGCTGATCGGGTCCCTGAGAGAGTCCTATCAGAGGTACGCAGTAAGCTCGCTGCCCTGATGGGCATAGGCAGCGCGAACACGTTCTAACTTCAATCTCTGAACCGACCAGAAGAAAGGCAGTCAACATGCGCGTCTATTACGATCGTGATGCGGACATCAACCTGATCAAGACCAAGAAGGTGGCCGTCGTCGGCTACGGCAGCCAGGGGCATGCGCACGCGCTCAACCTGCGCGATTCCGGCGTCAAGGAGGTGGTGATCGCCTTGCGCAAGGGCTCGGCCTCGGCGGCCAAGGCCGAGAAGGAGAAGCTCAAGGTCATGGAGGTCGCCGAGACGGCGAAGTGGGCCGACGTCATCATGATGCTGACGCCCGACGAGCTGCAGGCCGACATCTACAGGGACCACCTCGCCGCCAACATGAAGCAGGGCGCGGCCATCATGTTCGCGCACGGGCTCAACGTGCACTTCAGCCTGATCGAGGCGCGTGCCGACCTCGATGTCGGAATGGTGGCGCCCAAGGGCCCCGGCCACACGGTGCGCTCCGAGTACCTGCGCGGCGGCGGCGTGCCCTGCCTTCTCGCCATCGCCCAGGACAAGAGCGGCAATGCGCACGACCTGTTCCTCTCCTATGCGTCGGCCATCGGCGGCGGCCGCGCCGGCATCATCGAGACGACCTTCAAGGAGGAGTGCGAGACCGATCTTTTCGGCGAGCAGGTGGTGCTGTGCGGCGGTCTCGTCGAGCTGATCCGCTCCGGCTTCGAGACGCTGGTCGAGGCCGGCTATGCGCCGGAGATGGCCTACTTCGAGTGCCTGCACGAGGTGAAGCTGATCGTCGACCTCATCTACGAGGGCGGCATCGCCAACATGAACTACTCGATCTCGAACACGGCCGAGTTCGGCGAGTACATGTCCGGTCCGCGCATCATCACCGGCAAGACGCGCGAGGAGATGCGGCGGGTGCTCAAGGACATCCAGAGCGGCGCCTTCACCAGCGAATGGATCCGCGAATGCAAGGCGGGGCAGCCGAAGTTCAAGGCCATCCGGCGCAACAACGACGCCCACCAGATCGAGGAGGTCGGCGCCAAGCTGCGTGCCATGATGCCCTGGATCAAGGAGAAGGCGCTGGTCGACAAGAGCCGCAACTGAGCGCCGGAGGGCTCCGGCTCATCCCGGAGCCCTTCCGGTTCGAAATCGTCTCGGACGTGCCGGCCCCGCTATTTCAGCGGAATGAGCGGCAACTCGCGATCGTGGCGGAACTTGTAGCTGAGGCGCGCCATGACCGTGTGCACTATCACGTCACTGTCGACCTTGAAGGGAATATCGAGAGAGTCGTGTCCCCGATGGTCGGCTTCGCCGAGATCGAGATAGCCATACTCGAAGCCCAGCACGAGGTCGGGCGAAACGAGGTACTCGAGCCCGGCGCCGACGGTCCAGCCGTGATGCGTCTTCTCCTCGGACGCAGTCACAAGGAAAAGCGGGTCGCGCGCGGTGATCTCGACGCTGGCGCCTGCATAACCGGCTTTCACGTACGTCAGCACCGGGCCCCAGTCGTAGCCGAGCCGGCCGGTGGCGGTCCACAGCATCTCGATGTCCGTCGTCAAACGGTCGCCGGGCCAGAACGGGCTTTTCGAGGTCTCGCTGATATCGGCGCCCGAGAGCGTCGCCTCCAGTCCCCACACGAGCCGGCCGGTCTGACGGTTGAAACCGACATGCCCGCCGACGATGCCACCCTCGGGGTCGTGATCGAAGCGGTCGCCCGCCAACAGGTTGAAGCTGGTCCAGTTTTTGAACCGCCAGTCCGCCTCGCCCCAGCCATAGCCGGCGTGCAGGCCGATATAGATGCCGCTCCAGACGATCGGCGGCGGCGCGTAGAGAGGCTCGTCCTTGAGCCCGCCGTAGATCGGATAACCGCCGTCGGCGAGCACGGGCGACGTGATCAACGCTCCGGCAACTGCAAGGCCGGCGACGCTGCAAGCAACTGACTTCGACACGGGGGAGTCCCTCCATTCAGCAGAAGCCCGCGAGGGCCCCTGACAGCTACTGCCCTGACGCCATCGGGATCGCTCTCCCCCAGCGGCCCCATGCGTGATTCGTAACGCGATGCATCGGCGGCGATCAACGCGTCGGCAGCAGAACTAGTGGGCAGCCGTTAAGTTTGCGTTAGGCTCGCGACGGCCTGGGCGCGCGGAAATCCACGATCGGCGGGCGTTTCGGGGGCTGATGCTCGATCGCCGCAGTTGTGATGTGGCAACTCAAGGTTGTGCAAATCGAGCTTATCAACAACATCGCAACTACCCGCTCGCGCGCGGCGCGCTCACGAGGCGCCGGCGAGCAGGTCCTGGCGCTCCGCCCCTGCCTGAACGATGCGCATGGCGTCGGGATCGAAGCTCCGGACCAGCGCAAAAGCTTCCTGCGGCGACCCGCTGAGCCAGGTCTCGAACTGCGCCTCGTCGCTGAGCAGCACGGGCATGCGCTCGTGGTTGACGGTGGCCACGAGCGCGTTCGGCAGCGTGGTCATGAAGCTGAACACGTCGAGCTCGACGCTGGGCGCGCCCGACTTGAGCGGCCCCTTCCAGCGTCGCCAGATCCCCGGGAAGGCGAACAGCGGCCTCGGCTCCTCGCCGCGCAGTGCGAACCAATGCCAGGTGGCCGGCCGCTCGCCCTTGGGCTCGCAGAAGGAGGAGGCCGGCACCAGGCACCGCCGGCGCTCGAAGGAGTCGCGCCAGAATGGGCTGGTGAATACCTTGTCGTCGCGCACGTTGGTCACGCGCTTGGGGGCGCGGCCCTCCTGAGCCAGCACGAAGCCCCACGACAGCATCGCGGTCTCCCGCTCCCCGTCCGCGGCCTTGCGCACGACGGGCGCATGGTGGCCGGGGAAAATCGCGGGCAGCGGCTCGAAGGCTGCCGAGCGGTTGTGCGCGACCCGGAAGAGCCGGCGGACGGCCTCGGGCGATCGGGTGATCGAATAGAGATTGCACATGGTGCCTTGAATGCACCCAAGCCGCGGGCGATCGCAAGCTCCGATCGCCCGGGGTATCGCTCCTGTGTGTCGCGAATTCGCAGGACAGTCGTCGCTGCTCAGGATCGGCGCCGCGCAATCAGCGCTTGCGCCAGCGTCGGCAGGGCAGGGAGCCGCGAGCTCATGACGCGCCGGGCGACAGGAGCGAGCATCCGGCCCAATCCGTTGAGCGGCTCGACGCTCCGGCCGACCAGTGTGACCTCCTCTCCGCCCATCTTCTTCTTGAAGGCGTAGGTGCCGGGATTGCCTTTCGGGTCTATGCCTTCGAGGTCATAGCAGGTGCAGCCTTTTCCGAGCGCCGACTCGATGACGGCCCAGTGCAGGGCTTCTCCCGGATGCCGCCTGCTGAACGCGCGATTGCTGGCGCCGCCCATGTAATGGACCGATTTCCCGCAGCGCAGGATGAGCGCGCCTGCCGCGATCTGCCCTTCGCACATGGCGAGGAAGAGCTCGGCCTCGGCCGCATCCGAACGGGGCGCGGTGACGAGGCGCAGGATCAGCTCCGGCGTGGTGCGAATCCGGAAGCCCTTGACCTCGCCGATATGGGTACACAGGCGAAAGTACTCCGCGACCAGGGCCGGGTCGCAAGTCGTGCTCACGGCGATGCCGCGCCGTTGCGCTTTCATGACGCCGTTGCGCCAGTGCGTTTGCAGGCCTCGCCACAACCGGTCTCGCCCGACGGAGAGGTCGATCCAGATCGTCTGCGGGCGCTCGCGCCCGTCCGCTCCGCCTTCGTCCGCGCGGCTGGCGCGCCACGGGTCCGATACCGCCAGGAAAAAACCCCGGCCCGACAGCCATTCCACGACCTCGGCACGGAGCCGGCCCGGCTCAGGGACGAGGGCCGCACTGCCTGGACCGCGCCGGATCCAGGCGAGCCTGCCCAGGCCGGTGATCTCGCGTTCCTCGATGCGGACCATCTGCGCGACCTCGCCGCCGCTGCGGACGAGCAGACGGTGGTCGCGCACGCCGAGGACATCGCATTGCGCGTCTCCCCACAGCGCCGACTGCCACGGATGCCCGCCCAGCCGCGCGAGCTCCCGATCCCAGGTCTCGCCGGCATCGCCGATCTCGAGCTGCCCCATGCAATCTCCGTCCCGGAACCGTGGCTTCTCTTCGACAGTAGAATTCGCGGAAATGCCGGCAAACACCGGCATTCGAGGTAGTCGTGGCCGCGCCGGCTCACATCGTGGTGACGGGATCGCCGAAGCGGGTCATGAGCGCTCCCGCGGCGCCGGACCGCTGGAACTCGACGAGACGCAGGCACTCGCGCTCGCTGAACAGGCGCAGACGCGGCAACGCGGTCGGATTGTCTCTGTGCTCGGGAAACAGGTTGCCGATCCGGGTCGTGACCGCCGTCTGGAAGCCGGCCGCGCGCGCGATCACCGCCTCCCGCGCCCCGCAGCTCGCGGGATCTCCGAAAGGATAGGCGAAGTGCCGGACAGGCCGGTCGAGCAGGCCCTCGAGCCAGCGCTTGTTTTCTGTCATCTCGCGCAGAGCCTCGCCCGGCTCGAGGCGGCTCAACTGCGGGTGGCTGACCGTGTGCCCGCCGATCTCGACCAGCGGGCTGGCCGCCAGCTTGCGAAGCTCGCTCTCGTCCAAGGCGTCGCGATCCATGATCCGCGGGAGACTGATCCGGCATGCGGCGAAAAGGGCCGCAAGGCCGGCATCCGTGAGCCTGCCGCGCTCCACCTCGGCAACCAGCTCCCGGTATGTGGCGACCTTCTCGCCGAGTGTCGCGGTGACGTAGTGTCGGCCTAGCGCGGGCACCTCGAGGGCATCGCTCTGCTTCACGGCCTCGGCGAGACCACTCCACCAGTTGTTCGCCGACCGTTCCAGGAAACAGGTCGTCACGAAGAGGGTGAACGGAGCGGCGTGCTGCTCGAAGATCGGCAGCGCCACCGTCAGGTTGTCCTTGTAGCCGTCATCCAGGGTGAAACAGGCGAAGCGGCGGGCCGACCTCGATGCCAGCCGCGCCATCGCCTCGTCGAGCGTGACGATGTCGGTGCCTTCGGCCCGGACCTGGCGGATCACGGCGTCGAGAAAGCGGGCACCCGTACGCAGCGGATCGAAGAGATGCTCCTGCCGGTCGTCGACGACGCTGTGCAGAATGAAGATCGCGCCGAGCCCGCGGTAACGGCGCCCCACCAGGCGATCGGCGCGCGTGGCGCCCATGGCGATTGCGGCCTGCCTGAAGATCGTAAACGGAAGCCGCATCAGGAATGGTGCCTCATGAGGCGGGGCATGATCATGCGGTCAGAAGCTCGGGCGACAGGCCGAGTGTGTCGAGCTTCTCCCTGATCTCGTCGCGGTAGACCGGGTTCATCACGATGACGACGTCGGGCCGGTAATCGACGAGCTGCTCGGGCGCAATGACCTGCTGGCCTGTCCCCGCAACATACTTGCCGAGCTTTCGCGGGTTGATGTCGACCATGAACTCGATCAGCGGCGAGGTGAGCAGGTTGAGGAACGTCACTCCCTTGGAGCCGCCTCCCCAGACCACGGTCCGCCGGCCCTGCCAGCGCAACAGGTCGAGCCTGGCCTGCCACTCCTTGACCTTGCGCCGGAAGCGCGCCGCGAAGGCAGCAGCATGCCCTGCGGCATCCTCCGCCGCGGCGTGCGCCCCGCCGGCGTGCGCACCGGCAGTTGCCCGCCGGCATGCGATGCCGATGTACTGGCCCTCGTAGAGATCGAGGATCTCGAGGACCAGGAAGCCGTTGTTGCGGAACAGGTACTCGAGCGACGCCGGGCTGAAATAGGAGCAGTGCTCGTAAATGAGGTCCCAGATGCCCAGATCGCGCAAGGTGTAAAGGCCGTTAGGCACTTCGAAGTAGGCGATCGCATCGCGTCCGCGTCCGGCTGCCGTCCGCACCTGCTCGACGAGCACGATCGGATCGGCGAGATGCTCGAGCACATGCCGGCAGCAGATCAGATCCGCAGCAATGGCCGCATACTGCTCGGAATAGAACTCGCGGACGAATGTGAGGTCGAGGTCCTTTCGGTGGGTCGCGCTCTCGCCGGAGTAGCTGCGGTCGAAACCGTATCCGCGATTGTCGCCGGTGGCACATATGGTCGCCAGAAAATCCCCCTTGCCGCAGCCGATGTCGATCACCGTCCGGCCTCGGATGTCATGGGTCCCGACCAGGTGCTCGGCGAGCCAGTGGGCGTAGCTTTGGAACCGCGCGGAGAAATGCAGCGAGTTCTCGTACTCCTCGGTATAGCTCATCAATCCGGGGTCGAACGCCGCGTTGAAGATGTGACCGCAATCCGCGCAGTATCTCAGCCGGATATCTCCGACCGGCGCCTGCAAGGCTTCGGCCCGGGAGGGCCAGAGGACGTTGCAGCAGATCGGCACGCCCCGCATTTCGAGCAGGGGCCGGGCGCCGGGCCAGGTGCAGACGGGACAGCGGTTGGCTTCGAGCTGTCTCATTTGGCCAGTTTCGATCATGGACTTCATGCAGGACGCGGGCGTGTCGCAGACCGATGGCTTGCTGGGTCGCGGCGCATGCGAGGCGACCGGGCGCGATGCATCGGCGCGTGATCGGATATCGGCTCGCGATAACAATGGCGTGATCCCCGTGTGATCGCCAGTCACCCGTATAGCTTATCGCCAAAGTGGCAGGGCCTGCCCCGCCAGGAATTGAACTAGCTCATTGGAGTAGCCGACGGCGCACCGAAGTCTGATTGTTGCAACGGTTCGTTTTGGATACCGTCACTGGAGCCGAATGAACCAGGCCGATTTCAATTTCTTCCCGACGCGGGGCAATTTCATGAAGATTGCGATTCTTGCGGGCGGGCATGGCACGCGCCTTGCCGAAGAGACCCAGGTGAGGCCGAAGCCGATGGTCGAGATCGGTGGAATGCCCATCATGTGGCACATCATGATGCACTACTCGAGATACGGCCACGACCGGTTCGTGATCGCACTCGGCTACAAGGGGGAATTCATAAAGAAGTATTTCGCCGATTACTGCGCGCTGCAGGGAAACCTCACGGTCAGGATGGACCGCGAGAACGGCAGCAGCATCCGGGCGCACGGAAAGGCGCACCCGCAATGGCGGGTCGATCTGATCGAGACGGGAAACGAGACCCTGACCGGCGGGCGCCTGAAGAGGCTCGGCCCCTATCTCGGAAGAGGTACGTTCATGCTCACGTGGGGCGACGGCGTTTCCGACGTCGATCTCGACGAGCTGCTGGCCTTCCATCGCCGGCACGGCAAGCTGGCGACGGTCACCGCCGTCCGTCCGCCGGCGCGCTACGGCCACATGCAGTTCGACGGCGAGCGAGTGACGCGCTTTTCCGAGAAGCCGCAGACGGCGGAGGGCTGGATCAATGGCGCCTTCTTCGTGCTCGAGCCCGAGGTGCTCGAATACATCGACGGCGACATGGTCATGTTCGAGCACGCGCCGCTGGAGCGGCTGGCGCGCGACGGCGAGCTCATGGCCTTCAAGCACACCGGCTTCTGGGCCTGCATGGACACGCTGCGCGACAAGACGCGGCTCGAGGAGCTCTGGAACTCTGGAAACCGGCCCTGGGCAACGTGGGAAAAGCAGACATGCGGGTCTTCATCACCGGCCATCTCGGCTACATCGGCACTGTCCTGACACCGATGCTCGCCGGGGCCGGCCACGACGTGGTCGGCTGCGACAGCGATCTGTACGAGCGCTGCACGTTCACGCCGGGCGGCATCATTCACGACGTGCCGGCGCTGAGAAAGGACGTGCGCGCCCTCGAGGTCGCGGACCTGCTGGGCTTCGACGCGGTCGTGCACCTCGCCGGGCTTTCGAACGACCCGCTCGGCGACCTCAATCCGGCGCTCACCTACGCCATAAATCACCAGGCCTCCGTCCGGCTGGCGAAGCTCGCAAAGCGTGCTGGCGTCAACCGTTTTGTGTTCGCCTCGTCCTGCTCCAACTACGGCCGGGCCGGCAGCGACTTCATCGACGAGTCCGGCGCCCTGGGGCCGGTGACGCCCTACGGCGAGTCGAAGGCGATGGTGGAGCGGGATGTCGCGCCGCTCGCCGACGACAGCTTCTGCCCGACCTTCCTGCGCCCGGCGACCGCATACGGCGTCTCGCCGCGCATGCGCTTCGACCTGGTGCTCAACAACCTGGTCGCCTGGGCGATGACGACGGGCAGGATTCATATGAAGTCGGACGGGACGCCCTGGCGGCCGATCACGCACATCGAGGACATCTCACGCGCCTTTCTGGCCGTGCTCGCCGCGGAGCCGGAGAAGGTGCGCAACGAGGCATTCAACGTCGGCATCACCGCGCACAACTACCAGGTTCGCGAGCTGGCCGAGATCGTCGCCGAGGTGGTGCCGGGCTGCACGATCAGCTTCGCCGAAGGGGCCGGCCCCGACGCCCGCTGCTACCGCGTCGATTGCGGCAAGATCGGCCGCGTCCTGCCGCACTTCCAGCCGAGATGGTCGCCGCGCAAGGGCGCGGAGGAGCTCTACCACGCCTATCGGGAGGAGGCGCTGACGCTCGGGGAGTTCGAAGGTCCGCGTTATCAGCGGATTGCCCATGTCCGCAAGCTGATCGCCGACGGGGTGCTCGACGCCTCGCTGCGCCACGTCGAGCCGCGCCCGGCTGCCGCGGAGCCGGTCCCGCAGCACCGGCATGCGGCCGGCGGAGTCGCGGAAGCCGCCGCCGCCTCGCGCTGCAAGTCCTGTGGCAGCATGGGCCTGGCCCCGGTCCTCGATCTAGGAGCCATGCCGAAGTCCGATGGCCTGGTGGAGGCGCGGGATCGCGAGCAGGTCTCGCGATTGCCGCTGCAGTTGGGCTTCTGCGGCGGCTGCACCCTGCTTCAGCTCCTGGAGACGCGGCCGGCCCAGGAGCTCTTCGGCGACGAGTATCTCTATTTCTCCTCCTTCTCGCAGGATCTGCTTGAGCACTCCGCGAGCCACGCAGACGCGCTCGTCGCGCGGCTCGGTCTCGGGCCGGGAAGCCTCGTCATCGAGCCCGCCAGCAACGACGGCTACATGCTTCGCAGCTTCGCCGATCGCGGCATCGGCGTCCTCGGGATCGAGCCGGCCCCGAAGCAGGCCGAAGCCGCGCGCCGGGCCGGAATCCCGACGCTGAATGCGTTCTTCAGCCGCGAGCTGGCCGAGCGGCTCGCTGCCGAGGGGCGACGCGCGGATCTCATCATCGCCAACAATGTCGTCGCGCATGCCGCCGATCCCAATGATTTCGTCGCCGGATTGAGATCGGCCCTCAAGGACGACGGCCTGATCAGCGTCGAGTTCCCTTACGTTCGTGATCTGATCGACCATTGCGAGTTCGACACGATCTATCACGAGCACCTCTGCTATTTTTCGCTCGCGAGCGCCGATGCGCTGTTCAAGCGGCACGGGCTGTTCATCAACGACGTCCGGCGGCTCCCGATCCATGGCGGCTCGCTGAGGCTCTACGCCGGGCCGGTCGAGCGGCGCAGCGCCGCCGTTGCCGACTTGCTGGCCGAGGAGCGCGCGCTCGGCATGGGCGAGATCGGCTATTACACCGGCTTCGCCGATCGCGTGCGGGCATTCCGGACGGCGGCGCGCCACCTGATCGCCGGCATCAAGGCGGACGGCAAGCGGATCGCCGCCTATGGCGCGGCGGCCAAGGGCACCATCATGCTCAACTACCTCGGCCTGAACGACCGCACGCTGGATTATGTGGTCGACAGGAATTTCCATAAGCACGGGAAGTATATGCCCGGCGTCGGCCTGCGCGTCGAGGACCCCGGCCGCCTGCTCGAGGACAAGCCCGACTACCTCCTGATCCTGCCGTGGAACTTCAAGGACGAGATCATGCGGCAGCAGGCCGGCTACCGGCAGGCCGGCGGCCGCTTCATCGTGCCGATCCCGAACCTGGACGTCGTATGATGGAGGCCGCCGTCGCTTCAGCTCGGCCCGCGGAACGGGCCAGCGGGCAGCCGGTCGAGGCGCGCACCCGCTGCCCCTGCTGCGGCTCTGGCGCGACCCGCGTCCTGTGGCGGGCCGACGGCATCCCGGTGCACAGTTGCGTTCTGCTCGACACTGCAGAGGCGGCCCGCGATTTCCCCAGACGGGATCTCGAGCTGGCCATCTGTGAATCCTGCGGCTTCGGGTTCAATCGCATTTTCGACGAGGCGGCGATTTCCTATTCGCCGAGGTTCGAGGAGTCGCAGCATTTCTCCGGCACCTTCAATTCTTTCGCCCGCTCGCTCGCGCGGCAGATCGCGCAGAATTGTGCCGTTGCGGGCAAACGCGTCGTCGAGATCGGTTGCGGAAAGGGCGAGTTCCTGATCGAGCTGTGCGAGGTCGGGAATGCCACGGGCGTCGGCATCGATCCCGGCTATCGCGCCGATGCCGGGCGACTGCCTCCGAACGGCAGGGTGCAGTTCATCGTCGACCGTTTCGGGCCGGGCCATGGTTCGCTCGCAGCCGACGTCGTGCTTTGCCGGCATACGCTCGAGCACATCGCGGACGTCGCGGGATTCCTGCGCGATATCCGGGAAATGACTGGCCTGGGCGAAAACGCCTGGGTCGTGTTCGAGACGCCGGATTTCAAGCGCGTGCTTCGCGAAGGCGCCTTCTGGGACATTTACTACGAGCATTGCTCGTATTTCAGCGCAGGCGTGCACGCCCGTCTCTTTCGCCAGCAGCGCTTCGAAGTCTCCGATCTCGAGCTCGCCTACGACGGCCAGTATATCGTCCAGTACGCGAGACCCGCCCCTGCGCCGACCGGGGAGAGACTGCCGCTCGAGCGCGACCTGGACGAGCTGGCTCGGTTGGCCGAGCGCTTCCCGGACCACACGCGCGCCCTCGTGGAGCGATGGTCGCGTTTCGCGGCCGATGCTCGACGCGGCGGGCGCCGACTGGTGCTTTGGGGCGGCGGCTCCAAGGCGGTATCGTTCCTGACGACCCTGCGGCTGTCGGATCAGGTCGCCGCCGTGGTCGACGTCAATCCCTACAAGCAGGGCCGGTTCACGCCGGGGACCGGGCACAGGGTCATTGCCCCCCGGGAGCTGCCGACGCTTCGCCCCGATATCGTCCTCGTCATGAATCGGATCTACGTGCCCGAGGTGCGTCGTGAGCTGCAGCGGCTGCGGCTCGAGCCCGAGGTCATGGCCGTATGATTGCGACGGGCGCGGCGCCTCGCGTTTCCCTGGCCCTTCCCGTTCACAACGGCGCCGACTACATCGGGCACGCGATCCAGTCAGTCCTCGCTCAAAGCTATCGCGGCTTCGAGCTGATCGTTACCGACAACGCATCTTCAGATCACACGGGGCTGATCTGCCGGGATTACGCCGCGCGGGATGACCGCATCCGCTATTACCGGCACGAGCGCAACCTGGGGGCGGCAGTGAACTTCAATCGCGGGTTCTCGCTGGCGACGGGCGAATATTTCAAGTGGTGCGCTCACGATGACATGATCAGCCCCAACTTCCTCGCAGCGTGTGTGCGGGCGCTCGACGCCGACGCCGGGGCCGTGCTCGCGCATGGCCGGCAACAGGGCATCGACGAAAACGGCCGGGAGATCGCGTGGCAGAGCGGCGACATTTCCGACATTTCCGGCATCGACTGCCCGTTGCAAAGGTTCGGGCTGGTGTTTGCGACACAGGGCTTCGACGCCGCCGTTTTCGGATTGATACGGCGCGATGCTCTGGCCAGGACCTCCTTGCATCGGAAGTACTATGGATCGGATATCGCATTGCTGGCGGAATTGGCCCTGCTCGGCCGATTTGCCAAGGTCGAGGATGCCGTCTTCTACAACCGGGAGCATTCCCAAAGGTCGATCAATGCCACGGACAAGCGCGCCCGGCAGCTCTGGCACGATACCGGGGCAAGGCGGTATCGCGGGCTCGAGCACCTCAACCTGCTCGCCCACCTGACGGCGGTCGCCTGGCGGCAGAGGGCGATGACGCCGCTCTATCGAACCATGCCGCCTCTGCTGAGGTGGGCGCTGACGCCGCGCCAGCTTGCAAGGTACGGCCTCGAGCTGATCGGCATCGCGTCGCCGGCATTGCGGGTGCGCTTGCGTCGGCGCGGGCAAGGGCTGCTGCGAGCGGGATTGCGGCACCGGGAGACCGCCGACGGATCGGGCCGCTCACGAAGCCTGATCGGGTCTCGCGATGACCGGAATGGTTTTCAATAGTATTTTTATATCGAGCCAGAAGGACCAGTTCCGGACGTATTGGCTGTCGAGGGCCACACGCTCCGGGTAGCTGACGGAGCTGCGCCCGCTCACCTGCCAGAGGCCCGTGATCCCGGGCCGGACGCGGAAGTAGTCCTCCGCATGGGGGCCGTAATGCGTGACCTCGGACGCGACGATCGGCCGTGGGCCGACGCAGCTCATCTCGCCCCGCAGCACGTTGATGAGCTGCGGCAGCTCATCGATGCTCGACTTCCTCAGCGCATGGCCCAACCGGGTCACTCTCGGATCGCAGCTCAACTTCTGCCTGAGCTGCCATTCCCTGGCCGCACCAGGGCTTCTTTCGAGGTGTCGTGCCAGCAGCTCGGCGGAATTGTTCGCCATGCTGCGGAACTTCAGGCACGAGAACTGGCGCCCGTTTTTTCCCAGCCGCGTGTGCGCGAAGAGAACGGGCCGGCCCATCGTAACCCGGATCAGCAGCGCGACCGACAGCAGCAGCGGCAGGAGCAGGACGAGCACGATGGAGGCGACCAGAACGTCGAACGCGCGCTTCGCCTGCACCCCTGTCAGCCTGCGCGATCGACCGTCCGGGCGAGCATTGCTGTCAATGCGGTCCAGGACTGAGCCGATACCGGAGTGAGAGCCGGCAGCGGCACTCGGGCGGAAGTCATCGGAGCTGAGCATCTCGGTCTCGGGATGACACCAGAGTCATTCAAAACACTGGAATCCAATTAGAGCTTCGACTGCTGCTCGAAGCGTACCGACGCGGCGGGCCATTCGAAATCTCGATGAAAGTGGTAACGAAAACCCGGACCGGTACCCAATTAAGCCGTGTCGCCGGGGCTCGCGTCAGTGCCGGCGCGCCATGCCGGATTTTTCGCTTATTTCAGGAACTGGTTGGCGAGGATGGCGACTTCCGTCCTGTTGGTGGCCTTGAGCTTGCGCATGATGTTGCGGATATGGACCTTGACGGTCCCCTCGCACATCTGCAGCTCGTAGGCGATCAGCTTGTTCGATTTGCCGCGCCGCAAGGCCTCGATGACATCGAGCTGGCGGGGTGTGAACTGGCTCCTGTAGTCGCCCGCGCCATTCGATGGCTCGGCGCGATGCTGCTCTTGCACGGAATTTCCCAGCAGCGCGGAAATCGGGCCGTAAACCCCTCCGGCCTGTATCAGTCGCAACGCCTCGATCCAGACAGCCAGCGGCAGGGAAGTAGGGATATATCCCTTCGCGCCGACGCGAAGGGCATTGGCGATCGTTTTCGGGTTCTCGCAATCGGAAAGGATCGCGCAGGGGATCCCTCCAGCCATCGCCAGGACGTGCGGGATCTCGCTGTCGATGCTGTCGGGCTCGCAGCCCAGCGTGCTGAGGATCACCAGGCCCAGCGTTGTTTCCAGCTTGGCGCCGATCCACTCGTCGATCGTTGGATAGGCCCAGATCCGGCGATCCAACTGCGCCCTGAGCGTGCTCGCCAGGGCTTCCCGCACCAATGCGCGGTACTCGATCAGGAGAACGCCGGGAGGCGGAGGAGCTGCGAAGTCGGCCTTGGCACGGGCCGCAATCATGTCGGACATGGACGCCTACCGGCTGCATGCCCCTCCCCTGGCATGCTGTGAAACGATCATTCGAGAGAGAGCAGACGGTAAATGTCCTATCAGCTTATTTGAGGACCATCGGCCTAGGCAATCGGATGCCCGGTATTAGGTAAATGGTTGCTTATTACCCGGGCGGAATATTGCCGATGGCAGGAGCTGTGCAGCCTGTGGATTGCCTTTCGCTGCATGCCGAGCGAAAGCGGCAGTTCCGCCAAATCCCTCCCGCCAGGGACCAGCCGGATCGGCATTGTGATCCGGAGGCGTGGCCGCTGTGGAGTGGGGAATAGACAATTAGTGATAGGCCGCTCAGGGGTCGGCGCGGCGCCTACGCCCAATCGCCGTCTGTTGCGGCGCTTCGGTTCGTTGAATGAATTGGACGGGGCGAGCCGGAATCTATGCCTCGTCGCCGCCGTCCGTCCGCCCATGGCGTTGGCGCAGAACACCATGGGCGAGTGATACGCCCATCAGATACGAGATCTGCATCGTGGCAGCGAGCGCGACCGCCCATCCCATGACTGCCGTGGCCGGCCAGTGCCAGGCCATGCCGGCGAGGACGCAGGCGAGGAGCAACGCCGCTGTCGCGAAGAGGAGTGCCGGCACCCGGAACTTCAGTCCGAGCAGGAGACCGAGCCCGCCCGCCGCGATGACCGACGCAAATGCCGTGTCGAAAGCCATGGACCGAGCAGATTGCCTGAAGGCCGCCGCGCCGCACCGGCTCGGACAGTACTCCGCGCCTCGTTCGGTGAACAGGGCCAATTCGGAATGGCGCTGCCCCGCTCGTGCGCGGCGCGGGGCGGGCGCGGCATGAAGATAGCGCTCGTTCACTACTGGCTCGTGGGGATGCGGGGAGGCGAGTCGGTGATCGAGGCGCTGTGCGAGATGTTCCCCGATGCCGACATCTTCACGCACGTCGTGGATCGCGATGCCATCTCGCCCACGCTGCGCCGGCACCGGATCAAAACGAGCTTCATAGGTCGCCTGCCGCGGGCGCGCAGGGCCTACAAGTCCTATCTGCCGCTGATGCCGCTCGCGCTGGAGCAGCTCGACATGCGGGGCTACGACCTGATCATAAGCAGCGAGTCCGGACCGGCGAAAGGCATCATCCCGCCGCCGGAGGCCGTGCACATCTGCTACTGCCACTCGCCCATGCGGTACATCTGGAACATGTACCCGGACTACCGGGACGGCGCCGGCCCGGTGACACGCATGGCGATGCCGGCATTCGCCCATTACCTGCGCGCCTGGGACGTTTCCTCCGCGGCGCGCGTGGATCGGTTCGTCGCCAACTCGAGCTGCGTGGCGGCCCGCATCCGCAAGTACTATCGCCGAGACGCCGCCGTCGTGCACCCGCCGGTCAGCATCGACAACTTCATGCCTCTTCTTCACGACGCGGCTGGCGACTTTCATCTCATGGTCGGCGCGCTCGTCCGATACAAGCGGCCCGATCTCGCAGTCCAGGCGTTCAACGCCGCCGCCAGACGGCTCGTCGTCATCGGCGGCGGCGAGATGCTGGACGAGTTGCGGCGGATGGCCGGGCCGACGGTCGAGGTGCTCGGGCCGCAGCCGCTCGAGGCGCTTCGCTACTTCTATGCGCGCTGCCGCGCGCTGGTGTTCCCCGGCGAGGAAGACTTCGGCATCGTCCCCGTCGAGGCGATGGCGAGCGGCCGCCCCGTCGTCGCCTATGGTCGCGGCGGCGCTCTCGAGACAGTCATCGACGGCATGACAGGGGCCCTGTTCCATGAGCAGACCGTCGAGGCGCTGCTGGACGCCGTGCACAGATGCGAGCGGCAGAAGTTCGATCCGAGCGCGCTGCGCCGCCATGCCAGCCGGTTCGACCGGCGGAGGTTCCAGCGCCAGATGCGGGTCCTGATCGATGCCGAGCTCACGGCCAATGCCGCCCGGCTGCAGCCCCGGGACGCCGCAGGCATGCGCCCTCGAATGATGGAGGATGCCAGCGCGTCGGCGGCGGCAACGGCCGCCGAGTAGCACCGCCGGAAGCAAGATGAGAGTTTGCATCTTCAACCTCAAGTACAGCCCGAACCTCGGTGACGGGGCCATTGCGGAGTGCCTCGAGCATGCGTTGCGGGAGCGGGGTGTGCACCGCGCGCTTTCGATCGACCTCGCAGGCCGGCAGGAAAGACCGCGATCGTCGGGAGGCAGGCGCCGCGCATTCCTGCTCGGGCTACTGCAGCGCATTCCGGGCTGGCTCGGCGATGCGGGAGTCGCCCTGGTGCTGGGCTGGCGCGTGCGCAGGCGCTTGCGGCCATTCTGGCGCGCAAAGCTGCAAGCGGCCGATGTCGTGATTTTCGGCGGCGGCCAGCTCATCCAGGATGCCGACCTCAACTTCCCGATCAAGCTCGCCGCGGCGGCCGACGAATGCCGCCGCCGCGGATTGCCGGTGGCCCTGTTCGCCGTGGGCGCCGCGCCGCTGCGGCGCCGGCGCGGCCGTCACCTGTTCCGTCGCCTCGTCGGGTCCGACCGGCTCGCCTACGCGGCTGTGCGTGACGAGTCCTCACGCCTCGTGCTTCGCGAGCTGGGCTGTGATGCAGCAGTCTGCCGCGATCCCGCCCTGCTGGCCGCCAGCCTCTGGCCGATGCCGGCCCGCGCCGGCAACGGGCGGCCGCGCGTCGGTCTCGGCATAACGCATCCTGCAGTCCTGGCCCACCATTCGAGCCGGCGCGAGACGCACTCTGTCGAGGTTGCGGCGAGGCGCTATGCCGACGTCGCCCTCCGGCTTGCCGCGTCGGGGCTGGAGGTGGTCTGCTTCACGAACGGCGCCGCCGAGGACGAGCTCCTGCTGGCCGCCGTGGGCCGCCGCCTGGGACCGTCCGGCGGAGCGGGCGCGACGATCCGGTTGGCGGCGCGACAGGAGCGGCCGCAGGCGCTCGCCAGGCTGATCGCGGATTGCGATGCCATTGTTGCACATCGACTCCATGCCGCGATCCTGGCGTTCGCGTATCGCGTGCCCATGATCGGCCTGCGCTGGGACGACAAGCTGGCCTCTTTCCTCGCCTCGGTTGGAATGGCCGACCGCCTGGTTTCATTCGACGATGCAACCGCGGGCAACATCGAAAGGCTCGTGGCCAGGGCCTTGTCCGAAGGCATAGCCGCCGAGGCGCACGCGCGCGTGGTGGCCGAGACCGAAGCCGGCATCGACGGTCTCCTCGCAGCTCTGGCCGGCGCGGTGAGAGTCCCGTCGCCAGCGGTCGGGGCACTTCAATTGTCTGCTGTCTCTGGCGGAGGCGCGGGATGAGCCTCGAGCCGGTCGGCATCATCACGATTCTCGCGGGCCTCATGGTCCTGCGCAAGGGGCCCGACCTCGGCATCCTCCTGCTGATGCTCGCCAGCCTGCTCGGCGCCGCCGCGGCCATCAAGCTGCCGTCGCTCGGCGGCGCCAGCATCCTGCCCGCGCATCTGCTGATGCCGTTCTACGTGCTGGCGACCGTCAGGCAGTTCGGACTCGGGCGGCTCCTGCGCACCCTGTTGTTGCCGGCGCCCGGCTTCTGGCTGGCCCTGTTCGTCGCCTACGGCCTCATCTCGGCCGTTTTCATGCCGCGGCTGTTCATGGGAGGCGTCGAGGTCTTCTCGATCGCGCGCGAGGCGGGGCACGGCAGCGGAATCGTGATGTCGCCGCTGGCGCCGCGCGCCGGGAACGTGACGCAGGCGCTGTATCTTGCCGGCGATCTCGCCCTGTTTGCCGCAGTCGTCGTCCACGCGGGCGTCGCACTTCGGGTCGTCGTGCACGCCATCCTGCTCGCCGCCGCCGCCAACCTCGGCTTCGCGGCTCTCGACGTCGCGACCAACGCGCTGGGCATGGGCGAGCTGCTTGCGGTCATCCGGAACGCCAATTACGGGATGCTGGCCGGAACCGATGTCCTGGGCCTCGCACGCATCGTCGGCTCGTTTCCCGAGACATCGGCATTCGGAGGAGTGACGCTCGTCTACTTCGCGTTCTCCTTCGAGCTGTGGCTGCGCGGCACCCATGCACAGAGCGCCGGCCCTATCGCCCTGCTGTCGCTGCTGGCGGTCGTCGCGTGCACGTCGTCGGCAACCTATGTCGGGCTGGCGATCTATGGAGGGCTCGTGCTGCTGCGATGCTCGGCAGCCCTCGCCATGGGCTCGGGCTCGCGACGCGACGTGGCAGTCGCGCTCCTCACGCCGGTGGCAGCGTTGCTGGCCGTGCTCGCGCTGCTGCTGATGCCCACGCATTGGAACGCGCTGACGGATCTGGCGGAAAGGTTGATCTTCGACAAGCTCAACACCCAGTCGGGCATCGAGCGGTCGCTGTGGAACGAGCATGGCCTGCGTGTCTTCTTCGAGACCGCGATGCTCGGAGCAGGCGTCGGCAGCGTTCGGACCTCGAGCTTCGTCGTAGCCACGCTGGCCAACACGGGTCTCGCCGGGCTGGCCTTCATCGTGCTTTTCCTCGCAAGCGGGATCACTTCGCTCGCCGGACGGGCGCGGGACCGGATGACGGATGCATCCAGCCGGGCCGCGGCCTGGGCCTGCCTCGTCCTGCTGATCTCGGCGGGCCTCACCGGGGCCAGCGTCGATCTCGGGCTCCTGTTCTTCGTCCCCGCCGCAATCGTCTGCGCCGCCTCGAAACAGGAAAGGGTCGCGGATCGGTGCCGCACCGGTGCGTGCCGCGGGGCATCCGGGTTGCATGTGGAGGTGGCTTGCCGCCAGCGGCGCCAGGGCGCCACTCCGGTCGGCGCCGCACGAGGAGCCGAACATCGGCATTGGAGAAATCCATCCTGGGGGCCGGACACGACCGCATGGACATGATCAATATCAAGCCGAGCCTGCACGACGATGTGGCCGCCGGCTCCCTCGGCCCGCACGAGATAGCGCGTTTCGTGCGCTTCGCATGGCGGCGCGTCCTGGCCGCGACCTTGATCGCGGTCGCGCTCGGTTACGCCTACATCCTGATGACGCCGCGGACCTTCATGGCGACCGCCGTCGTGCTGTACGACCCGAGCACTTCACCCACTCTGACGCAGCAATCGCGGTGGCTCGAATCGAGCGTGGAGATGAGCACGCGCATCGAAAGTCAGGTCGAGATCCTCAAGTCCGCGAACGTTGCACGCCAGGTGATCGAGAAGCTGGGACTGACCAATGATACGGAGTTCACGGCGCCTCCGTCGCTGTCGGCCCGGCTGCGGGCGGCGATCCTGTCGCTCGCCGGCGCGCCGTCCGTCGGCGCGGAGCGGATGGGCCCCGGTGCGCCGGCGCTCGATCCCGAGCTCGTCGTTCCCGGTTTCCTCCGTGACTTGGCGGTGCGCCGGGTGGGGCTGTCGTCGGTCCTGGAGGTGTCGTTCCGGGCAGGCGATCCCGTCAAGGCGGCGCTCATCGCCAATACCGTGGCGAGACGGTATATCGGCCTCGACCTCGAGCAGAAGTCGCAGGCGGCGCTCAACCGCAGCGAGTGGCTCAAAGCCCGGCTGGAGGAGCTGCGCAAGCAGGCCTTCGAGGCGACACGCGAGGTGGAGCTGTTCAAGCTGAAGGGAGGAGGCGGGCTCGCGGCGGAGTATCCGGTGCGGCTCGCCGAGCTCGAGAGCATCGCCCAGACGTACAGGCGGATGTACGAGACGCTGCTGTCCCAGGTCACCGACATGCAGCAGCGGGTCTCCTATCCGGTCGGCGATGCACGGATGGTCTCCCCGGCGACGCCCTCCCGGGTCACGATGCAGCCGAACACACGCATCGTCCTGGCCTTCGCGGGAACGGCGGGCGCCTTCCTCAGCGCATTGATCGCGCTTCTTCAGCTTGCGCTCGACCGTCGCGTCCGCTCACCGGAATCCCTCTCCGCCGACGGGCTGGCATGCCTCGGCGCGCTCGACCGCTTCCCGCCCCGGTCCCGGCGAACGTCGATGCCGAAGTCGATGTTCGCCGGCGCCGCCCGGAAGCCCAGGTTCAGGCTGTCGTCTGCGCCGCCGCCGCTTCCGGCGGTGAGCTGGCGGGTCGAAAGCCACCACCTGCTGCAACTGCTCCAGATCAAGACCGCCATCGACGCGTGCGTCTCCTCCACCGGCCGTTCGATCGGCCTCGTCGGAGTCGACAAGGGCGCCGGCGCGAGCAGTCTCGCCATGCTGCTGGCCGGGAGGTATGCCATGGCCGGGCGCCGGACGCTGCTGGTCGACGCCTGCGCGGGCGACGCGGATGTGAGCCGGCTCCTGGCGCCGAACGCGTGTGGCGGACTGAGCGAGACCATCCTAACCGGGCGGGTGCGGCAGGACTCGCTGGTAGCGCAGCAGACTCCGGGACTATTCGTGCTGGCTAACGGCCGCGCCAGTCTGCCCGTAAGCCCGGGCGAGCTGCTCGGCTCGCCGGCCTCCAGCCTCAAGCTCCCGCAACTGAGCGAGGGGTTCGACACGGTGCTGGTCGACTTGCCGCCGCTGTCGCGCTCCGCCGACGCGTCCCTGATCGGCTCGCTGCTCGACGCGGTCGTCGTCGTCGCCGAGCACGGCGTCACTCAACTGCCCGACCTCAAGAGCCAGATCGCCGCCATGCAGGGCACCGGCGCGAGGGTCATCGGTGTCGTCCTCAACAAGTGGGTGGCGATATGACCCTTCGAATCGCCGTCGGCATTGCGACGTCCGGCCGGCCGGCCATTCTCGCCGCGATGCTGGCGCGTCTCGAGCTGCAGTCGCGGGCGCCCGATGCAATCCTCGTCAGCGCGGCCGGGCCGTGTGATCTCGAGCGCATCCCCGAGGCGTTTCCCCGCGTCGTGCCCCTCCTTTCGCCGCCCGGCTCCTCCCACCAGCGAAACGCCATTCTGCGCCACTGCGGGAGCTGCGACGTGGTCGTCTTCTTCGATGACGACTTCATCCCCTGCCCGCAGTATCTCGCGGCCGTCGAGGCGGTCATGGCCGCCAACCCGGACGTCGTCATGACGACCGGGACCGTGCTGCGGGACGGTGCGACGGGACCGGGACTGACGTTTGCCGAGGCCGATGCGGTTTTGGCCGTGCCCGAGGAATGGCGCGCCGGCACGGATCTCGTCGATGTCGCCGACGGCTACGGCTGCAACATGAGCGCGCGCCTCGACATCATCCGCCGGCACGGGCTGGGCTTCGACGAGAACCTGCCGCTCTACGCCTGGCTCGAGGACGTGGACTTCGGCCATCGGCTCTCGTCGTTCGGCCGTATCGTCAGGACGCCTGCGGCGCGCGGCGTGCATCTCGGCGTCAAGTCGGGGCGGCAACCCGGCCGGCGCGTCGGCTACTCGCAGGTTGCCAACCCGATCTATCTCGCACGCAAGGGGACCTGCCGCTGGCGACGCGGGCTCTACCTCATGAGCCGCAATATCGCCGCCAACAGCTTTCGCAGCATCCGGCCCGAGGCCTGGGTCGACCGCCGCGGGCGGCTCGCCGGCAACCTGCGGGCGATCGGCGACCTCTTGCGCGGCCGGCTCGATCCTCTTCGCGCGGCCTCCCTGTGATGTCCTGTCCCGGCGATGTCATGCAGGGTGAGACAGGGGTCGCGGAGGCTCGCGCGCCTCCGGCTCCCGATCGCGTCGTCGTCATCAACGACCTCTCCGCCGTGCGCGGCGGCGCCACGGGAATCGCGCTGGCCAGCATCGGTGCGCTCCGCTCCCGCGGACTGTTCGTCACGCTGGTCACGGGCGACGAGCCGTCGGGCCCGGGCTCGTCAGACCTGGCCGACAGCGTTGCTGCGGTCGGCAGCCCCCACATCCTGGACGGCGCGCCGCTGGCGGGCATGGCCCGCGGGCTGTTCAACGCCAAAGCCGCGCGCGTGCTGGCCGATTGGATCGCGCGCCACGACACGCCGGCGACGGTCTACCACCTGCATGGCTGGTCGAAGATCCTGTCGCCCGCCGTCTTCGGCGCGCTGCGCCCGGTCGCGGCGCGTCTCGTCCTGCACGCGCACGATTTCTTCCTCTCCTGTCCCAACGGGGGCTATTTCGATTTCCGGCGCGGCGAGCCGTGCGCCTTGCGGCCTCTCGGCGCCTCGTGCCTCGCGCGGCATTGCGACCGGCGCAACTACGCGCACAAGCTCTGGCGCGCGGCGCGGCTCGGCATCCGCCATGCGATGCTCGACGCATCCGAGGCCGGGCGCGTTCTTGTCGTGCACGAGGCGATGATCCCGCTTTTCCGACGGGGCGGGCTCGGCGGAGCCAGGTTCGGCGTCCTGCGCAATCCGGTCGAGCCCTGGTGCAGCCGGCGGGTCGAGGCCGAGCGCAACCGCCTGTTCCTATACGTCGGCCGTCTCGACGAGGACAAGGGCGCCGACCTCCTGGCGCGTGCGGCACGCAGGGCGGGGGTGCCATTGCGCATGATCGGCGCCGGGCCGCTCGCCGCACGGCTGGCGCGCGAGCATCCCGAGGTGGAGCTCAGCGGCTGGCGCAGCCGCGGCGAGATCGCGCGCCTCTGCCGCGAGGCGCGAGCGGTCATCGTGCCCACCCGATCGCGCGAGACGTTCGGCATCGCCGGCCTGGAAGCAGTGATGAGCGGACTGCCGGTCGCCGTCTCGCGCAACGCGCTCATGGCCGAGGAGATCGCCGAGGGCGGTTTCGGGCTCGTGTGCGACCCCGGCGACATCGACGCGATGTCGATGCTGCTGACGCGGCTGGCGCGCGACGATCGCCTGGTGGCCGGGATGAGCGCTGCCGCGTACGCACGGGCGCGGCGGCTGGCGCCGACGCCGGAGCAATGGACGGACAGCCTGCTGGGCATCTACGCGGCGCTCCTCGATGCGGCGGGCTCGCCGGCGGCAGGAGCTTGCGGGATCGGAGCGAAGGCTTCGTGAGGGGGAGGACCACGCGGAAACGGAGAACGATGATGCCCCAGATTCTTCATGCAGCCCGCCAGGCAACAGCTCTGCTGCTTGTCGTGGCAACGGCCTTCTGGCCAGCCGCAGCCTGTGCCGGCGAGGCGCAGGACCTCGACCTCTCCGGCTATCGGCTGACTTTCGACGAGGAGTTCGACAGCCTCGATGTCTCGCCCTGGGGACCAGGCACCCGCTGGATCGCGCACACGCCGTGGGCAGGAGATTTCGGGGACGCCAAGTTCACCGATCCGTCGCCGGGCTTCCCCTTCAAGACCGAGCACGGAATTCTGAGCATCGAAGCACGAAAGGGCGCGGACGGGAGGTGGCGGTCCGGCCTGCTTGCTTCCGTCAACCGCAAGTTTCAGGGGTTCGCCCAGAAGTTCGGGTATTTCGAGATGCGCGCGAAGCTCCCGGCCGGAGATGGACTGTGGCCGGCGTTCTGGCTCGTCGGCGTGGATCGCCGGACCCATACGTCCGAGCTCGATGTTCTCGAGCATCACGGCCACATGCCCTACCGATTCTCCTCCTCGGTGCATGTCTGGGACCGCAAGGACGGCAGCAGGAACGAGAGTGCGAGCCATATTACGACGGTGCCCGCCGGCTCGCTGTCTGAAGGCTTCAATTCGTTCGGCGTGCTGATCGAGCCCGACTCGATCCGCATCTATTTCAACCGCAGGGAGGTCTGGAGGACCGCATGTCCGCCCCGCTACCACCAGCCAATGTTCGTGATGCTCAATCTCGCAATGGGCTCCGGCTGGCCAATCGACAAGGCGCCGAACCCGTCATTCATGCTCGTCGATTACGTGAAGGTGTGGAGCCGCGACGCCGCCACGGCGTCACGACCGTGATGCGGCGCACTACCCCGTTCGACGTATGGCGCCTACTCCCATCCGGCGCATTCGCGCACCGGCACTGGATTTAGGCTGCGTTGAGCGACGGCATCGACGCAGCTAGGCTTCGAACCGTTCGAGTTGCTGCTCGGCGCTGCAATCGAGAATCCATGGTGTTCTACCGCGCAATTCCGGTTTCCTCCCTGGGTCTGGTCATCGGCCTGATCCAGGCCGCGAGCGTGGCCGTCGCTGCCGACCGCAGCGCGAGCGACTACCTGCTGGCGCCGCAGGACAAGCTGCGCATCAGCGTGCTCCACTGGCTTCCCGGCGCCGGCAACTACCAGGAATGGACGGCGCTCAACGGCACCTACTCGGTCGGCGCATCCGGAACGATCTCCATGCCGATGCTCGGCTCGATCCGCGCGCAAGGCCTGAGGACGGACGAGCTGGCGACGGTGATTGAAACCCGCCTGAAACAGCGGGCGGGGCTGCCGGCCGAGCCCGACGCCTCCGTCGAGATCCTCGAGTACCGGCCGTTCTACGTCGTCGGCCAGGTCGAGCGCCCCGGCGAATATGCCTTTCGCCCGGAGCTGACGACGATCAAGGCGCTGGCGATCGCGGGCGGCCTCTACCGGGATGCAAGCGCGGGCGCGTCGCGCGAGCGGGACCGCATCAATGCCAGGAGCGCGCTCGAGAACGCACAGCTCGAGCTGCACCGTCTCCTGGTCCGCCGCGTCCGTCTGTCGGCGGAGCTGCGCGATGTCGACAGCGAGGACATCGGCGGCAGCTCGGCCCCGTTGGTCATCCCGACGGAGCTTGCCGCGAACGAGGACACGGGCCGGCTGGTCCGCGACGAGGAGCGCATCAAGCATGCGCGCATGAAAGGCCTCGCCTCCCGGCTGGCGGCGCTGCGCGAGCTTCAGAGGCTGCTGAAGAACGAGCTCGTCTCGCTCGAGAGCAAGACCCAGTGGCAGCGCGAGACCCTGGGGCTCGCACGCGAGGAGCGCGACAACATCGCCAAGCTGCTGGAGCGCAATCTGGTCGTGAACTCGCGCCGGGTGAGCACACAGCAGGCGATTGCGGAGCATGAGGCGAGGCTGCTCGATCTCGATGCGGCTGCGCTGCGCGTGAAGCAGGAGCTCAGCAAGGCGGATCGCGACATGGTGGCGGCGCGTGCGGACCTGCGCGCAACCATCACCACCGAGCTGCAGACGACCGAAGCCGGCATCGACCTGTCGCAGTTGCGGATCAGCACCGCGGTTGCGCTGCTGGCCGAGGCGAGCGGCGCGAGCACATCGGGTCCGGCAGGCCGGCCGCAGGCGTCCATCGGCTTCAGGACCAGTTTCGTCATCACACGCCGGTCGGACGGCGGGCCGCCGGTGCAGGTGGCCGCAGACGAGAACACTCCGATGCTGCCTGGCGATGTTCTCAACGTGCTCGTCGAGACCGACGCGCTCTCCGGTGTGGCCGTGTCCGACGCATTGCAGACGGGGATCCGGTCGGCGGCCTGGCCGACCGCCGCGGGCAGCGATGATCACGCCGCGGGCGCGGCATCTCCGGCCGAGGGTCTGCGGCACTCATGGAGCGAGCTCGCGATTGGCAGGAAGCAATAGGCTCGATGCGCGGCGACGGCCGGGAATGAGCCCTGTCCGGCAACAGCAGATCCCCGCGCCGGGCCCGATATTCGCGCCTCCACGGACTTTCGGGCAGGGCGCAGCTCCGGCCCCGGCGATCGGTCAGAAGATCATCAGGGGCGCCATCTGGACTGCGCTCGAGACGTGGGGCGAGCAGGCGGCGCAGTTCGCGGTCTTCATCATTCTGGCGCGCCTCATCGGTCCGCAGGCGCTCGGCCTCGCCGTGCTCGCCATGGTGGCGCCGGTCATTCTCGGCGTCGTGGTGAAGAAGGGCATCCCGGACGCCCTCGTCCAGCGCGTCGAGATCGACCCGCTGCATCTCGATTCCGCCTTCTGGCTCCTGGCGGCCGCCGGCGTCCTGCTGACGGCCGCGGTCTGGTTGGCCGCCGGCCTCGTCGCAGAAGCATTCGGCGAGCCGCTTCTCGCCGAGCTCGTGCGCTGGACCAGCCTGGTCATCGTCATGCAGGCGCTGGCGGCGGTTCCGGCCGCAGTCCTCAAGCGTCAGCTCGAGTTCCGGCTGCTCGCGCTGCGCACGCTGATCGGCATCGCGCTCGGCGGCGCGGTCGGCCTGGGCATGGCGTTTGCCGGCTATGGCGTCTGGAGCCTCGTCGCGATCCAGGTCGTCAAGTCCGCGACCGAGGCGCTCGTGCTGCTCGCCGCCGGCAAGTGGCGTCCGCGCCTGCGGTTCTCGGCTTCGCACTGCCGCGACCTGTTCGGGTTCGCAGGGCCGATCGTCGGGTTCTCGTTGTGGTCGTTCGTCAACGACGAGCTGCCGAAGACGGTGCTCGGGCTCTATCTCGGCTCCGCCTCCGTGGGCATCTACACGCTCGCCCGAAAGCCGCTGGAGCTGCTCAGCAACGTGCTGCTCTACCCGATTTCGGGGATCGCCATGGCGTCGGTCGCGCGGTTGCAGAACGATCCGGAGCGGATCGACCGCTTCTTCGATAGCTCGGTGAGGATGGCGGCGCTGGTCGGTGTGCCCGCGTTCGCGGGACTGGCCCTCGTCGCGCCCGGTCTCGTCCCGCTGGTCCTGGGCGAGCAATGGATCTCCGGCGTGCCGGCGATCCAGATCCTGATGCTGCTCGGCCTCGTGCGGACGATCGACGGGATCGCCGCCAACACCGCGCTGGCGCTCGGGCATTCCGCTCTCATCTTCGTTCTGAATGTCGCCTACACCCCGCTGGCCGCCGTCCTGCTCGTGGGTGCTGCGCCGTTCGGCATCGAGGCGGCGATGGCGGCGATCGTGACGTGCAATCTCCTGCTGCTGCCGGTGTTCCTCATCCTCATGCGGCGGCTTGCCGGCGTGGCGGTGATGCGGCCGCTCGCCGCCTACCCCCGGCTGGCCCTCGCGACGGCGCTGATGGCGCTCGCCGTCACGGGCTGGCGCCTTGTGGCATCTGGAGCTGTTCCGCCGGGCGTCAGCATCGCCGTTGCGATCCTGATCGGCATCGTCGTCTACACCGGGACGGCATTCATCGTCGCGCGCCGCGAGCTCGGGATGGCGCGGGACATACTGAATCGATTTCGGGGCTGAACCGTCGCTACCGCCCGAATCCGTGGATGGGGAATGAAAGTCGCATTCGTATCCCAGCCCTTCGACCAGGTCGTGCCGCCGCAGCAGAATTCGGTCGGCATCTGGACCTACGAGGTCGCGCGGCGGTTGGGCTCGAGGCCGGTCGTGCTGGCGCGGCGACCGCGCGGCCATGCCTTATGCGTCGACCTCGACGGCGTCGAGATCCGGCTCGTCACGTGCGCGCCGCCGGGCGCCTGGGCGAGGCTGTCGCGAGTCTGGCGCAGTGCTCTCCCGCACGCTCAACCCCTTTTCGCCCGAAGCTTCTACTCGATCGAGTACCTGATCCAGGTTGCCCGGCAGCTCCGCAGGCTCGAGCCTGACGTCATCCATGTCCAGAATCTCCCCTGGCACCTGCCGGCGATCCGGCGGGCCGCGCCCGGCGCGGCGATCGTGCTGCACATGCATTGCGATTGGCTCGTCGACCTCGACCGAAGAGGGTTGAAGCACGCGCTCGCCGCCGCGGATCTCGTGGTCGGATGCTCGGCACACATCGTCAATGCGGCCCGCGCCCGCTTCCCGGACATCGATGCCCCGTTCGCTGTGCTCCCGAACGGCGCGCCGGCCGTGAACCCGGCCCCCCTCGGCAGGCGGATCGAGCCCGACTCCGTGCTGTTCGTCGGCCGTATCACTCCGGAGAAGGGCCTGCACACGCTCCTCGCGGCCTGGCCGAGGGTCGTTGCCGCACGGCCCGCCGCGCGGCTCCACATCGTCGGCCCGGAAGCCGAGACGCCGCGCGAGCTTCTCGTTGACCTCAGCAGCGATCGACACGTGCGGGCGCTGGCGCGTTTCTACCGCGGCGGCAGCGCCTGGCGCGGCAGCTACGCGCGCGCGCTGCGGGCAATGCTGCCGTCAGGCGTCGCCGGCAGCGTGCAGTTCATCGACTATGAGCCGCACGAGCGCCTGCTGGCGCGGTACGCGGAAGCCGCCGTCGTGGTGAACCCGTCGCTCAGCGAGTCGTTCGGCATGAGCCTCGTCGAAGCGCTCGCCATGGGCACCCCCGTCGTCGCGACCCGCGTCGGCGGAATGGTCGAGGTCATCGAGGCGACCGGCGGCGGGGTTCTCGTCGACAGGAACGACCCTGCCGGGCTCGCCGAGGCCATCCTCGATCTCATCGAGGACGAGCCTCGGCGGCTGCACATGGGACAGGCCGGGGCGGCCGAGGTCGCGAGACGCTACGCCTGGCCGCGCATCGCCGCGCTCACTCGCGAGCTGCATGAAGCGGCGATGGCGGCGCGCAAATCGTCAGCGCGTATGGTTATGCCGGCCGCATCTGCTGATTTCCATCGCCCCGCCTGAGCGGCCGCCGGTCAGCCTCGAGGGTTGACGACGCGGCGCAGGAACAGCTCGTGATCGGCGAGGAGCCGCCTGACGAAATCGCCGTCCGAGAGATCCGGCAAGGTTACCCAGTTCGGATTATCCGCAGGTTTCGACATCTGCGAGGCGTGGGCGGCGAGCGCGGCGCACTTCGCCTCGGATGCGTCTGCGACGAATGCCATGGCGTTGAATGCCGACAGCAGCCGCAGGCCCGCTGCCGACGTCAGCGTCTGGCGGATCGCCGCCGCCGTCAAGCCGGGCACGCTGCTGCGCAGACGCACCCAGGGCCAGTGGTACCAGAGCCAGATCGGGTATTCGAGCACGACGACCGTCTGCCCATGGTCTCGCAACGCGGCGCTCACCCCCGCATGCACGGCAACATGATCCGGGGTGGGGTCGAGCCGGTGCGGGATGAGCACGCACTCGGGTTGCCAGATGGCCAGTAGCGATGCTGCGGCGGCTGCGATCTCCGGGATGTGCTCCCGGGCGCGACCGTCCGGGAGCCGCAGGAATGTAGCACGGCCCGCATCGGCACCCAGGCGTGAGACCGCGGCCCGGGCTTCATCCTCCCGCCTCTCCCGCAGCCGGCCGGCTGCGGCGTGACCAGCATGGGAGGCCGACCCGTCGGTGACGAAAACGAAGCGGACGTCCGCGCCGGCTGCGATCTTCTTGGCGACGAGGCCGCCACAGCCGAGCGTCTCGTCGTCGGGATGGGGCGCGAACAGGACAGCGGATGCGCGCCAGTCGCCCGCGGCGAGCGGAGCCAGCCGCCGTATGAGCAGAGCATCGATCGCAGTCGCCGCCGCCTGCCGGAAACCGATCATGATCCAGTATGGCTCCGTGCCACGCCACGCGGGAGGCTCACCATTGAGGTAGGCGCGCCGCTGCGCCATTGATGGCATCATTCTGCCTCGAACCCCTCATTCGAGGTCCACTGCTGCCAGCATGTCGAAATCGCGTTCAGGTCCGACCGCACGCGAAGCGGCACGCGTGATCGATACGTTCTCGGAAGATTGTGCTCCGGGGACTGTGGTCGGGACAAAAACGGCCAACGGCGCGATCAGACGCGGCAGCGACGCCGAGCGCCGGATCGGGATCGACAACGGCGCCGCGCGCTTCGAGCCGGTGGTCACCCCCGGATGGGGCCGCCAGGGGCTCGCCTACGGCCCGTTCGAGCGGACGCCGGGGCTGGTCCTCGCCGTCGCAGTCACCAACGGCCACAACACCTCCCAGGGCGGCCCGATCCCTGAGCACATCGTGAAGCGCTACTGGCAGTGGGCGGTGGGGCCTCACGTCGACCCGGTCGTCACCCGCGCCATCGCCTGGGCCAAGGGCCCGCGCAGAAAAGGCACGCTGCGCCGCCTGCTGTGGTGGCTCCGCAGCACGAAGCGCGCCTACCGGCTGCCGCTGCACAACGAGAACCTCGCGGTTGGATGGTTCACGTCCGAATCCCCGGCCGACCCGCTCAACGACGGGTGCGGCTTCATCGTCCATGCGGCGCTGGGCGACAATGGCGAGCTCTGGGTGAGGGCGGCGGGCCGGTGCCTCGCCGCATTCCGCAGGATGCAGAACCTGCAAATTCTCTATGTCGTGGTCCTGCGCAGGCGGGGAGCCGTCTACTACGCGGCGGCCATGGACGGCGCGCATGGCCTCGGCGCGATCCCCAACATGCGTCCGATCGCCATCGACACTTCAAACGCCGAGGAGAAGCTTTACGCCGGGATTCACCAGTGCGCGCTGGGCCAGATCGGCTTCCGCGTCGATACGCGCGTGCATAGCGTGCATATCGAACGGGTGCCGGAGCTCGCGGATCCGTTCTCGACGGCGCATGTCTTCGACCCCCTCGGACCGGCCGGTCTGGCGGGGCTCGGCTCGGGCTGGCGCTTCCTGCCGGAACGCCCTGGCCTGGCGGTGCGCGATGCCGGCAAGCCGTCCGGGCTCCTTCACGTCATCGTCGAGGCGGGGGACGGCCCCACCGCCGCCGGTCTCGCCTGGCGCGTCCATGATGCGGCGAACCTCTGGCTCTTCCAGGTGACCTGCGCCGGCTGCACCTTGCACCGCGTCGAGAACGGCGCCGGGGTCGAGGTGGCGCGGGATGCGAAACGCCGCCTCGCACCGGGCGCGGTCCATGCCGTGCAGATCCTCGACACCGGGGAGCAGCTCGGCATCTACATCGACGGCGAGCGGCTCTTTGATGCTTGGTTAGAGGACATGACGTTTGCGGATGCGTCCGGCGTCGGAGTGCTGCTCGACCCGGTCGGCGGCACGCGGATGCGCGACTTCGAGGCTCACCCGCGGCAGGTGCCGATCCCCGAGGGCGTGCGCTTCCATCCGCCGTGGCGGCGGCTCGGCTCGCGCTCCTGCCTGGCCGACGCGTTCCAGGGGGCGGCCGGCGATCTCTCGGGCCGTGCGCCGGACGTCGGCGCGGGCCGATGGGAGAGGACGCTCGGGTCGGGCCACCTGGATTTGGATGGGGCAGGGCGGGCCCGGGTCCGGGCCAGCCTCGAAAAACCGAACCCGGGCCGCACCATCTACACGCTGCCATGGGAGCAGCCCGGTTTCGCCGACCTTCAGGTCACCGTGACCGCGTCGGGAGAGCGCCGCGGGCAGGGCCACCGCTGCCGCTGCGGGCTCGTGCTGTGGCAGGACCGCGACAACTACGTCATCAGCTCGATCTGGAACGAGGACGACTACCAGGGCTCGTCCATCGCCCTGTTCGTGAAGCGGCACGGCTTCGAGGAGCTCTACGACGCGATCTGGACGATGGTCTCGGACAGGATCGACTGGGGCCGTGCGTCCCGCATCAGGCTCGCGTCCGACGGCCGGAACTTCCTGGTCCTCATCGACGGCGAGCCGGTCCTGCAGAGGGCCATGGCCGACATCTATCCCGGCGATCCGCCCTTGCGGATCACGCGTGTCGGCCTCGTCGTCAACTGGGAGTGGGGCAACGACACGGGCTCGTCGTTCGCCTCGTTCGAGGCCAGCGCATGAACGGAAAGGGCGCGTGGCGCTCAGCGCCAGTCCGGGCGGTTGCGTCAGGCTGCCTGGCCGGCTCCACGGCAAGTGGCGTTCAAGACCTCTTCTCCGGCCGTTGCGAAAAGTGCCGATCAAAAATCAGCTCGGCGATGCGGTTCTTCATCATCTCGGTCGAGCCGCCGGCAATCATCCAGCCCCGTGTTCGGCGCACGCAATACTCGACGAGCACCTCCGTGGAGTAGCCTGAGCCGCCCATGATCTGGAGCGCCTCGTTGGCGACCTCGAAGCCGGCCTTGTTGCAGGCGAGCTTTGCCATCACCGTGTCGTACGCGGAGGGCAAGCTGCCTTCGGCATTGACGACAGCCCGATAAAGTAGAAGTTGCGCCGCATCGAGCTGCAGCGCCATGTCTGCGAACTTCCACTGCAGGCCCTGGAACTCGCACAGTGCGCGGCCGAACTGCTTGCGCACCAAAGCATGCTCGCGCGCGCAATTGAAGGCGTAGCGTCCGATGGCCAGCGCGCGAGCGCTGTTGCCGAGCCTTTCCACATTGAAGCCGGAGATCTGCTTCTTGAAGCCGCCGGGCCCAAGCAGGACGTTCTCACGTCCGATGTAGCAGTCTTCGAAATAGAGCTGCCGCCACGGATCGCCTCCCATGAACCCGGAGGGCTGCCCGAAGGTGAAACCGGGCGTATCACGCTCGAGAATGATCGAGCCGATGCCGCCGACTCCGGGCCCGAAGCGGACATAGACAAGGTAGAGGTCGGCCTCGAGGCTGTTCGTGGTGAAGCATTTCGTCCCGTTGATGAGATAGCCGTCATCCTTGGGCGTCGCTGCCGTTGTCAGGTCGGTGACGGCCGAGCCAGCCTCCGGCTCCGTCATGGCGACCGCCATCAGCGCTTCGCCTTTCAACAGCTTTGGCAGGTAGCGCTCACGCTGGGCCGGCGATGCGTATTCGACGAAGGTGCGGATGGCCCCGAAATTGTAAGCATGCACCAGGTCCGAGCTGCGCGGGCAGACCAGCGCGATCTGCTCGATGGCGAGGATCGCATCCATCAGCGTGCCGCCGAGTCCGCCTTTCTCCTCCGCGAAGCCGATGCCGATCAGCCCCTGCGCGGCGAGGAGCCGGGCCACGTCCCACGGGAAGCCCTGCTGATGCGCCCTGCTGACGGCCCCTGCGGGCAGCGTGCGGTCAGCGAAATTTCGCACGGAATCGCGAAACATGCGCTGCTCAGGCGTCAGCTCGAAATCCATTCCGATACTCCTTCCGAAACGGCGAGCCCGGCGTTGCGCTCCCGAACCTTGAGGAGTTGACAACGGCGGCGCACGATGTAGCTTGTCTACTAATATGGACAAGGGGACGTCCATGCAAGTGGACAATAGCGAAGCGCCGGATGACCTGTTCACCCCACGATCGGTGGCGGTGATCGGCGCTTCAGCCGAAGCGAACGCGGTTACGGCGCGTCCGCTGCGTTATCTCAAAGCGCATGGGTTTCGCGGCAGTCTGTTCGCCGTCAACCCGCGCCATCGGCGGATCGACGACGTCGCCTGCTATGCTTCGGTCGCCGAGCTGCCGGAACGTCCCGATGTCGCCATGATCGGAGTATCTGCGGCGCGGCTCGAAAGCGCGGTTGCCGATTGCGCGGCGGCCGGCGTGCCGCTCGTCTGCATCTTCACCGCGGCCGTCGACGACGACACGAGAGAGCGGATCCTGGCGGTGGCGAAACGGGGCGGCACCCGCATTCTCGGGCCAAACAGCCTCGGCTTCATCGACGCGCATCGCGATGTCGTCTGCACCTACTCGCAAGTCGCCCTGCTCGACCGGATCCCCCGCGGCGGATTGTCCATCATCTCTCAGAGTGGTGGTCTGGGCGGCTGCCTGCTCAATCGCGCGGTCGATTCCGGCATCGGCATCGCAAGGCTTCTGACGCCGGGCGTGGGTCTCGATATCGATGTCGCCGAATTGATCGAGGGGGCGGCTATTTCGCCGGCAACCCGCGCGGTCGCCTTGATACTCGAATCCGCAGGCGACGGTGCACGCTTCGTGCGCGCGGTGGAGAAACTGCATGCCGCCGGCAAGCGGCTGGTGGTGTGGCGCATCGGCGGCTCCGAGAGCGGCCGTGCGGCGGCTGTTTCGCACACCGGGGCGCTCGCCGGTGACGAGCGGGTCTTCGCGTCGCTGTGCCGTGACCTCGGCGTGCTGCAAGCCGGCTCGCAGGACGAGCTCTTGGAGGTCGCCGCCGCCTGCACTGCGCTGAGGCCGCCTGCCGGCAAGTCGGTCGGCATCGTGTCTTCCTCGGGTGGCGCCGCGATCATGGTCGCGGATGCGCTCGAAGCCGCCCGGCTCAGCATTCCCGCGCCGTCGGCGGCAACGATGGCCAAGCTGCGCGATACGCTTCCGGCAACAGCGAGCATATCCAATCCGCTCGACGTCGGTGCCGGCCAGGGACCGCAGATCTTTCGCACCGGCCTCGCCGCGATGCTTTCCGATCCGGCCTTCGATTGCGTCGTGCTGGCCTTGACCATGGTTGCCGGTGAGCAGGCGGAGCAGGTCGTCCCCGAGGTGATACGATCGATCGAGGGCGCCTCGCATCCGGCCGCGGTCGTCTGGCCGGCGGGCAGTCTCGCCGCGAGTTGGCGCCAGCAGCTTCGCGAGAACGGGATAGCCGTTTTCGAGCGGCCCGAGTTTGCCGCCAGTGCTTTGCGTCTGCTGCAATTGAAGCCGCATGCCATCGCCACGGATCCGGGCGCGGCGTCGGCAATCGCGGCCGACACGCGATCCATGATCGCGGGAATGGCCGGCGTGCAGAGCGAATGGAGCGTCCGTCGGCTGCTCGACCTTTATGGCATTCAATCGCCGCCCGAGACCCTCGCGCAAACCTGCGAGCAAGCCGTTGCGGCCGCGCGACGCATCGGCTTTCCCGTCGCTCTCAAGGTCCAATCCCCGCTGGTGCCGCACCGTGCTCGGATCGGCGCGCTGGAGCTGGGCCTCGCCGACGAGCAAGCTGTCGCAGAAAGCTATTCGCGTCTGCTTTCGGCGCTCGAGCCGAGATACCGCGAGAAACTCGACGGCATACTCGTGCAGGCGATGGTCAAACCGGAGTACGAGGTCTTCGTCGGCGTGGTCTGCGACCGCGCTTTCGGACCCGTCATCGCGTGCGGGCGCGGCGGCGGTCAGGTCGAGCAGGAACAGGCAATCGAGTTCATGCTCCCGACTCTCGACCCGGCCATGGCCGCCTCCTGGCTCGAACGCCGGGAATTCAGCGCTCGCATCGGCACCGCGGGAATTGCGAGCATGGCCGATCTCATCGTTCGGCTGTCGCAGTTGGTTATCGATCTTGGTCCTGCTCTCGTCGAGCTCGACGTGAACCCCGTGGCGCTGGTCGATGGCGGCTCCCGCGCACTTGCGCTGGACGCCCTCGCAGTCATCGCCGCTCTCGCCGACACGGCACCGGCACCGCGCGAGGATCTTCCATCGGGAGTTGCCCGATGAGCGCCAACCAGACCGCCAGCCGTCCCGAAAATGCGCTGCCGCTCTACTATCGCGTCATGTCGGTATTGGAAGGGCGGATTCGCTCGGGACACTTGCGTCCGCTGATGCAGTTGCCCTCCGAGAGCGACCTGTGCCGCGAGTTCGGCGTGAGTCGCGGGACGGTGCGCGAAGCTTTGCGCGAACTGGTCGATGCGGGGCTCGTCGATCGCCGTCACGGCAAGGGCAGCTTTGTTTCCGCCAATCCGCCGCTGCGTGCGGCGCCAATGAAGTACACCGGCCTGCTGGAAGACCTCTACGACCAGGTCAGGAAGGTCCAGGTCCGTTCCGTCGAGATCGAGACCACGATCGGCCCGCCCGCGATCCTTGCTGCGCTCGATCTCGAGCCAGGCACAACGATCACGACGGTGAGCCGGAACCGTCACCTCGACGGGCAGCCGTTCGCGTACACGGTGAACTTCCTTCCCAACGAGATCGGCAGCCGGATCGATCCGGCCATTCTCCGGCGTGAGCCGCTCTTGCGCGTACTCGAGGAGCATCTGGGAATCGAGATCGGCTCCGCGGAACAGAACATGCAGGCAAGACTGGCCGATGCCGAGGCCGCACGCCTGCTTGGCATTCCGCTCGCTTCGCCCGTGATGTTCGCCGAACGGCTCTATTTCACGCAGCGCGGCAAGCCGCTGCAAGTCGCCCACAGCCTCTATCGCGCCGATCGCTATCAGCTCACGGTGCACCTGAAGCGATACCGCAAAGAGAGCGAATGGCGCTGGGCCTATCACACGAAATCGCGGCAGGGAGAGTAGAATGGCCAAGATCACGGTGGCTCAGGCGATTGCCCGAGTGCTCGAGCGGATGGGTACGGAAGTTGTCTTTGGCGTGAATGGGCACGGCAATTGGGCCTTGCTCGACGCTCTGGTGCACGAGACGAACATCCGCGGCGTCCCGGCGCGCGTCGAAGACCAGGCCGTGCAGATGGCCGACGGCTACTGGCGCATGCGCCGCGCTGCGCCGCTTCCGGTGGTCACGACCAGCGTCGGTCCCGGCAACATGAACATCGTGCCGGCGGTGGCGACGGCCTTCTATGAATCGGTCGCGCTTCTTGTGCTGGCCGGGGCCGGCGCGACCCACTGGTTCGACCGCGGCGGCATGGAGGAATCCTACCGCAGCGGTCCCGAGGATTGGGTGGCCGTCCTCAAGCCCATTACCAAGAAGGCCTTCATCGTCACGCGTCCCGACAATGCCATCGACATGGTTCTGCGCGCTTATCAGACGGCGATTGCCGGCCGGCCGGGACCTGTCGTCGTGCAGATCCCCTTCGACATTCAGCACACTCTCATTTCCGACGAGCTCCCGGACCCGACGCCGTGGACGCAGTGCCGTCCACCCGCGCCGGACCCCGAGGGCGTGGCGCAGGCCATCGAAATGCTCGCCCGGTCGCGGAAGCCGATGATCGTCGTCGGCAGCGGGGTGCACAACGCGCGGGCGAGGGACGAGCTGCTGGCCTTCGCGGAAGCGGGCGGCATTCCTGTCGCCACCACGTCGACGGGGAAGGGCGCCTTTCCCGAAACACACCGCCTGTCACTCGGCTGCATCGGGCGCGCCGGCACGGGGCACGCCAACACGGCGGCACGGCAGTGCGACGTTGTCGTCGGCATCGGCACGCATTTCACGGACATCGATACGGGCGGGTGGACCCTGTTCGATATCCCGGCCAAGACGCGTCTCATCCATCTCGACATCGACCCCGGCGAATTGGGGCGCGCCTATTCAACCGCGGTCGCGCTCACCTGCGATGCGCGGCTCGGGCTTGCCGCTCTCACCGCAGCGGCGAGCGCCAAGGGGCTTGCCCAGCAAAGCGAGTGGTTGCGCGAGCTCGACAGTGAGCGTCAGAAATGGGAGGCCTCGGTCGCCGATCAGCGGCACTCCGATCTCGCGCCGCTCCACTACGCCCGCATCTGTCATGACACGGCCGAGGTCGTTGCCGCGAAGGATCCGCAGATGCCGGTCTTCTTCGACACCGGACATCTGCTCAGCTTTGCGCCGGCCTTTCTCAAGGCGTCGTCGCCGAACATCGCGCACGACGGGTTCTTCCATCGCATGGGATGGAGCGCTTCGGCCATCATCGGCGCCAGCATCGCCATGGGCAACCGTCCGGCGCTCGCCCTGATCGGCGACGGATCGTTCATCATGGGCGGCACTGCGGTCGCGACTGCCGTCGAGCAGAACCTGCCGCTGACATGGGTCGTGCTGAACAACCGCTCCCTGCAGATCGAGCGGGAGCTGATGCTGAAGCTGTACGGCCGCGAGACCTTCTGCGACTACCGCAAGAGCACCGGCAAGGAGCTGTGGAACCCGGACCTCGTCAAGTGGGCCGAGGCGATGGGTGCAACGGCATTGCATGTATCGAAAGCGGCCGATTATGCGCCCGCATTGCATCACGCGCTCGAGCTCCGTTCGCCCGTGGTCATAGACGTCGATGTTTCGATCGACGTGCAGGGATATCGTTCGGTCTGGTACCCCTACCCCACCGACTTCTATCAGCCCTGGAAGCCGGGTGCGCCCACACAGGCGGCAGCCGAATGAACGAGTGAATGCCGCAAGGTACGCTTGACGAGCAAACAGGAGGAACCCAATGAAGAGTCTTACGTCACTTGGAAAAGGACTGGCGGCTGCCACAGTCGCGGCGATGGCGAGCACGTCGCTTGCCAGTGCCGCCGAGACCGTCAAACTTGGCGTCGGCTTGAGCATGACCGGTCCGCTCGCCTTCCTGAGCCAGCAGTATGTCCAGGGAATGAAGGCTGCAGTCGAGACGATCAATAAATCGGGCGGAGTCGGCGGTGGCCGCCAGCTCGAGCTTGTCGTGCGCGATCACAAGGGCGTGCCGTCCGAGGCCGTCGCGGTCGCCAAGCGGCTGATCGACGAGGACAAGGCGGCGATCATCGACATCGACCTGCCGAGCACGGTTGCGATCGCGGCGCAGGCGGTGTCGAAGGAGGCCAAGGTCCCGCAGATCGCCGGTTTCACGTTCGCTCCCGCGGCGGTGAAGCAGGGCAATCCGTATTTCTTCCGCGCGTGCACGAACGCCGATCTGATCGCCGATGCGCTTGCGCGCTCGATCATCGAGGACAAGAGCAACAAGACGATCGCGATGCTGGCGCCGAACGACGATTACGGCCGCAGTGCCGTCGAGGCGCTGAGCAATGCCTTGCAGAGGCTCGGCGGCATCAAAGTGGTCTATGTCGATTATTACGAGCGGACCCAGAATGACTTCAGTGCGATTCTGCTGAAGATGAAATCGCTGAACCCCGACAGCCTGTTCATCGACGTGAGATGGCCGGCGAGCCTGACGGTGCTCAAGCAGATGGTCGAGGTCGGCCTGAAGAAGCCTTTGTTCAGCAGTGTGAATTTCTACAACGCAAAGCTGGCGGAGCAGGCCGGCCCGTTGCTCGAGGGCACGCAGATGTCGGTGGCGTGGGCGCCGGTCTTCACCGATCCGGCCTCAGTCGAGTTCGTCAAGGCATATGAGGCGATGTTCAAGCAGAAGCCGGACGACTCCGCCTCGCTCGGCTGGACGGCGACGATGGTGGCTGCCGAAGCCCTGAAGGCGGCCGGGCCGGGCGCCGATTCGGACGCCTTGCGCAAGGCGCTGGCGGACGTGAGCTACACCGGGCCGCAAGGGCAGGTGAAGTTCGATGCGAACGGCGAAGCCAGCGTTGCCGCCCATGTGTTGCGCTTCAAGGGCGGCCAGTATCACTTCGTGCGCTGACAGTTGGCAGCGATCATGCTCGAGCTCGCCCTGCAACAGGTCATCAACGGACTCCTGGTGGGCGCCATCTATGCCCTGATGGCGCTGGGCCTGATGGTGATCCTTGGCATCCTGCGGATCATCAATATGGCCCAGGGCGAGCTCTACATGCTGGGCGGATACTTCTGCTACCTCAGCGTGGTCACGCTCGGATTGCCCTACTTCCCGGCCATCGGCGTGGCGATGGCGCTTACCGCCGCTGTCGGCATGCTGATGGACAGGTTGACCGTGCGGCCGCTGCTGCGCCGGCCGTTCTATATGGTGTTCCTGTCGACATTTGCGGTGTCCATCATTCTGCAGAACGCGGCGGAGCTTCTGTGGGGTCCGGACCCGCAGACGATCCCGACGCCCTTCTCGCCCTGGCCGATCGTCATCGGCCCCGTCTTTCTGACCAGCCAGAGGCTGTTCATTCTGTTCGCGGCCACACTGGGAGCCGCCGCGTTTTTTGCTTTTCTGCGCTGGACGCGTGTCGGCATGGCGATCAGGGCGCTCGCGCGAGACCGTGACACCGCGTTGCTCATGGGCATCGACGCCGACCGGATCCAGACCATCACCTTCGGGCTCGGCTCGGCGCTCGCCGGCGCCGCCGGCGCGCTGCTCGGCGCCATGTTCAACGTCTACCCGACCATGGGCCAGCTTCCCTTGCTGAAGGGCTTCACGCTCGTGGTCATGGGCGGCATGGGCAGTGTCGGCGGGATATTCTCGGCGGGCCTCATGCTCGGTGTGGCGGAAGGGCTGACCGCCGGTTTCATATCGACGGGCTATGTCGATCTCGTTGCATTCGTAACGATGCTCCTGGTTCTCATGGTCCGTCCCGAGGGCTTGTCGAAGTGGGGAAAAGCCGGTGCCTAGAGTCGCCGCCTGGACCGTGGCGCTCGTGGCGCTCGCCCTCGTTCCATCCCTGATGCCCAACGCCTATGTGCAATACGTCGTCAATTCGTCGCTTATTTTCGCATTCGCCACGATCGGCTTGAATATCATTTTTGGCTATGCGGGCCAGCACGCTTTCGGCTTTCCTGTATTCTTCGGTGTCGGCGCCTATGCCTCGGCGCTTCTGGCAATCGATGCGGGATGGCCGCTGCCGCTCTCGATATCCTTCGGCGCGATCGTCACCGGCCTCATTTCGGCGGTGATCGGCTTTCCCGCCTTCCGGCTTCGCGGGATCTACTTCGGGGTCGGCACGATCGCTTACGCCTACGTCATCTACATCATCGCGCAGAACTGGGTCGAGCTCACGCGCGGGCCCATGGGGATTCCGCTCATCCCGCCAATCAGAATGTTGCCGGACGACGTCGAATGGCTGAGCCGCGACACCCAGGTGCGCCTGCTCGTGGTGGCTGTGATCGGCCTCGTCATCTTCGTCCTCGACCGGCTGCTCAGCTCTCCGCTCGGTCGAGCGTGGCTGGCGGTGCGCGAGAACGAGAACCTCGCGTCCAGTGTCGGCATTTCGCCCCTTCGCTATCAAATGTCGGCTTTCGTGCTCGGGGCCGTAATTTCCGGACTGGGCGGCGGCTTCTACGCGCACTATGTCGGTTTCGTCAGCCCGACCGAGCTCGGGTTCCATTATATCGGCGTTCTTTTCATCATGCTGATCGCCGGAGGTACGAGCACGCTCGCGGGCCCGCTGGTTGGATCGGTTGTTTTCGGCGTCGTCCCCGAGCTGTTGCGGGTCGCCGAAATGGCGCGCAACCTGCTTCTGGGATTGATTCTGCTTGCGTGCATCACTCTCCTTCCGGAGGGTCTGGCGGGTATCTGGAAACGCATCGGGGCCACGGCGGGCTTCCGTCGCGTCTTCGGGCAGGCCGTCAGCGGGAGCACCGCCGCCGATTGCGGCCCGACACCGCCTGTCGAAGGGGTGACGCCTTCGACCGTGGCGGCCGCATCTCTCGAGCTTCGGGGCGTCTGCAAGCAGTTCGAGGGGCTCACCGCTCTGGATGATGTCAGCTTCGCGATCAGCCCTGGCGAGGTGGTGGGGCTGATCGGGCCGAACGGCGCCGGCAAGACGACCTTGTTCAACATCGTCACCGGCGTGCTCGCACCGACGCGCGGCAGCATCCGTTACGGCGGCCGCGAGATCGGCGGCCGCGCGCCGCACGCGATCGCCGCGCTCGGGGTCACGCGCACCTACCAGATCACGAGCCTGTTCCCTGAGCTTTCGGCTGCGGACAACATCCGCACCGCGACGCATCTCTGGTCGTACCGCAACCCCGCCGCCGCCGTGCTCCGTACCCCGCGCTTCCGTAAGATTGAAGAGGACATCGCGCGGTCGGTTGATGCTATTCTCTCACTGGTCGGACTGCAGTCCAATCGCGAAACCATGGCGGCTGCGCTTTCCTACGGCGACCAACGCCGGCTCGAGGTTGCCCTCGCATTGGCGACCGGCGCCCGGCTGATCCTGCTCGACGAGCCGGCGGCCGGCCTCAATGCGGGCGAGACCGAGGAGATCTGCGACCTGATCCGGCGCCTGCAGGCCGCCGGCTTTACCGTGATCGTCATCGAGCACGATATGCGCATGGTGATGAGCCTTTGCGAGCGCATCATCGTTCTCAACTACGGGCGCAGGATCTTCGATGGGACTCCGCAGGACGCGGCTTCCAATGCGGATGTGATCGAAGCCTATCTCGGAGCGAGCGCGGCCGATGCTTGAGCTGGCTGACGTCCACGCGGGATATGGCAAGACGACTGTCTTGCGTGGTGTCTCCCTGGCGGTCGGGGCCGGCGAGATCGTCACCATCATCGGCAGCAACGGGGCCGGGAAGAGCACGATCCTGCGAACCGTATCAGGGCTCGTGCCGGCGCGTCGCGGCCAGATCCGGTTCAAGGGCAAGCCGCTTGGCGCCAAAGCCTCTGCGGTGGTGCGCGCAGGCATCTCCCAGGTCCCGGAGGGCCGGCGCCTGTTTGCCGACATGACGGTGCATGAGAATCTCTTGCTCGGCGCTTACACGTGCGCGAAGGCCGAATTGCCGGCCCGGCTCGCGCAAGTCTACGACGTGTTTCCCAAGCTGCGCGAGCGCAGCACCCAGGCGGCCGGCTCATTGAGCGGCGGCGAGCAGCAAATGGTTGCGATCGGGCGTGGGCTGATCGCGCGGCCGAGCCTCCTGATGCTGGACGAGCCGTCGATGGGACTGGCGCCAAAGATGGTGATGCAGGTGGCCGAGATCATCAAGTCGATCCGCGAGCTCGGTATCAGCATCCTGCTTGTGGAGCAGAACGCCCGCATCGCGCTCGAGCTTGCCGACCGCGCCTTTGTCCTGCAGACCGGCACGATCGTCAAGGAAGGGCCGGCCGCGGCGCTCCGCGACGACCCGTTCATCCGCCGCGCCTATCTGGGGCTCTAGAGAATGCCGGCCGTTTGTCAGCGCGCTTATGTCGTCGGCACATGCGACACCAAAGGCGAGGAGCTCGGCTACGTCCGGGACCTTCTGGAGCGGGCCGGCCTGCAAACGGTGCTGGTGGATGTCGGCGTGAGTGGCGAGCCCGCGCTCGCGGCCGACGTCGGCCGTGAGGAGGTGGCTCGTCGCCATCCAGAGGGCGCGCAAGCGGTGCTCGGGCAGCGTGATCGCGGCCGCGCCGTTTCCGCGATGGCCGACGCCTTTTGCTGCTTCATCGCCGGGCGCAACGACATCGGAGGGATCATCGGGCTAGGGGGATCCGGCGGGACCGCGATCATCGCTCCTGCCATGCGCTCTCTGCCGCTCGGCACGCCCAAGCTGATGATTTCGACGATGGCTTCCGGCTACGTTGCGCCGCATGTCGGCTCCGCCGACATCTGTATGCTTTACGCCGTCACAGACATACTCGGCTTGAACAGCATTTCGGCGCAGGTCCTGGCCAATGGCGCGCACGCTCTTGCCGGGATGATGCGCCATCACGCGCCGCCTCGCACGTTTGGCGCCGAGGCGATCGGGCTGACGATGTTCGGCGTGACCACACCTGCCGTAGCGCGAATAGTCGGCAACTTACGGGACCGCTTCGATTGTCTGGTTTTCCACGCCAACGGCGCCGGCGGCAGGACGATGGAGGCGCTGGTCGACCGGCACAAGATCAACGCGGTCATCGATCTGACGACGACGGAAGTCGCCGATCTCGTGCTGGGCGGGCATCAACCCGCCGATCCTGACCGTCTGGGAGCCATCGCGCGCACACGCGTGCCTTACGTCGGATCGTGTGGCGCTCTCGACATGGTCAATTTCGGAGCCTTGAGCACCGTTCCCGCCCATTACAAAGAGCGGCATCTCCACAGCCACAACCCCCATGTCACGCTGATGCGCACCGGTCGGGAGGACAATCGGCGGATCGGCGAGTGGATCGGGGCCAAGCTCAATGCCTGCGCGGGGCAGGTCAGGTTCCTGCTGCCGCTGGGCGGCGTGTCCGCAATCGATGCGCCAGGCGAGCCGTTCCATGATCCGGAGGCGGACGCCGCGTTGTTCGAGGCGCTGCGGCGAACGGTTCGCATCACGGAGCAGCGAAAGTTGATCGACGTCCCGCATCACATCAACGATCCAGCCTTTGCAGCCGCGGTCGTTGCGCAGTTCGAGGACGTCATGAAAGCAAGAGAACAGGCATGACAGCCCCGCCACGCGCTGAAATCCTGAAGCGCTTCCGGCAAATGATCGCCGCCGGCGACTGTATCATCGGTGCCGGTGCGGGGATCGGACTGTCGGCCAAGTGCGAGGAGGCTGGCGGCGCGGATCTCATCATCATCTATAATTCCGGGCGCTATCGGATGGCGGGCCGCAGCTCCAGCGCAGGCTTGCTCGCCTACGGCAATGCCAATCAGATCCTGATCGATATGGCTTACGAAATCCTGCCCGTTGTTCAGGGCACGCCAGTCATCGCGGGCGTCAATGCGACCGACCCATTCATCATCTGGGAGGCGTTTCTTCACGACCTCAAGCGGCTCGGGTTCGCCGGCATACAGAACTACCCCACCGTCGGCCGCGTCGACGGTGAGCTCCGGACGTCGTTGGAGCAGACGGGCATCACCTATGCTCGCGAGGTGGAGGTCATGGCCATGGCGCACGCGATGGACTTCTTGACCACACCTTACGTATTCAGCGCAGCCGACGCGCGCGCGATGGCTGAGGCAGGCGCCGATCTTCTCGTCTGCCATCTTGGCCTGACGTCAGGCGGCATGACCGGAGCACGGTCGACCCGCACGCTCGAAGAATGTGCGATGCTGATCGACGAGTGGGCGAGAGCCGCTCTGGCCGTCCGAGACGATGTCATCATTCTCTGCCACGGCGGCCCCATCGCCACGCCTGAGGACGTGAGCCAGGTGCTTCGCTCGAGCCGGCTCTGCCACGGGTTCTACGGCGCGAGCAGCATGGAGCGGCTGCCCATCGAGAAGGCCATCACCGAGCACATTCGGCGCTTCAAATCGATCCGGCGAGAACCATGAAGACGGAACGGCGAGCCGGGTCGCCAGCGCACTGAGCACCATTGCCGCCGTCGCCGTGCCGTTCCCATCGCTTCCAATCGGCGCAATCGGAGTGTTCTCCGGCTTTGTCCGACGCCCGTGCTACGTTGGTCTCGAGCTCGCTGGAGCGCCTTGAAAACCCCACCCGAACAGCGTATGGGGGTGCGCGCCGGATGGGGCGTAGCCAAGTGGTAAGGCAGCGGTTTTTGGTACCGCCATTCCCAGGTTCGAATCCTGGCGCCCCAGCCAGGCGGTCGAGGTCAGAAGGAGCCGAACGCGCTTCCCAGGACGATGACGGCCACGAGAGCGATCATGGCGCTCACGACGGCGACCATCACGATGTCGAGATAGCTTTCCCGGTGCGTGCAGCCGCAGACGGCCAGCATCGTCACCACCGCGCCATTGTGCGGCAGGCTGTCGAGCGTGCCCGATGCGATCACGGCGACGCGGTGCATCAGCGAGGGGCTCACCCCGCTCACTGCGGCGACCTGCATGAAAGTCGGCCCCAGCGCGTCGAGCGCGATGGTCATGCCGCCCGAGGCCGAGCCCGTCAGCGCCGCGAGCATGTTGGTCGCGAGGGCAAGCGAGACGAGCGGACCGCCGCCGATGCCGAGCACCCATTCCCGCACCAGCTCGAAGGCGGGCATCGCCGCCACCACCGCGCCGAAGCCGACCAGGCTCGCCACGCTGAGGACCGGCAGCACGGCGGCGTTCGCTCCGGCGTCCACGGTCCCGCGCGGATCCGGCAGACGCCTGAAGTTGAGCGCGATCAGCACGAGGATCGCCAGGAACAGCGCCATCGCGACAGACCAGACGCCGCCGACGGCGGCCAGCGAGGTCGCGCCCCATCGCGGCTCGGCGAGGAACGAGCTGTCGATCCGCGGCAGCACGACTTGCGTCATCACAAAATTCGCGCCGACGACCACGACGAGCGGCAGCACGGCGACCGCGATGGGCGGCAGCAGCATCGCGCGCTTGCCCCGGTAAATCTCCGCCGGATCGAACTCGCGCGCCGTGGACGCCAGCTCACGGATGGTGAGATCGTCGACTGCAATCGAGTCCGCTCCGCCGGACGGCCCCACGATCCCCGGAGACCTGCTGTCGAAGCCCTCGCCCGTCCGCCTCGCCCGGGCTTCGGCCCGCCCGAGCCACCAGAGTCCGAAGGCGAGCATCACGACACTCGCGATCACGCCGAGTCCCGGGGCAGCGAACGGCGTCGTGCCGAAGAACGGCATCGGGATCGCGTTCTGGATGGCCGGCGTGCCGGGCATCGCCGACATGGTGAATGTCGAGGTGCCGAGCGCAATCGCGGCAGGCAGCAGCCGGCGTGGAATACCCCCTGCCCGGAACAGCGCCAAGCCCATCGGGGCCAGCACGAAGAACGCCACGAACAGGCTGACGCCGCCGTAGGTCACCATCGCGCCGGCGAGGACGACCGCCAGCACGGCGCGGCCGGGGCCGAGCTTCTCGGTCATGAAGTCGGCGATGGTCCTGACCGAGCCGCTGTCGTCCATCAGCTTGCCGAACAGCGCGCCGAGCAGGAACAGAGGGAAGAACTGCGCCACGAAGCCCGCGGCGGACGTCATGAAGGTCTGTGTCCAGTGCGCCAGCAGCGGCTCGCCGGCAAAGGCGGCGGCGATCAGGGCCGCGGCAGGGGCGAGGATCAGGATCGACCAGCCGCGGAAGGCCAGGGCCATCAGGCACGCGAGCCCGACGAGGATGCCGAGGAGGCCCATGGCTCAGACCATTTCCAGCAGGCTGTCCAGATCCAGGGTCGAGCGGACGCCGATGTCGTCCTTGTGCATGGCCCCGAACTCGCCCGCAGCACGGCGGCCCTCGTCGCGGAGCATCGTCAGGAACTCCCATTCGGCGTTGAGCTTCGAGGACGCGCCGAGCGTCTCCAGCATGTCGCTCCTGATCCGGTGAATCCGCATCTGCGCCCATTGACAGCACTCTCCCCTCCCGGGATCGGCCACCTGCCGCAGCAGCGCGATCATCTTCAGCTCCTTGAGCAGCGTCGCATTGAACGAGACCTCGTTGACCCGGTTGTGGATCTCCTGGGCGGTCCTGGGATCGTCGGTCCGCACGATCGGGTTGATCTGCACGAGAAAAGTGTCGCTGGACTGGCACTCGCGGACAAGCGGCGTGATGGTCGGGTTGCCGGAGTAGCCGCCGTCCCAGTAGGGCTCGCCATCGATGTGGACGGCCTGGAACATGGTGGGAAGGCAGGCCGAGGCGAGCAGGACGTCCGCCGTGATGTCGGGGCTGCGGAATACCCGGCCACGGCCGGTGCGCACGTTGGTCGCCGTCACGAACAGCTTGATCGGCCCGGACGCGAGACGCTCGAAATCGATCGTCTCGTTCAGGATGTCCCGCAGCGGGTTGGTTCCGGCCCCGCCGAGGGCATATGGCGAGACCAGCCGCGCCATCAGATCGGCCGCGATATACATCGGCGAGAAGTCGAGCGACCAGCGGCCGAGCATCCGGTCGAGAGGGGTGCGCTGGAACGGGCTGAAGGTCGCCGCGCGCGACACGCGCCGCCAGAAGTCCTCGAGCGCGGCGCGCGCTCCCTCGCGGCCGCCGCCGATCATGCCATAGGCGAAGACTGCCGCGTTCATCGCTCCCGCGGATGTCCCGGAGATGCCCTCGACCTCGACCCACGGCTCGTCGAGCAGCCGGTCGAGGACGCCCCAGGTGAAGGCGCCATGCGACCCGCCGCCTTGCAGCGCGAGGTCGACCAGGACAGGCTTGCGGGAGGCGCGGCGGGAACGGACCTTGCCAGCGAGCTCAGGCCCGGTTGGCGCGGCGACGTCGTCGGGCATTCGTTTATCTCCCGGGTTACCGAGTTCAAACCGCCGCCATGAACAGTTGGTTCGTCCGATCTGCGGCTGCAATTCTCCGTCGGCGCGATGGGCGCCAGCCCGAGCACCGTCGGGAGGGCAGTGAGCATGTGCGGGCGGAACCGCGACATGGCGGCATTGACGACGGCCTTTCGCACCTCCTCCCCGCGGCTGCGCTCGTCCTCGATCTGGGTGATGAGGATCGCCACATTCTTGACGATCATACCGATGAGAGCGAGCACGCCGAAGACTGCGACGATGCCGCCGCCGAGGCTCAGCCCCCGTCGCGACGGTAGCCCAACACGACTGTTCAGAAGGGCTTGTGCCGATTCTTCTGGTTAACGCGCGATCTTGCCGTCGTGCCCTCCATCCAGCCCCGATCGGGGATCGGGGCTGGATCGGCGGGCGTCCAGGTCAGCGGGTCACTGGGCTGCCGGGGCGTGTGGAGCCGGGGGCGGTGTGGCAGGCTCCAGCACTCTGAGCTGGACTTTGCCGTCGGCGTCTCGGGTGCGCAGCTTGACCGGCTTTCCCTTGAACTCCGTCTCGCGAAGGTTCTGGATGAACCGAGGCGCCGCGCGGCGGTCGCCAGCGACGGCCATCAGCCACAGGATATCTCCGGAGGCCCACTGGCTCGGGCGCAGCCACACCTGCTGGTCCAGGCTCTCCGACAGGTGCTTGTCGATCTCGGGCGAGACGCGGGCCCACAGCGCCACGGAGACCGGGACGAACGGGGCGCCCTTCCCGGCGTCGCTGGGCTGGGCGTGCGCCAGCCTGAACTGGCCGGACATGATCGGCGGAATGACGAGCCACTCGAGGTCGGCGATGCGCAGGTTGCGGAAGCTCGGGTCGCGCATGAGCACGGCGACGACCTGCGAGAAAGCCTGGGCCATCCGCGACTGGCGTGCGTCGCGGGAGCGCACTCGGGCTTTCGCTGCGGCCGGCTGCCCGGCATCGGCCGCGACAGCCTTCAACTCGGGCGGGCTGACCGGTTGCGCCGCCCCCGTCTTTGTCGTGCCGGAGATCGACCCCGTCTTGCTCTGTGCCGCCATACCGGCTGTCCCGTTTCCAGGTGCCCGCGTTTCAGCCGAACGGTCTCGGTGTTCCATAGCCAGCTCGCTCATCGCATCGCCCTCTCACACGAACCTGAAGTCGTCGATGGTGATCGTATTGGCGCCGACGCCGTTGATGCCGAACAGGGTGATCGAATCCGTTGTTCCGGCGAAGCTGACGACGGTATCGATGCCCTGAACGGCTATCGTCACGTCGTCTGCGAACGTCGCAGCCGTGATCCCGAGCCCGGCCACATTCAGCAGGTCCTGGCCGCCGGCGCCGTTGGCGTCGAACCCGGACACCATGTCGTTGTCGAACCCTGCCGCGAACACCAGCGTGTCGTTGCCGACGGCGGTATTGATGAGGTCGTCGCCGCCGCCGCCCTCGATCCTGTTGTTGCCGTTCATCGAGATGTTGTCCGCCCCGGAGCCGCCGATCACGTTCTCGATCGAGGTCAACGTGTTCACACCGATGTCGGCGCCCGCGGCAAACCCCGATGTCACGGTGGTGGCAGCGGTGGCTGCGGAGAGATCGAGCGTGTCGCTCCCGGCGCCGCCGTTGAATATGTCGTTGACGTTGCCGGCCGTCTCGACCAGCCGGTCGGCGCCTCCGCCGCCGTTCAGGGTGTCGATGCCGGTCCCGCCGGTGATGACGTTCGCCGCGCCGTTGCCGGTGCCCACGAAGTTGCCGGTGCCGGTGAAAGTCAGGTTCTCCACATCGGCGTCGCCGATCGTGAAGGTGTTCGCAAGCGAGAGCACGGTGTCGATGCCGCCCCCGGTGCCTCCCGCTTCGCTCACCACGTCGCCGGTGTCGTGGACCGTGAACGTGTCGTCGCCGGCGCCGCCCGTTAGCCTGTTGTTGACGCCGGCAACGCCGGTCAGCGTGTCCGCTCCCGAGCCGCCGGTGACGTTCTCGACGCCGACCAGGGAGATGAAGCCGCCGGACCCGGTCTGCGCCGTCAGATCCACCGTGACCGCGGCGCTGGACCCGGCATAGCTCAAAGTGTCGCCTGCCCCGCCGTTGCCGCCGAGACTGGCCGTCAGCTCCTCGATGCCGGTGACTGCTCCGCCTTCGAGCTGGGTGATCGCCGTGCCGTCGAACACCACGTCCAGCGTGTCGTTCGCCGTGCTCGCCGCCGCGACGATGACGTTCAGCCTGTCGTTGTCTGCGCCGCCATCGACGTCGTCGGCACCCTGACCCATCTGATAGTTGATGGTATCGTTGCCCGCGCCGCCGATCACGGTATCGCTCCCGGCGCCCGCGTTGATCGTATCATCGCCGCCCTGGCCATCGACCACGTTCACGCCGCCGTTGACGGTGATCGTGTCGTTGCCCTGGCTGCCGGTGAAGCTCTCGATGCTGCTGAGCGTGTCGGTGCCGGTTTCGGCGCTCGTGGCCGATGTGTTGGTGACCGTCGCACCGGCCGTCGTCCCGGACAGGTCGTATGTGTCGGTGTTCCCGCCGCCATTGTAGGTGTCGTCCCCATCGCCTGCGGTGGCGACAAAGCGATCGTTTCCGGCGCCACCCGAGAGGACGTTCGCGGCCGCGTCTCCGGTCAGCGTATCGGCCCCGCTGCCACCCGTCACATTCTCGATGCCAGCGAGCGAGGCGAACCCCGAGGCGGTCGACAGACCGAGGTTCACCGTCACGGCGCTGGCCGCCGAGGTCCCCGCATAGGTGAGCGTGTCCGTGCCGCCGAGAAGGTCGGCGTGGACGGCCTCGATGCCGCTCAATGTGCCGCCCTCGAAGCTGGTCAGCACGGCGCCGGTCAGCACGACGTTGAGCGTATCGGCGCCCGCCGTCCCGACGGCATTCAGCGTATCCAGGTCCGCGCCGCCGTCCACGATGTCGGCGCCGTCGCCGAACACATAGTTGAACGTGTCGTTCCCGGCGTCGCCGAACAGGAAATCCCCGCCGGTGCCGCCGGCGATGGTGTCGTCGCTTGCCCCGCCGTTGATCAGATCGGCGCCGGCGCCGCCATTTAGGACGTCGTTGCCGCCGAGGCCGTTGATGGAATCGCCGCCGCCGTTGCCGTTTATGACGTCGTCGCTTTCCGTGCCGGTGAGGACGTTGCCACCGCCAGTGCCGTTGATGACATCGCCGGTCGGTGCCGTCACGGCGGAGATCACCGTCTCCAGCGTCCCGTTGCCGTCGGTGTAGGTCACGACGACGCGCAGCTCGCGGTTGACCTGCGTCTGACCCGGTGTGAATTCCGCCGCCGTCGCACCGGCAATGTTCGAGAAGCCTGAAGTGCCTCCACCGGGCCCGGTCGCGTTCGCCTGCTGCCACTGGAAGCTCAGCACACCGATCCCGTCCGCGTCCGTGAACTGCGGGAGTGCCACCAGCGCCTGCGCTTCGAGCGGTGTCGTGTCACTGATCGAGATGGTCCCGACCGGCACGTCATTGATGTTGGCGACTGCCGCCGTCGCGGCCGAGAATACGGTCTCCAGCACGCCATTGGCGTCCTGGTAGACGGCCCGGACCCGCAGCCTCAGCCCGACCTGCCCGTCTCCGGGAGTGAACGTGAGGCCGGTCGCACGCACCATTTCCGGGGCTTCGTCGATGAAGACGATGTCCTCGAAGCGGCCCTCCGCAACCTCCTGCTGCCAGTAGTACGTGACGGGGCCTGTGATGGCGCCGCCGTCCGGGTTGTCCGGATCGGTGACCCCCGCCTCCAGAATGCTCGTCACGGTGAGCGCCTGATCTTCGGCTGGGGTCGCGTCGCTGATGGCGAGCAGCCCGCTCGGGCCCTGGTTGCTGCCATTGAGCACGATCGCCCCGTCGGTGAACTGCAGCCGCTCGATGTTGCGCAGGTTATCCGTGCCGTCGAGGGCCCGCAGGTCGCTGACCGTGACGACATCGCCGGCGTTGATGGTGATCGGCGATGCCACGTCCTGCTCGACGCCATTGACCGCGATGGTGTAGTTCGCGTCGCCCTCGGCATCGAACAACGAGCCGGAGAAGATGGCGGTGTCGAAGTCGGCCGTCGGCGAGACCAGGATCTCGCGCACGATGTGGATGTCGCCGGGATTGATCTCTCCGGCGAAGACCTGCGCCTGCAGCTCCTCCATGCTGTTGGCGGAGAGCTCGCCCGGGTCGTAGACGCCGTTGCCGTTCTCGTCGACGCCGAGGCGCACGTTGAGCGAGAGATCGCCGTCGATGAGGTCGTCGCCGCCGCGGCCCTCGATGAGGTCGCTGCCGGCGCCGCCGAGGATGATGTTGCCGGCCCCGAAGGAGGCGACGGGGACTGCGCCCGGCGTCATGTCGTCGAGGAACCCCTGCAAACCTTCGATGAGGCCGATGTTCTCGAGCACGCTGCCGTAGGCGCCCGAGACGGCGATCTCCGTCGCCGTATTGTTGTCGCCGCGCAGGAAGTCGCCGTGCGAGGAGCCCGAAAGACCCTCGACGGAGGTGAACCGGGCCAGGAAGGCCTCGTTCAGGGGCACGGGCGTCTCGTCGAAGGCGCGCAGCGTCAGATCGACGGTGGTCCCGGTCGGCGCATCCCTGAAGACCGCCCAGTCGAAGCCGGAGAAGCCTTCGTAGCGGTCGCCCTCGCCGCCGTTGCCGAGCATGATGTCGTCGCCGCCCTCGCCGTCCATGCGGTCGGTCACCGGGTCGCCGATGAAGACGTCATTGCCGCGGATCAGATCCTGGGCGAACGGGTCGAAGTTGTCGCCGGCCTCGCCGTCGACCATGCCGCCCTCTATCCAGTCGTCGCCCTCGTTGCCGCGGACGACCTCGTTCGCACGCCCGCCGAGGATGAAGTCGTTGCCGGGGCCGCCGAAGGATTCGGAGGAGTCCTCGCCGGTGACGATGAAGTCGTTGCCGAAGCCGCCGAGGATCAGGTTGATGCCGTTTCCGCCATGGATGGCGTCGTTGCCGTCCTGACCTTGGAAATTGTCGTCGCCGCCCGTGTCGGTGATGATGTCGTCGCCGCCGCCGCCGAGGAGGAAGTCGTTGCCGAAACCGCCCTCGAGCCGGTCGTCGCCGCCGTCGCCGTAGACCGTGTCGTCGCCGATGCTGGCGATGAGCGTGTCGTTGCCGCTCGGATTGGCGGCGTTGCCAGGATCGGTGCCGCCGAGGACGACGTGCTCATCGCCGGTGTACTGCAGATAGCCCGGATCGGGCGTCGTGCTGTTGGGATCGTTCCGCAGCACGCCTTCAGGATCGTCGCTGCCCGCGCCGAGCCCGGTGAACTGCTTCGACAGGTCCACCTCGAGCGTGAAGGCCGGCGTGGTGAACACGTCGCCTGGGAGATGCGTCGCGTCGGTGTTCGCCATGATCAGCTTGGCGAACGAGTTGTTCTCGAGCTCCGTCAGGAAGTTCATGCTCGCGGTGCGATCGAGGTAGTAGAACCGATCTCCGTCCTGCAGCATCTCCATCTGCGTCTCGAAGACGAAGTTGAAGGTCGAGCCGAGCAGTCCGCCGAACGGCATCTGCTTCTCGGCGAGGCCGCCGATCCACAGGTCGATGGCGTCGACGCCGCTCGTCGCAGCGGCTGCATTGAGGAACTCGAGGCGGTCGGCCGGAACCGGGACCGTCGGCTCGTCGCCGCTGTCCGGAATGCCGTCCAATCCGTTCTCGCCGTAGACGATGGCATAGGCCGCGGCCCGCTTGCCCGCCGTGGTCGCCTCGGCGGTGATCGACTCGTGCGTGCCGTACGCGGCGATGAAGTTGACCAGAGATTCCTGGTGCTTGATGTTGGCTTCCAGGTCGGCCCAGCTCGTGTACGGCTTGAGCTGGCTGTCGCCGGTCATCGCGTAGAACTCGGCGCGCGCCTGGTTCAGCGACGGCACGCCGGTATCGCGGCCGCGCGCGATGTTGATCGCAGGAAGGTCGAGCGGGAGCCCGACCAGGTTGTTGCGCAGCGCCTCGGTGACGAACTCGTCGATCTCGTTGCCGGCCTGGCGCGTGACGCCGCGGACGATGGCGCCGGCCGCCTCGGTAGGCGTCGCACCGCTGGCGGCGAAGGCAAGCGGATTGAGGAAGGCTGCGATCAGCCCGATCTGATTGCCGCTGACATCCTGGTCGGGATGCAGCGGGTCTGCGTCGATCACGTTGAAGCTCGGGTCGTAGCGGTCGATGGTCTCGGTCAGCATCGAGTGACCGAAGCGATAGACCACGTGCGCGAACTCGGCCAGGATCGCCGGGTTGATCTGAGTATCGTAGACCTGGGTGGCCGCGAAGAAGACGTCGACCTGCGGCTGGATCTTGCGGGCGAACTCCTCGAACACGAGGTGCTGGTACTGCATCTCGGTGCCGAAGCGGGCCGCCTGGAACAGGCGCTGGCCGTCCCATTGCAGCGCATTGATCTCTGCTTCGCTCGCCGGCAGCGCACCGACATCGACGGTCAGCCACTCGTTGAGGAAGGTGACGTCGTTGGAGGCGATCGCAACGTCCTTGATGTGGTCGATCAGCCGGTTGTGCTCGGCGTGGAACACGAAATGGACGGCGGTGAGGCCGATGTTCTCGTTGCCGCGTCCGTCACCCGTGATGTAGTGGGCGTCGAGCAGCTCGTCGTCGTACTGGCCGGCAATTACGGGATTTCCAATGTCGGCGTCGGCGTCGGCCGCCAGCAGTGCGCCGGCCTGGTCGCGCGGATTGGCGCTGTGGGCGATGTCGTCGAGGAAGGCGTGGTTGGTCCGCCCGACATTGGCGGGGATCGTAACGCCGAGCCCGCCGTTCGCCGTCGGGTCGCCCTCCAGCGTCCCGTTGTCGAGGGCGAGCTGCGGGAAGCCGCCCGGTCCCGGGATGAAGTTGCCGTAGGGGTCCGTGATGATTCCGGGCAGATTGTGGATGTCGGCATCGGTGAGCTCGATGCCGAGGATGGTCCGTGCCTGCTCCTTCACGTCGGCCCAGGTCGCGAGGCCGCCGTTTGCGCCCTCGAGCAGCCGGCCGGTATCCACGGGAATGGGACCCAGCCCATCGCCCGGAACGTCGACGAGCGCGTACTCGCGCAGGAACACCTGATGGGCGGGGTGCGACGTGTAGGTCTGGTTCTGGTCGACGAACGGGGTCGTCTGGTTGTTGTGGAAGTGGACATCGTCGGCGGTGTCGAACAGGCCATCCTCGCCCGCTGCAACCGCCATGTTGGTGGCCCGCGAGACGACCATGAAGTTGGCGGCGCCGGGCTCTGTGCTGAACAGCGGATCGTCGGGTTGCAGCGGAATGAAGATCGTGCCGTTGCCGCCCTTGTTGACGAGGTCGAGGCCGTGGTCGAAGAACTGGCCGAAGAACGTGAACCAGGCATTGAATGGCGCCGATAGCGCTGCATCCGGCGTCGCATTCCCGATGAAGAACACTTCCTTGTCGTCCGGAGTGCCGAAGACGCCGTCGGGGCCGGGGCTGACGACCGGCGCTCCGCCGCCGCTTGCCGCAACCGCGGAGAAGTTGTTCGCCGTCTGGTCGACGATGAGGTTCGAGATGATGCGCGGGTCGGCATCGGCCACGTTGGTTTGCGTGGCATAGTTGTTGTTCGTGACCGGTCCGAAGGCGTCGTCGCCTTCATTGCGGAAGACCTGGTCGAGCAGCAGCGGGAAGCTCTCGTCGGCTGCGCCGAACTGCTCCTGCCCGGGAATCAGGTTGTTGAACGATCCGTCCACCGTGCGCAACCCGAAGGGGACGCGCGAGTTGGGCAGGATGTCGGTGAGGTTTGCGCCGTCGGAATGCTGCTCGGCGATCTTGATCTGATCCAGGATGAAATCCAGGTCGGCGCGGATGAAGTGCACGCCGTTGCCGGCGCTGACCGTCGGGCTCTCGGCCGGCGGCGCCGGGGGCGCGGTGACGGCGACGAGGCCGGCGACCGCCGCCGTCGCAGCCGAGTAGACGTTCTCGAGCGTGCCGTCGCCATCCTTGTAGATGGCGCGCGCGCGCAGCGCCAGGCCGTCGAGGTCCGGCGTCACGAGGAGCGACGTGTCATGGGCGATCGACGGCGAGCCGCCGACGTCCAGGATGATGTCCTCGAAGACGCCGGAGCCGGGGTTGCGCTCGACCTGCCACAGGTATGTGAAGCTCCCGGCGGCGATGCCGTCGGCGTCGGTCACGCCCGCGTTGGAGACCGTTATGACCTGGTTCACGGACGGCGTGTCGTCGCTGATGGTGAGCTGCCCGACAGGCGCATTGTTGAGTCCGGCAGCATTCGGCAGCACCACGGCCTGGTCCGCGAACTGGAGACGCTCGATGTTGCGCAGGATATCCGTGCCGTCGGTCAGCGGGACGCCCGGACCAACCAGACGGTTGTCGATGACGAGGGTCGTGCCGTCGTCGGCGGTGCTGATCGTGTAGTCGGCAAGCCTGCCCGAGAACACGGCCGTATCGAAGTCGGTTGTCGTCGACTGCAGGATCTCGCGCTGGATCACGAGCTGGCCAGGGTTGATGGTTCCGGCGAGCATGTCCTGCATGAGCTCGGTCATGCTGTCGGCCGAGCGGATCTCGGCCCCGGTGCCGTCGGCATTCTCGCGAACGCTGATGCGGACGTTGAACCAGGCGTCGCCGTCGATGATGTCGTCGCCGGCGCGGCCTTCGACGATATCGCTGCCGGCCCCGCCGAGCAGGATGTTGCCGCGGGAGAACGAGGTCACATCGGCGCCGAGCAGATCCTGCAGGCCGGTGACGAGATCGATGCCTTCCTGCGTCAGCACGCTGCCGCGGAAGCCGGCCACGAGGATGTCGGCTGCCTGCTGGTCATCGCCGCGCAGCACATCGGCGGCGCCCGATCCCGACAGGCCCTCGACGAACGTGAAGCGGTCCAGGATGCCGGCGTTCGATGGCGTCGCCGGCGGCTCCACGAGGTCGTTCACCTTGAGGTCGACGGTGACGCCGAGCTGGTCGTTCTTGTAAGTCGCCCAATCGAAGCCCGAGTTGCCGTCGAAGTGATCCTCGCCCTCGGACCCGACCATCACGTCGTCGCCGCCCTCGCCGAGCAGCTCGTCGAAGCCGCCGCCGCCGATGAATACGTCGTGACCAGGCACGTCGTCACGTGTGAGCAGGTCGAAGTTGTCGCCGGGCGCGCCGTCCTGCGTGCCGATCTCGATCCAGTCGTTGCCCTCGTTGCCGAGCGACGGCAGGTTCGTCTTGGCGCCGTAGATGAAGTCGTCGCCCTGTCCTGCGAAGACCTCAGACACGTCCTCGCCGGTGACGATGAAGTCCTTGCCGTCGCCGCCGATGATCAGGTTGAGCCCATTGCCGGCGTGGATGACGTCGTTGCCGGCCGCGCCCTTGATGACATCGTCGCCGCCCTTGTCGGTTATGATGTCGTCGCCGTCGCCGCCGTCGAGCTGGTCGTTGCCGTCGCCGCCCTCGATGACGTCGTTGCCGCCGTCGCCCCAGACCGTGTCGTCGCCCTCGCTGGCGATCAGGATGTCGTTGCCGCTCGGATTGCTGGCGTTGCCTGGATCGGTGCCGCCGAGCACGACGTGGTCGGCGCCGGTGTAGCGCAGATAATTCGAGTCTGGGCCGACCGTGGCCGGGTTGTCGCGGATGACGAGCGGGGTCAGCTCGGTGCCGCCCGCCGGGTCCAGGCTCTGATCGAGAATGCCGTCGCCGTCGGTGTCGTTGAACTGCTTGGACTGATCGACCTCGAGGATCCAGGTCGGCGTCGAGAAGACGTCCGCCGGCAGCCGCGTCACGTCGGTGTTCGCCATGATGAGCTTGGCGAACGAGTTGTTCTCCATCTCGGTGAGGAAGTTCAGCCCGGAGAGGCGCCCGAGATAATAGAACCTGTCGTTGTTCTGCAGCGTCTCGAGCTGCGTCTCGAACACGAAGTTGAAGGTCGAGCCGAGCATGCCGCCGAACGGCATCTGCTGCTCGGCGAGGCCGCCGATCCAGAAATCGATGTCGTCCACGCCGGTCGTGGTCACGCCGCCGGCGAGGTTGGCCCACGCGCCCGTGCTGTTCAGGAAGTCGAGGCGGTCGGTGTAGTTGGTCCCGTTGATGGTCACGCCGTCGCTGTCGTCGCCGTCGCCCATGACGAGCAGCGTCGCCGCCGCGCGCTTCTCGGCGAGCGTCGTGGCGGTGGTGATCGCGTCATGCGTGCCGTAGGCGGCGATGAAGTTGATGGCGGATGCGGCGTGCTTGATGTTGTTGGCGAAATCCGTCCAGCTCACATATGGCTTGAGCTGGCTGTCGCCCGTGTTCTCGAAGAAGTCGCGCCGCGCGGCGTTGAGTGACGGCACGCCGGCGTCGCGGCCACGCGCGAGGTTGATCGAGGCGAGGTCGAGCGGAAGGCCGACCAGGTTGTTGCGCAGCGCCTCGGTCACGAACTCGTCGATCTCGTTGCCGGCCTGCCGGGTCATGCCGCGCACGATGGCGCCGGCCGCCGCGTCCGCAGACAGCGTCCCGTTCTGGGTGAAGGCGAGCGGGTTGAGGAAAGCTGCGATCAGACCCATCTGCTGCCCGGCGGGATCGGCTCCATTGGGATTGCCGATGACGTTGAAGGCGGGATCGAAGCGGTCGACCGTCTCCGTCAGCATCGAGTGGCCGAAGCGATAGACCACGTGCGCGAACTCGGCCACGATCGCCGGGTCGAGCGTGTTGTCGTACATCAGGAATTCGTCGACATTCGGCTGCACCTTGCGCGCGAACTCCTCGAACACGAGGTGCTGGTATTGCATCTCGGTCGCGAACTTCGCCGCCTGGAACAGGCGCTCTCCGTTCCAGGAGCCGTCGGAGAGTTGCCACTGGGCGATGAAGGCCGGATCGCCGCTGGCGAGCACGGTGGCCTTGATGGCGTCGATCTGCCGGTTGTGCTCGGAGTGGAAGACGTGGTGGACGGCGGTCAGCCCGATGTTCTCGTTGCCGCGGCCGTCGCCGGTGGCGAAGTGGGCGTTCAGGAGCTCGTCGTCGTAGGTGCCGGGATCGCCGTCGTCCGTGGTGCCGGGATCGGCATCGGCAAGGAGCGCTTGCGGCGGCGTGATCGGGTTGCCGTCATGGTCGCCGACCGGCGTGGCATGATGCGCTATATCGTCGAGGAAGGCGTGGTTCGTGCGCACCGTGACGCCGCCCATGGCGAGCGGATCGTTGATGTCGAGGCCCGCTGCCGTGCCTTCGACGAATATGTGCGCGTCGTCGTCCGTTCCGGCGATGCCGTCGGTGCCGTTGCCCGTCCGCACGACGACCTGGACGAAGCCGTTGTCTCCCGCGATGAAGTTGCCGTACTGGTCCGTGAGCAGCAGCGGCACGTTGAGCGCGTCGGTATCGCCGAGCTTGATGCCGAGCAGGAGGGCGTTGGCCTTGACGTCGGCCCAGGTCGCGAGGCCGCCGGCCTGACCGTCGAGCAGGCGCCCGGTCGCGACGGGGCGGGCGCCAATGGTGTCGCCGGGGATGTCGCGGACCTCGTACTCGCGCAGGAACACCTGATGCGAGGGATGCGAGGTGTAGGTCTGGTTCTGGTCGACGAATGGCGTCGTCTGGTTGTTGTGCTCGTGGATGTCATCGGCCGTGCCGAGGATCTGGTCCGGGCCCGGATCGTTGGTGGCGCGCGTCAGCACCATGAAGTTGGCCGGATCATCCTCGTTGCCCAGGATGTCGTCGGCCCCGTCGAGGTCTGGATCATAGAGCGGGTCGTCCGGCTGCAGCGGGATGAAGACCGTTCCGCTGCCGCCCTTGTTCACGAGGTCGAGGCCGTGGTCGAAAAACTGGCCGAAGAACGTGAACCACGAGTTGAAACCCGCCGACAGCCCCTCGTCCGGCGCGGTGTTCGGTATGAGGAAGACTTGAGTGTCGTCGGCCGTGCCGAAAATGCCGTCGAGACCGGGGCTCGTGACGAGCTCACCTCCGGCATCGACCGCCGCAGGGTTATTGGCCGTCTGGTCGACGATCAGATTGGAGATCGTGCGCGGCTCGGAATCGACGACGATCCCGTTCGTCTGTGAGTAGGTTCCGGCATCCGCCGTCCGGAAGAACGGGTCGAGCAGGCGCGGGAAGTCTTGATCCGCTGCGCCATAGGTTTCCTGACCGGGGACGACATTGTTGAAAGAGCCATCGACAGTGCGCAGCCCGAGCATGGCGAACGGGTTGGGGAGGATGCTGGCGAGATCGGCTCCGGCCGCGTGCTGCTCGGCTATCAGAATTTGCTGAAGGACGAATTCCAGATCTGACTTGATCAGCGTCGCCATCGTTTTTCTCCAACGGCCAGAAGCCAAAAAAGGGACTGCCTCTCAATGCGCGGACAGTCCCCAATTGAAGTCATTCTTTAAGTTAAACGATGAACACGGAAGGAACCTTGGTTGGCCCGGGGAATGGGTCCTTGGGCCACGAGTTTGCCTGACCAAGGTCGCAGAGGTATGGGACCTCGCCGGTGTCGCGCTCTTGCCCAAAGGGCCCAGAGTCATGCACGAGCCGGACCGAGCACGTCGGCGGGAATTTCAGGAGTTGAAGGGGCGGCGCCCCGCGACCGACGGTGAGTGCTGCGGGCCGGACCCGGCCTCATCCGCGGGCGGCGCTGGACAGGCGGTCGGCGATGCTCCTGGCCGTCCTCTCGCCCATCGACGCAACGCTCCTTGCCGCTCGCCCGCCGGCGGTCCCGACTGAGGCAGCGGTCGCCCTGGACGATTCCATCAGCGCGGAGAGCGCGCCGGCAAGCCGCTCGAGGAACGCCGCTTCTCCGGCATCGCTTGCGGTGCCCAGGCGGACGCGCGGTGCGGCCGCTTCGAGGGCCTCTCCCAGTCGGGAGGCCAGGCGATCGATGTCCCGGCGGGGCAGCCTCGAGCCTTCCCATCGCGGGGCGCGGCCGCCGCGCACCATGACCCCCAATACGAAGCCGACGCCGAGCGCGATGCCGACTGCCGGCAGCGGGTTCTCGCGGATGAGCTCCTCGACGTCGCCCGCCGTCTCGATGGCGCTGTCCCTCAGGTCTCCGGCGCGATCCTGAACGTACGTCTGCACCTGCTCGGCCAGCCGGGCGAGATCCTCCCGCAGCTCCTCGAGCCCCGCGCCGATGTCGCCCGCCCGGGCGGCCTGCGAGGGCTCGTTCGCGAATTGCGTCGGCGAGACCATGGAGCTCTCCCTTGCGCAGCCGGCACGGCGCCATGGGCCGCCAATGCTCGAGTTTCCGGTCAAGCCGGGAACGCCGATGCGCTCATGCTGGTTCCTGCTGCATCGGCGCAATCTCCGGGCAGGGAAACGATCGTATTCGTGCGGTAAACCAACCCGGCTGGTGATTCGGAACCAAAGGCGTCCATTTCCGATCTCCAAGGGAGCGCCTTCCGGCTTCGGTCGACTTTCTGGAGGGCTGAGTGGGCAGACTCGAGATGCGCCATGCCGGCCGGCGGGCCTGGTCCCTGTCGGTGCATCTGCTTGTGCTTTGCCTCGCCATTCTGGGGCCTGGAATCGTCCTGGGAGGGCTGGCGCTCTGGAACCTGTTCGCGGCCGAGCGCGCCAGCACCGAGGTGCGGCTGCTGCAGGCGGTGCAGGATATCGCCAACGCGCTCGATCGAGAGGTCCAGGGCTATGCGCGCATCGGCGAGTCGCTGGCGGCGTCGCCCCTGCTGCAGAGCCGCAACTTCGAGGCCTTCGATCTGCAGGTGCGCCAGCTCCTCGGCCTGCATGGCTGGCACGTCATCCTGTCCGATCGGAGCGGGCAGCAGGTCGTCAATACCACGCTGCCGGCGGGATCGCCTCTGCCAAGAGACGGTGTCGAGCGATTACGGGACGTGATCCAGTCGGGGAAGCCCAGGGTCTCGAACCTGTTCTATGCCGCCGGCAAGATGCCGCTCGTCGGGGTGCGCGTCCCCGTCATCTCGGGCGGCGAGACCGCTTACGTGCTGACCATCGCCGTCCCGGCGGAGGTGCTTACGCCGCTCCTCGATCAGAAGATCGGGGATTTGAGCTGGACCGTCGAGATCGCGGACCGGTCGAGCCGGGTGATCGCCCGGTCGCACGAGCACGCGGAGAACGTCGGCAGGCAGGCGCCGGCCTCCTCGTTCGAGCAGCTCGAGATGAATGCGCCTGTCTATCGCGACGCCGGCCCTGATGGCCGCGAGGTCGTGCGGGTCGTCGACCAGGCACAACTGTCGGGCTGGGTCGTCGGCGCGACGGTGCTCGGATCCGAGATGGTCGCGGTCGCGCGTCAGGGCTGGTGGACGTTCGCGGCGCTCGGCCTCGCCCTTACCGGCTTGTCGATCGCGCTCGCCTACCTGTTCGCCCGGCGCATCGCCCGGCCGATCGAGCATCTCGCCAGCATCCCGTTGGACGGCATGGCGGCGGGGTTCCAGGAGACCGGGCTCGCGGAGGCGAACCAGGTCGGCGCCGCCCTGATCGAGTCGATCGCGGACCTCGAGGCCAGCGAGGAGCGCTACCGCACGCTGGTCGAGGCCGCCAACGACATCATCTACACGATGGACCTCGATGGCCGGTTCCTGACCTGCAACGCCGCCGCCTACAAGACGCTCGGCTACCGCGGCGACGAGCTCGTCGGCAGGCCATTGTCCAGCCTGATCGCAACCGGCAAGCAGCGTCCGCTCGACGAGCTGCTGCCTAGCGCAGGGGGGCAGCGGCGAACGCGCGTCGAGATCGAGGTGACCGCGCGCTCGGGACGGACGCTGATCTGGGATGTCAACAGCCGGCTGCTCCGCGACCGCGACGGCAGGCCCGTATCGGTGCTGAGCATCGCCCGCGACATTACCGGACGCAAGCGTGCCGAGGAGCAGCTTCGCGCCAACGAGGAACGGCTGCGGCTGGCGCTCGCCGGCATCGGCGCCGGCGTCTGGGAGTACGACTTCACGACGCGGTCGAGCACCTGGTCGCCCGAGATGATGGAACTCTACGGGGTCGCGGGGCGCACAAAGCCGCCGAGCCGAGCGGAATTGCTTGGCCTGATACATCCCGAGGACCGCGAGCGCATCCGCACGGGCGCCCAGCAGCAGGTCATGCGTGGCGGGCCTTTCACCGCGGAGTTCCGCGTGCAGCGGCCGGACGGACGACTCGCCTGGATCAGCTCCAGGGGTGCGGTGGAGCTCGGGGCGGGCGGCCGAGCCGTCCGGGCACGCGGCATCGACCAGGACGTGACGGCGGCCCGGACCGCGCAAGTCCAGCGGGAGCAGTTGCTCCGCACCACGGCCGAGCAGCTCAACGAGGTGCAGTCGCTCTACAACTCGGCGCCCATCGGGCTCGCCCTCGTCGACCCCGACTTCCGTTTCCAGCGAGTCAACCAGGTCCTCGCCGAGATGACCGGGCACTCGGTCGAGGAGCATCTCGGCAAGCTGACATCGGAGCTGGTGCCGGACTTCATGCCGGTCGTGGAGCCGCTCCTCCGGCAGGTCGTGGAAACGGGCGAGCCGGTGACAGACGTCGAAATCGCTGGGGAGACATCGGCCAAGCCCGGCGTATTGCGGAGCTGGGTACAGCAATTCTATCCCCTGAAGTCGCCCGACGGCACGGTGATCGGGATCGGCATCATCTGCGAGGAGGTGACGGAGCGCCGGCGCGCGCAGCTCGAGCAGGCCCATCTGGCGGCCATCGTGGAGTCCTCGGCCGACGCAATCATGAGCTTGTCCATGGACGCCCGTCTCAGGAGCTGGAACCCGAGCGCCGAGCGGATGTTCGGCTATAGCGCGGCCGAGATCACCGGCAAGCCGGCGAGCCTGCTCGTCCCGCCCGGTTCGAGCGAGCCGACCGAGATCATCGCCAAGCCGGGTGGCCCGGCCGTCCCCCGGGGGCCGGGCGAGACGACGCTTGCGTTCTTCGACCGCGCCGCTGCCGGTGAAAGCCTCACCGGCGAGGCGCTCCGGCGACGGAAGGACGGGACGGACGTCCCCGTCTCGATCAGCGCCTCGCCGATGCGCGACAGCAAGGGCCGCACCGTGGCGGTATCGGTGATCTTCCGCGACATCTCCGAGCAGAAGCGGCGCGAGGAGCACACGCGCTTCATCATGCGCGAGCTGTCGCACCGCTCGAAGAACCTGCTCGCCGTGATCCAGGCGATGGCCCGCCAGACCGTGCGCACCAGCCGCGACCTCGACGATTTCCAGGAGCGGTTCACGGCCCGGGTGAAGGGCCTTTCGCAGTCGCACGACCTGCTCGTCAAGAGGAACTGGCGGGGCGTTCCCGTAGCCGACCTCGTGCGCGCCCATCTGACCGCGTTCGTCGATCGCGCCGAGCATCGCCTGGATCTGTCCGGCCCGAGCCTGTCGCTGAAGCCGGAGGCCGCCCAGAACATTGGACTGGCCCTGCACGAGCTCGCGACGAATGCCTCCAAGCACGGTGCGCTCAGCAGCCCCACTGGGCGCATCGCGATCTGGTGGGGAACAGAAGAGCGCGACGGCGAGCGCCGCTTCCGGATGTCGTGGCGCGAGAGCGGCGGACCTCAGGTGGAGGCGCCGCGGCAGCGAGGCTTCGGCCATACGGTCGTGGAGGCGATGGTCGGGCGGGCGCTCGAAGGCGAGGCGCGCCTGGAATGGCTGCCCGAGGGTCTCGCCTGGCACCTCGACGTGCCGGCCGCCTCCGCGTCGACAGGCTCCGATACCGCCTCTGCAGCGGAGTTCCTGCCCGATGCGCTGGTCGAGCTGCAGGCTGTTTACAGCGCCTGGCTGCAACTCAGCAGCGGGAGAGGCGGGCTGCCGTCGCTCGACGCCCTCGACATCGACTCGATCCCCGGCGCGGAGAGCATCTTCGTCGCGGCCGTGCGGCCTGGCTCAGACCCGGTCGAGTTCCGCTACGAGCGCATCGGCGGCAGACTGGCGGAGATGTTCGGCCGGCCGGACCGGGGCGAGCCGCTCGGCAAGCGAGGGGAGCGAGTGATGGGATCGCTCCAGGGTTGCTATCGCGAGGCGACGGCAAGCGGGCTGCCATGCTACGACTCGGCCCGCTTCGGCCGCGACGGTGAGCGCCCCTTGGAGTTCGAGCGCCTGCTGCTGCCATTCTCGGAGAACGGCAAGTCCGTCAGCCACGTGCTCGGGATGGCCGTTTTCGAGAACGCTGCCTGACGTTTCGTCGGGGCATCGCGGCAAGCCCCATGCAAGATGGCTGGGGTATGCACTCTTCCCAGGTCGTCTCGTAGAAGCTTGCACGTGCGTCCTGCCGGCAAGGAACGGTCGATCTCGAGCGGCGCTGCGACGCTTTCGTGCTGCATGGCAGCGGAACTTCAGAGCGTCTGGCCGGTTAAGGGACTCATGATGGTACCCAGCCTATCAGGGCTGCGCATATTGCTCGTGGAGGACGAGCCGCTGCTGGCGTGGGAGCTGGAGCTCGCCCTCGCCGCGGCCGGTGCCGTCGTGGTCGGCCCGGCAAGCACGCTCAGGGCCGGCCTAGCGCTCGCAGCCGGCGCCGGGCTCGAGGCTGCTGTGCTGGATTTCCGCCTTGGCGACCAGGAGGTCGGACCGCTCGCGGCGCTGCTCTATGAGCGCGGCGTCCCGTTCGTCATCCACACCGGGCACGGCACGCCGCCGGGCTCGCAATGGTCGTCGGCCCCGGTCGTGAGGAAGCCCGCCAGCCCGGAGCTCATCATCCACATCATCGCCAGCCTGGTCCGCGCCCGGTGCGGCGATGCCCGGTGCGGCGACGAGCAGCAGGCGAGCGCTATCTCAGGTCGATCCGGCTGAGCCTCAGCGAGTTGGCGATCACGCTGACCGAGGACAGCGACATCGCCGCCGCCGCGATGATCGGCGACAGCAGCACCCCGAACGCGGGGTAGAGCACGCCCGCAGCGACGGGAACGCCGGCAGCGTTGTAGACGAAGGCGAAGAACAGGTTCTGCCGGATGTTGCGCATCGTGGCGCCGGACAGTCGCCGCGCGCGCACGATGCCGGTGAGGTCGCCCTTGACGAGCGTCACGCCGGCGCTCTCGATGGCGACGTCCGTCCCCGTGCCCATGGCGATGCCGACGTCGGCGGCAGCCAGCGCCGGCGCGTCGTTGACGCCGTCGCCTGCCATGGCGACGACCCTTCCCCGTCCGCGCAGCTGCTCCACGACCTTGCTCTTTTCCTCCGGCAGCACCTCGGCCTCGACCTCATCGATGCCGAGCTTGCGCGCGACCGCCCGTGCGGTCGTGGCATTGTCGCCGGTCAGCATGACGACGTGGATGCCGGCCTGCTGCAGCGCCCGGATGGCGGCCGGCGTCGTCGGCTTGATCGGGTCGGCGATGGCGATGGCCCCCGCCGGCTTGCCGTCGACGGCCATTGCGACGGCGCTGGCGCCGTCCTCGCGAAGCTCCTCGGCGATGGTGTCGAGCGCCGCCGACTCCACGCCTGCATCCCGCATCATCCGGCGGCTGCCGATCACGATCCGGCGCCCGTCCACGGTTCCGATCACGCCCTTGCCCACCGGCGAATCGAAGTCGCTGACCGGGCTCAGCGCCAGCCCGCGCTCCTCCGCGGCGGCGACGATGGCGGCCGCCAGCGGGTGCTCGCTGCCGCGCTCGAGGCTGGCGGCCAGCCGCAGCAGCTCGGCCTCGTCGAAGCCGCCGATCGCCCGCACGGCCGTGACCTTAGGCCGGCCCTCGGTCAGCGTGCCGGTCTTGTCGATGACGATGGTGTCGACCTTCTCCAGCCGCTCGAGCGCCTCGGCGTTCTTGATCAGCACGCCGCTCTGCGCGCCGCGCCCGACGCCGACCATCACCGACATCGGGGTCGCCAGCCCGAGCGCGCACGGGCAGGCGATGATGAGCACCGAGACGGCCGCGATGAGCCCGAAGGTGAACCGCGGCTCCGGCCCCCATATCGACCAGGCGACGAAGGCGAGCACCGCGATCGCGATGACGAGCGGCACGAACCAGGCGCTGACCTGGTCGGCGAGCCGCTGGATGGGCGCGCGGCTGCGCTGGGCCTGCGCCACCATCTGCACGATGCGCGCCAGCACCGTATCGCGCCCGATCTTCTCGGCCCGCATGACGAAGGTGCCGGTCTGGTTCATGGTGCCGCCGATGACGGGGGCACCCACCGCCTTGGTCACGGGCATCGACTCGCCGGTGACCATGGACTCGTCGATGGCGCTGCGCCCATCGACGATCTCGCCGTCCACCGGCACCCGTTCGCCCGGCCGCACGCGGAGCTGGTCGCCGACCGCGACGAGCTCGAGCCCGACATCCTCCTCGCCGCCATCGGCACCGATACGCCGCGCCGTCTTGGGCGTCAGGTCGAGCAGGGCGCGGATCGCGCCGCTCGTGCGCTCGCGGGCCCTGAGCTCCAGCACCTGCCCTAGCAGGACCAGCACGACGATCACCGCGGCCGCCTCGAAATAGATGCCGATGGCGCCGTCCGCGCCGCGGAAGGTTTCCGGGAAGAGGCCCGGCGCCACCGTGCCCACGACGCTGTAGAGCCAGGCCATACCCGTGCCGATGGCGATCAGCGTGAACATGTTGAGGTTGCGCGTGACGAGCGATTGCCAGCCGCGCTCGAAGAACGGCCATCCCGCCCACAGCACGACCGGCGTGGCGAGGAGGAGCTGCAGCCAGTTCGAGGTCTGCTGTCCGAGCCAGTGCGTGAGGCCGGTCAAATGTCCGCCCATCTCGAGGACGAACACAGGGAGGGCCAGAGCCAACCCGACCCAGAAGCGGCGCGTCATGTCGGCGAGCTCGGGGTTGGGCGCCGTCTCGGCGGTGACCAGCTCCGGCTCGAGCGCCATGCCGCAGATCGGGCACGAGCCCGGCCCTACCTGCCGGATCTCGGGATGCATGGGGCAGGTGTAGATCGTGCCCTCGGGGACCGGCTCTGCCGCCTGCTGCGGCGCGAGATAGCGGGCGGGGTCGGCCTCGAATTTCGCCTTGCAGCCGGCGGAGCAGAAGTAATAGGTGCGGCCGGCGTGCTCGGCGCGGTGCCTGGCCGTATGCGGATCGACGGTCATGCCGCACACGGGGTCCTTGACCAGGTGCTCCGCCTCGTCTCCCTGCGCGCCGTGGCCCAGGTACTTGCCGGGGTCGGCCTCGAACTTCGCCTTGCAGCCGGCGGAGCAGAAGTAATAGGTGCGGCCGCCGTGCTCGGCGCGGTGCCTGGCCGTCTGCGGGTCGACCGTCATGCCGCACACGGGGTCCTTGACCTTGCTGCCGGCCGGCGCTTGCCCGGCATGCGCATGGCAGCACGTCTTCTCCGTGCCTTTTGCGGCCCCATGGTCCTGGTGCCCGTGCCCGCTCATGTCGTTGCTCCACGCAGGTTATGGACCTCCCGGGGGTCGCCCGGGAGCGTTGACAGTTATACCCCCACCGGGTATCTGTCAACTCATGCAGAAAGAAGCCAAGTCATCCTGCCTGAAGCGGCTGGGGCGCATCGAGGGCCAGGTGCGCGGGCTCGCGCGCATGGTCGAAGAGGACCGCTACTGCATCGATGTCGTGACGCAGATCTCGGCGGTCAGGGCGGCGCTGCGGCGAGTCGAGGAGGAGATCCTGCGCGACCACGTCGCCCACTGCGTCGAGCACGCCATCGCCAGCGGCGATGCCGACGAGCAGCGCCTGAAAGTCGCCGAGCTCATGAACGTTCTGTCCCGCAGCAGCCGCTGAGCGGACGGGAGCCCGCGAGGGCCGGCCGGCGGCTGCGGCCAGGCGCTACTGGCGGATCGTCGAAAGCACGTCGCTGCACGCCTGCTCGCACTTGCGGCAAGCCTCGGCGCAGACCCGGCAATGCTCGTGCCGCGGCGCGTGGCGCTCGCATTCCTCGGCGCAGGCGCGGCAGGCTATCAGGCAGGCCTGGAGCTGGCTGGCCCAGATCTCCGGCGCAGCCATGCTCGGCCGCGACAGGACGCTGGCGGTCGCCGTGCACAGGTCGGCGCAGTCGTGGTTGAGCCGGATGCAACGGGCGAGCATCTGGATGTCGCTTTCGCCAAGGCAGGCGTCGGCGCAGCTCGTGCAGGCCTGCGCGCAGTCGTGGAGCGCGCCGATACAGGCGCCGACGTCGTCGAGCGCCTGAGGCTGCGGGCTGGGATGGGTCTGCAGCATCTGATGGGTGTGAAGCATGTGCTCTCTCCGGGAGAAATCGCCTGAGGATCGATTCCCTTGAGAACGTGGAAGCCCCGCTGTCGATCCCCGGTTCCTGGGGCCTGGCGCGCGCCGCTCAGCGCCTCGATGCCGCAGTGGGCAGGCGCTGGCGGATGCGGGCGATCTCCGACCACGGATCGCTGGCCATTCGAGCCAAGCGGCGCGGGACCGTCCGGATGTCGAAGCCGGCGGGGTCGAGGCCGGGCCCGAGCTCGTCCCAGTGGAGCGGGGTGGCGACCGGCGCGCCGGCTCTGGCGCGCGTCGAATAGGGCGCGATGGCCGTCGCGGTCGCATCGTTGCGCAGGTAGTCGATGAAGATGCGGCCCTTGCGCAGCGCCTTGGAGATTTTCGTCACGAACCGGCCCGGTGCGTCTGCGGCCATCGACTGGGCGGTACCCTTGGCGAATGCCTTCACGGCCGACCAGTCGTAGCGGCGCTCGATCGGCACCACGACGTGCAGGCCCTTGCCTCCGGTGCTCCTGACGAAGGCGACGAGGTCGAGCCCCGCGAGCACGGCGCGCAGCTCGTGGGCGGCCGCCACGACATCGCGGAACGCGAGGCCCTCGCCGGGATCGAGATCGAACACGATCCGGTCCGGCCGGTCGGGCCGGTCGATGCGCGAGCCCCAGGGGTGGATCTCCAGCACGCCCATCTGCACGAGCGCGATCAGCCCCTTCACATTCCTGATGAAGAGGTAGGCGCCGGTCTCCTCGAGCCCCTCGATCTGAATCTCGCTCACCTCGGGCGGCACCCCTGAGCCGGCATGGCGCTGGAAGAAGCACTTCCGCTGGCGGCCGGCCGGGCACCGCACCAGGCTGATGGGCCGGCGGGCCACGTGCGGCAGCATGAGGTCGGCGACCGTGCAGTAGTAGTCGGCGAGCGCGCGCTTGGTGATGCCCTGCTCGGGATAGAGCACCTTGTCCGGGCTGGTGAGGCGGACCCCCTCGAGCGCGATCTCCTTGCCGGCTGCCGCCATGTCAGTGCTCCAGAAGCTCTGCCAGTAGCCGTGGGCCGAGCTCGCGCTCGAGCTGATCGAAGGTACACTGCTCCGGCGCCTTGTCGGGACGCCAGCGCAGAAGCCTGGTGCCGTGACGGAAGCGCTTGCCGGTCACCTGATCGTAGCATACCTCGGCGACGAGCTCCGTGCGGAGCGGCTCCCATTCGCCGGTCCGCGCGGTGCTCCATCGGCTGGGGCCGCCCGGGGCTTCGCCCGTGAAGCCGGGCGGCGCGATCAGCGCCTCGAGGCGTCGCGTCAGCCCGGGTCGCTGGGCGTTGCCGATCGATGACGTGTAGCCCACGTGATCGAGGCGGCCTTCGTCATTGTAGAGGCCGAGCAGCAGCGAGCCGACCAGCCGCGAGCCGCGCTCGTAGCGGAAGCCGCCGACGACGCAATCGGCCGTGCGCAGGCGTTTGACTTTCAGCATGGCCCGCTCGCCCGGCCGATACGGCGCGTCGGAGCGCTTCGCCACCACGCCGTCGAGCGCGCCGCCGCTCCTGTCGAGCCAGCTCTGGGCTTCCGAGCGGTCGAGCGTATAGGGTGACAGCCATAGCGCCGGCTCGTCCGGCACCGACGCATGGAACGCCTCCAGGGCCTCGCGCCGTTTCGCGAGCGGGGTCTCGAGCAGGCTGCGGCCGCGGCTGTCGAGCAGGCAGTCGAACAGGATGAAAGTCGCCGGCGTCTCGGCCGCCAGCCGCCTGACTCGGCTCTCGGCGGGATGCAGCCGCAGTTGCAGCGCGTCGAACGACAGCGCCCCGCCCGTCGCAATCACAAGCTCGCCGTCGAGTGCGAGCGTGCGCCTGGCGAGCCGCAGCAGCAGGGCGGCGATCTCCGGGAAGAAGCGGGTGAGCGAGCGGCCCGACTTCGAGCGCAGCTCGAGCTCGGCGCCCGCCCGGAACGCCAGGCAGCGGAACCCGTCCCACTTGGGCTCGAACTGCCACCCCTCGCCCGCCGGCAGGCGATCGACGAGCTTCGCCTCCATCGGCAGCAGGTCCGGCGGCAGCGGCAGGGTCGCGATACCCCCCGACTTGCGCGGACGGGCACTCCAGCCGGTTCTCATCCCTGGGACTTCCGCTCGTCAGGCGCTGGCCGTCTGACAGGACAACGCCGCCGAGCCCCGCTCGCGTTCCCATATCTGGCCGATCGAGCGTCAGGATGCCGGGAAATTCCGGTTCCAGACTGACTGGAGCTGCGGCAGCGCGTCGGCCGCGGCGGCGATGGCTGCCAGGCGAGGCGCATTGGCCGCGAACCATTGGCTCCTCGGCCGCCAGCGCGTCATGGCGCAGATGTAGACGTCGAGCGCCGACAGACGGCCGCCCAGGAACCACGGCTGCCCGGCCTCGCCCTCGACGATGCTCCACAGCCTGCGGCCGTAATCGTCGACATTGGCGCGGAAGCCCTTCTGCGCCTCCTCGCCGGGCACGAAGCGGGCCGGGTCGTCCGCGAACGTGAAGGTCGGATAGATGTTGGCCACGATGAAAATGAGCCAGCGCAGGAACCGCGGGCGCTCGTGCTCGCCCGGCGCCGGCACCAGCGCGCTGCTCGCGGCCACGTCGGCGAGATGCAGCGTGATCGCCGCGCTCTCCGTCATCACCGCCCCGTCGGGGAGAACGAGCGTCGGGATCTGGGCCAGCGGATTGACCGGTTGCAGCCCGGCACGGGCCTCGGCCGACTTGAACAGGTCGTCGACGTCCTCGACGGTATAGTCGAGCCCGTACCAGGCAAGCTGCGCCTCGACCATGACCGAGCCCCAACCGGGGCGTCCGATGAGCTTGAGCATGGGCGGCTCCTATTCGTCCCGATCCGGATTGTCGCCACGAAACGTCCGCCGCGCAATCGGCGCGCCGTTGCCCGACGATTGAGGCGTCGCACGGAACACCCGAGCGCGCACGCCCTTCGAGGCGCATCGCGGATTCATGCCTTCGCTGAAATGACGTGTGGGGGAGTGCTCCCGCGCGCAGGCGCCGATTGACATTCGACGGCGATTGCCGGACCTGTCGGCCGACGCGGAATGACCGGAGCACGACATGGCCAACCCCGTTCTGGTGGAGACCCTGCGCGGCGAGCTGGTCGAAAGCCGGCATCGCGGCTCGATCGCCGTCGCGGGGCCCGATGGCCGGCTGGCGTTCGCCTCGGGCGAAGTGCGCCGGCCCGTGTTCCCGCGCTCGGCGATCAAGTCGATCCAGTGCCTGCCGCTCATCGAGACCGGCGCGGCCGACCGGTTCGGCTTCGGGGCGGCCGAGATCGCGCTCGCCTGCGCCTCCCACAGCGGCACCGAGCGCCATGTGGCAGTGGCCGCGGGGATGCTGGCCAGGGCCGGGCTCGACGAGGCGGCGCTCGCCTGCGGATCGCACGAGCCACTCGCGGCGGCCGCAGCCCGGACCTTGATCCAGGACCGGCAGCCCCCGTCGCCGCTGCACAACAACTGCTCCGGCAAGCACGCCGGAATGCTGGCGACGGCCGTGCACATGAGCGAGCCGGTGGCGGACTACTGGCGTCCGGAGCACCCGGTCCAGGTGCGGATCGCGGCGGCGCTGGAGGATCTGACGGGGACGAGGCTCGGGACGGACCGGCTCGGCATCGACGGCTGCTCGGCGCCGAACTGGGCGATCCCGCTGGCCGATCTGGCGAGGGCGTTCGCCCGCCTGATCACAGGAGAGGGGCTGTCGCCGGCGCGTCGTGCGGCGGCCGAGCGAGTGCTCGAATCCTGCTGGGCCGAGCCCGAGCTGGTGTCCGGGCCGGAACGGCTCGACACCGAGCTGATGACCAGGCTGCGCAGCGCGCTGTTCCTGAAGACGGGAGCGGAAGGCGTCTATTGCGGCGCCATCCCCGCGCGGGGGCTGGGCTTCGCACTCAAGGTCGACGACGGGGCGAAGCGCGCCTCGGAGCTGGCCGTCAAGGCCCTGACGGCGCGCCTCGTCCCGCAGGCGGGCGACCTGCCGCTGCAGGAGACGCTACGCAACTGGCGCGGCCTTCCGGCTGCCGGAATCCGGTGCAGCGCCGAGCTTCTGGAATCGCTCGGCGATGCAGGCTTCTAAAGCCTCATCTTATGCTCGTCGCCTCTGTCAGCAGGCCCGAGGCGGGCGGCCAAGCGCGGCTGCAACGATCTCCAGGCCGCCTTCGATCGCCTGCGGCCAGTCGAGGCGGACGCCTGCGCGGAATGGCGCTGACGCGAGGCCCAAGGTCGCCGGCAGGTGGACGAAGCCGCAACGCATCGGCCGGCTGGCCTGACGCGCCCGCTCGAGCGAGCCATAGAGCACCGCATTGCAGAGATAGCCGCCCGCGTCTCGCGACAGGCTGGCCGGCAGCGCCCGCCGGCGCAGGCGCTCGACGATACGTGCCGCCGGGACGCTGGCGGCGAGGATGTCGGGCCCTTCCGGCGACAATCGGTCGGACGACGGCAGCCGACCCGCTGCGTCGCAGATCGGGCGCGCATGATTGTGGCCGCGGGATTCGACGACGAAGCCGCGCGCCTTTCCGGATACGCCGAAATGCAAGGCGGCGACCGGCATCAGCTCGCCGATGAGCGCCGCCGCGGCCGCAGGGCCGGCCCGCCATTCGGTCGGCAGCACGGCCGCCTCGACATGATGTCCGGGAAACAGCTTGCGCGCTTGGCTGGCCAGCTCCGGGACGAGCGCCGCGGAGGCGTTCTCCTGCACCCCCGGGAAGGGGCCGAAGCCGGTGAGCAGGATGACGGGACGCAGCTTGGACATGCGTTTGAAAATAGGCCGGAATGCCTATGGCCGAAAGCAATCCCAAGCCTGCCGGGCCGCCTCGGCCCCGTCCTGATGCCGCAGTTGAACGCTGCTGACGCAGCGCAAATTGAGGCCCAGCCGTCGGGAACCACGCCGAAAGCTCGGCTGTTTGCCGAGGGAGCGTGGCGGCCCGTTCCAGGGGCGCTGGAACGCTCGACCCTTCAGATCTGGAGTATCCTCATGCAAACGACTGCGATCAGAAGTGCGCTCGCGGGCGCGGCGTTGGCGCTCTGCGTGCCGGGGCTGGCAATCGCCCAGCAGTCCGGCCTGCAACAGAACGGTCAGCAGATCGGGCAGCAGCAGTTCGGGCAGCAACAGCAGCTCGGACAGCGCCAGCAGCTCGAGGGCGAAGGCGTGCAGCTCTATGCGAGCCCGAACGAGGTGACGCAGGTCAAGAGGCATCTTGCGCAGCTCGGTCTCAACCCCGGGACCCTGGACGGCAACTGGAACGACCAGGTCGAGGATGCGCTCGAGAGCTTCCAGCAGCAGCGCGGACTCAGTCCGACCGGCAATCTCAACCTGTCCACACTGTCCGCGCTCGGCGTCCAGATCGGCCAGGACGGCCTGATGCTCGGAATCGGCGAGCCCGGCATGCAGCGCGGCAGGCTCGGCCAGCGGCAGATGCAGCCTGGACAGCAGTTCGGTCAGATGCAGCCCGGGCAGCAGCTCGGGCAGACGCAGACATGGCCGCAGCAGCAGTACGGCCAGATGCAGCCTGGCACGCGTCAGCAGCACGGGCAGCGAGCGCAACAACGGATGCAGCAGCGCCTCGGGCAGCGCCAGCAGCTCGAAGGCGAGGGCGCGCCGCTGTTCGTGAGCCCGATCGAGGTCAGGCAGGTCGAGCAGCGGCTGTCGCAGCTCGGGCTCGACCCCGGCAGCATCGACGGGCGGTGGAGCGAGGAGACGCAGAACGCAATCGAGCGCTTCCAGCAACAGCGCGGCTTGAGCACCAGCGGCAATCTGAACCTTTCGACGCTGACCGCTCTCGGCGTGCAGATCGGTCGGGAAGGCCGGTTCCTCGGCATCGGCGAGCAGCAGGGCCAGGGCATGCAGCAGCCTGGAATGCAGCACCAGGGCATGGGCATGCAGCAGCGGGGCCTCGGCCAGACGGGTCAGCAGAACGGCATGGGCCAAGGCATGCAGTCCCAGCAGCAGGGCCAGGACGGCAACTGAGCGTAGGCCGCGGTGGCCAGCCCTCGCAGGCTGGCCACCATCATGAACGCAGCAGCCCGAGAACCGCCTCCACCGCGCGTGGCGCGGTGAGTCTTCCCCGCCGGACCTCCTCCTCCAGCGCGTCGATCCGCTCGCGCGCCGCGCCTCGCGCCATCAAGTCCGCCAGCAGCCGCTCCTGCAGCATGTCCCGCATCCAGCCGACGGCCTGCTCCTGCCGCCGCGCCTGGAGCTCGCCGCTCCCCGTCATCCGGGCCCTGTGCGCCGAGACCTGCTCCCACAGCGCATCGAGCCCGCGGTTCTCGAGCGCGGAGGCGACGAGCACAGGGGGAGTCCAGCTCGCCGACCGCGGCGTCAGGATATTGAGCGCGGCCTGGTAGTCGGCGGCACTGCGCCGGGCACGGACGATGTTGTCGCCGTCCGCCTTGTTGATGACGAGCATGTCCGCGATCTCGATCACGCCCTTCTTGATTCCCTGCAGCTCGTCCCCGCCGCCGGCGAGCATCAGGACCAGGAAGAAGTCGACCATGTCGGCGACGGCCGTTTCCGATTGGCCGACGCCGACGGTCTCGACGATCACCACGTCGAAGCCGGCCGCCTCCGCCAGTAGCATCGTCTCGCGCGTGCGCCGCGTTACGCCGCCGAGCGTGCCCGAGGTGGGCGACGGCCGGATGAAGGCGGCGGGGCTCGACGCGAGGCGCGCCATGCGCGTCTTGTCGCCGAGGATGGAGCCGCCGGACCGGCGCGAGGTCGGATCGACCGCCAGCACCGCCACCTCGTGGCCGGCCGCGATCAGGTTCATGCCGAGCTGGTCGATGAGCGTCGATTTGCCGACGCCCGGAACGCCCGTCACGCCGATGCGCCAGGCGCCGCCGCTCGACGGAAGCAGCGCCTGCAGGAGGTTCTGAGCGACCTCCTGGTCGCCGGGCCTGGTGCTTTCGATCAGCGTGATCGCACGCGCCAGCACGGCGCGATCGCCGGCGAGGATGCCGGCGGCAAGCTGCGCAAGGCTGAGCGGCGCGCGCCTGCCTCTGGCGGTCGTCATTTCGGCGCTCCCGAATCCGCCCCGACCATGGCCACGAAGCATCAGTGACGCAAGACCCGCCGCTGCCCCGCTGGCCGGCCCGACACGGCCGGCGGTGGAGGGGGCCGGCAGAATCAACGACCGGGGTTGGAGCAGGAAGTGCGCGCCGTCGGAAGATCGGGATCGGGTTGCGGGCGGCAGGGCACGCTTCTACAGTGCACCGCCAGTTATGTCTGTCGCTCGAGGGGACGCGGACCATGGGACTGACGTCAGCCGCCAGCTTTTGGATCCTCACCGCCGTCGCGATTCTGCTCTACGCCTTCCTGTGGAGGGTGACGCGGGACCTTCCGCGCGGGGCCAAGGTGGTCGCCCGCATAGCGCTCGCCCCCTTGATGTTCCTGCCGCTGGTGCTCGGCATGGTCATCGGCACGCAGATGGCATCCCGGGACACCATGACGGCGCCAGAGGCTGGGGGCGAGGAAGTCGTCGCTACCGATCGGTCAGGGGCGCCGAAGAAAAGCAGAGCGCGGCCCGCACCGGCCTCCCGGTCGGTTGAGACCAGTCCGCCGGCGGCAGCCAACGGCTCGCACAAGTCCGACCCGCCGCCCGTCGCGGCCGAAGCGCCTCCGGTGCCCGAGCCTGCGCCGCTTGCGCCGACGCGCAGCGCCGAAGCGCCACCGCTGGCCGCACCCGCTGCGCAGGCGGATTGGGACGTCGTGCCTGTGTTCTACGGCACGGATCGCGCCAGGCTCGCCGACGCGCAGCGGCTCGACTATGGCTCCGATCGGGGCAGGCGGCTGCAGCTCGGCCACGCTCTCGTGACGGTGCCCAGATCACACCAGGTGCCCCAAGTCGAGCGGCCCTGGGTCTATCACCTGCCGTTCACACAGATCGTGCTCTGGCAGGAGGCGGAGGACCCCAAGAAGCACTTCACGATCAAGGAGATCCGTGAGCTGCAGCGGGAGGAGTTCCTGGAGCTGGTGCGCAAGCGGCTGAGCGAGTCGAAAGCCTATGCGGACCATGCCATCGTGTTCCTGCACGGCTTCAACACGAGCTTCGAGTTCGCGGTCTACCGCACCGCGCAGATGGCCTACGACCTGAAGTTCGACGGGGCGCCGTTCCTCTATAGCTGGCCGTCGAAGGGCCAGGTCGGATTGCAGGACTACAGCTACGACCGCGAGAGCGCAGGCGCGGCCGAGCCGCATTTCAAAGAGTTCCTGGAGCTGGTCGCCCGGGAGACCGGCGCCAAGTCGGTCAGCATCATCGCACACAGCATGGGCAACCAGCTTCTGCTGCCGGTGCTGCGCGACCTGCGCCGGTCAGCGCCGGAGAGCGTCAAGATCTCACAGGTCATCCTCGCCGCGCCGGACGTGGATCGCGACGCTTTCGAGTTCCTGGCCCGCGAGATCCAGGGCATCAGCCGCGGCGTCACTCTGCTCGCCGCTTCCAACGACCGGGCGCTCACGGCCTCGCGCCAGTTCTGGGGCGGCGTGCCGCGCGCGGGCGACGTACCCGCCGAAGGGCCCATCGTGATGGAAGGCGTCGATACCATCGACGTCACCGCGATCAACACCGAGATGTTCTCGCTCAACCACTCCGGCTATGCGGAGAAAACCGAGCTGCTCAACGACATCCAGCTCCTGATCCAGACCGGTGAGCGGCCGCCCGAGAAGCGGGTGCCGATCCTGGAGCGCATCAACACCGCCAAGGGTGCCTTCTGGCGCTACCCGGGCGTGCGCTGAGCGCCGCAACGCCGCGGCCCGATCTCATTGCATCAGCTTCTTGACGTCCTCATAGGAGCTGACCTTGTGCACCTTGCCGCCGCTGATGAAGTAGAGCCATTCGAGCTTGTCGCTTCTGGCGAGATCCTCCGGCGTGACGGCCTCGAGCTCGGTCGCCAATTGAACCCGGAACTGCGGGACGACGTCGTCGATCAGGGACGGCGGCGCATCCTTCCAGGCTTCCGGAGGCGGCAGCCGGCTCGCCGCGCCGGGATGGAAGACGACCTCGTTGAGGGCCCACGGCGGGAGCTGCCGTCTGAGGACGAATTCCGAGATGGCCTCGACGAAGCCGATCTGCACGAGGCCGGAGCAGATATAGGAGTTGGGCGGCGTCCATTCGCGGTCGCGGAACGCGTCGACGGCCTTCTCCTGGCCCTCGATGGACTTCTGAATGCCGAACCAGATGTCGCGTACGATCCTGACGATCGCCCAGTAATTGTAATCGGCCTTGATGTTCTCGAGCAGCAGGCCGCGTACGCGGCTCTGCTTGCCGGCATCGAACCAGTCGCGGCGCAGGCGCTTGATCGCTACGATGGCGCTCTTGTCGTCGACGTAGTCGCGGAAATTGCTGAGGTCCACCCCGCCGGTGCTCGCCTCGATGACGAAGGTGCTGGCATAGCCGGGCTCGTGCACGGGGCCGGTGAAGATCATGGCCGAGTGGGAGAAAGGCGAGCTGGTGGCCCACCGGATGACATAGGAGGCCGGATCCCACTCGCGCCGCGCCAGCACCACGTCGGCGCGTTCCAGATAGTTGCCGGCGAGGAACTCGTCGACGGATTTCGGCCATTGGTCGACGCGCACCGCCGATTGCGCCTGCGGGCCTGCACGGCCGCTGCCGCCTGGGGTCAGCGAGTCGGCCATCTCGGCGCCCAATGCGAGCACCAATGCCGCACAGGCCATTCCGATCAAAACGTTCTTCATGAATGGTCCCCTCCCAACGGAAATGAATGGTAACGGAGCAGGCTTCGTCCAAGGCCATATCGGGTAGGCTGACAACCTGCATTGTGGATGCGGCTGCTCGATGGCGGGATGACGTGTCGCAACCCGGCAACACTGCTGAGCCGATTGCCTGGCGCGCCTCCGCCGCTTAGAGCAATGGCGGGCGCGCATGATGGCGTCGCCGCTCGTCCCAGGAGTTGAGCCGATGACCGACCGTTATTCCCGCTACCAGGCCTTGAAATTCGCGCGCCCCACCCCGCGCATCCTGGAGGTGATCCTGTCACGGCCGGGGCGGCTCAATGCGCTCGACGAGACGGGGCACCGCGAGCTCGCCGAGGTGTGGCGCGACATCGAAAAGGACCCGGACACCGCCGTCGTGGTGCTGCGGGGCGAGGGTGGCGCGTTCAGCGCCGGCGGCGACTTCGAGATGATCGAGCGCATGGCTGCGGACTGGTCCGTGCGCACGCGCGTGTGGAAGGAGGCCAGCGACCTCGTCTACGCCGTCATCAATTGCTCGAAGCTCGTCGTCGCTGCGATCGAGGGTCCCTGCGTCGGCGCGGGGCTCGCGGCCGCGATGGTCTCCGACGTCACCATCGCGGGCCGCCGCGCGCGCATCATCGACGGGCACACGCGGCTCGGCGTGGCGGCCGGCGATCACGCGGCGATCGTCTGGCCGCTGCTGTGCGGGATGGCCAAGGCGAAATACTATCTGCTCACCTGCGAGGCGCTGACGGGCGAGGAGGCTGAGCGCATCGGCCTCGTCTCCAAGGTCGTCGACGACGACAAGGTCGTGGCCACCGCGCTGCAGGTGGCGGAGCGGCTGGCGGATGGCCCGCAGGCGGCGCTGCGCTGGACCAAGCACGCGCTCAACAACTGGCTGCGACTCGCCGGCCCGACCTTCGACGCCTCCCTGGCGCTCGAGTTCCTGGGGTTTTCCGGCCCCGAGGTGCAGGAGGGCGTCGCAGCGCTGAAGGAGAAGCGCCGGCCGCAATTCGGGCCGGAGGAGCCGTTCTGAAACGAAAGCGAGCCGGGGTCAGCCGCTCACCGGCTTTGCCGACCCCTCGATGACGAAACGATTCCCACTGCCTACCCACACCGTCATTCCCGCGGAGGCGGGAATCCACGACACGCCGCAGATCAGGTGTGGAGAGTTGCGTGGATGGCCGCCTTCGCGGCCATGACGGAAGGAAGGGCAAAGGGGACCAGGCGGAACACTGGCGTCGACGCTGATCGGGGACCTGACCCCTTCGGCTCGGTTTCGTTTCAGACCCGCAGGGTCTGACCCCCAATCAGCGTCGTCGGTCGGGATCAGTCGATCAACCGCTCCGCCGGCGCAAATCACCCGTTTCATCATCGCGGGTCGGTGAGCGGCTGGTTCCGAAGGGGTCAGACCCGCGGGGTCTGAGCCCGCGCGTGGAGCGAGCGGGACAAGGTCATGGGTTGGGGTCTGACCCCCGCAAATCGTCGCCGGCAACTTCATGTAATTGCGGATCAAAGCCGTTGACACGTCCTGCAATCCGGCAGAGTGTCCGCGCGCTCCGTAGCAAGATGGTCTGATGGGGGAATTGCAGTGAACGGAAGAATTGACACGATTTTCCTGGGTGTCGCGCTCGTGTACCTCGTTGCCGGAATCGCTCTCGGGATCGCAATGGGCATCGCCGAGGACTTCAGCTACGCGCATCTGCATGCGCACATGAACCTCCTCGGCTTCGCGGCGCATGGCATCTTCGGCCTGACGCACCGGCTGTGGCCGGGGCTGCGGCTGTCGCCTCTGACGGCGCCGCAGCTCTACTTGACGGTGCTCGGCTCACCGATCTTCCTCGTTGGGGTGCCGATGGCGCAGTTCCATGGCCAGCCGATCCTCGCCATCGTCGGCTCGCTGCTGGTGCTGTCGGGCGTGATCCTGTTCCTGGTCATGTTCGCCGGCAAGGCGCTGCGGGAGGAGGCGCGGGTCTGAGCTTCCCCGGGTCTCAGCCGGCGCCCTCCGCCGGCTGGACGAGCCGCCAGGTCCCGATCGCCTCGCGCTCTATGGCGGCGCGATCGGTCGGGATCCGGATGTAGCGGCCCTCCGCCCAGCTCTTCTCGAACGTCCGGTAATGGCGCGAGAACGGATTGCCGGACTGGCCCGTCGACTGCATGAACAGCGAGCGGTCGAGGTCCCCGAGGTCGTAGATCGCCCGGAAGGTCGATGCGTGGCGATTGGCGAACGGATCGTCCCGGCCGAACTCCATCACGCCGCGATTGAGCGTATATGGCCCTCCGGGCGAGGCCGTGCCGATATTGAACAGGCGGCCGACCAGCGGCAGCTCACCGAGCACCTGGTTCTCCCCGAGCGCGGCGTGCGCGGAGCCCCAGGACCATCGCATCCGATCACGGCCGAAGCGCTCCTCAAGCCCCTGGATCGCACGTCTCAGCGCCGCGGCGAGCGCCTCGCCACAGCTCTCCCGGGCCGCGGTCGGCCGCTCGTCGCACCAGTCGCGGCCCGTTGTCTCGCCCCTGAGCAGCCGCGTCATGGATTTCGCCCGCGGATGGAAGAAGAGGTCGAATGCGGGCCCGAGATCGTCGGCATAGATGGCGCGCACGGCCTCTCGCAGCCAGGCGACGAACACCAGCGGCTCGGGGGCATCGGCCCGCATCGTCGCGTCCCAGCGGCTCAGCCGATCGAGGACATCCTTGTCCACCGAGACGAGCGGACGCGCGGCGGCGATCATCAGCGGCGCCAGCTCCGCGAACGCCGGCGAGAAGACGTCGAGCTGGGCGGCGCGCATCGTCTCCATGTCGTGACCCGTGCGGCTGGTGACGAGGTCTTGGATGCGGCGGGCCCGGTAGTCCGCTTCCCAGTCGTGGGTGACGAGGTGGGGATAGCCGTCGCCGACGATGCGCGCGTTGGCCGTTCCGATCGCCGCCTCGGGCGGGCTGACGACGCGCGGCAGCGCTTCGAACGGGACGAAACCCTGCCAGTCGAACGTCGCGTCCCAGCCGGGGACCGGGGCGCGGCCCGCGATCGTGTTGGCGGGACTTCGCATCGGCAGGCGGCCCGGCGCGATCATGGCGATCCGGCCCTGGCTGTCGGCCACGACGACGCTCTGCATCGGCACCATGTAGAGCCTGGCGCGCTCGAGATAGGCCGGAACGGTGCGGAGGCTCGCATCGAGAAGGCCGGCGGTGATCGTCGTGTCGTCGTCGGTCAACGCCGTCCATTGCAGTGCCGCGACGTGGCCGGGAGCGAGGATCTTCGCGAGGTTGCGGAAGCTTCCCGGCAGGACGGGCCCATGCCGTGTGCGGCGGCGCTCGACCATGCGCGTCCTGCCGCCTGCGACCCGGATCTCCATGCTCGTGCTCTCGAACGGTCGCCAGCCGGCGGGCGTCAGGTACTCCGCCGGATTGCCCGGATTGATCCGCTCGATGAAGAGATCCTGCACGTCGGCTTCGGCGTTGGTGAAGCCCCACGCCAGGGTGTCGCCGCGGCCGAGCACGATGATCGGGGTGCCCGGCAGGCTTGCGCCCACCACGTTGACGCCGCCTCTTTGCGGGTCGCCGAGGGCCAGGTGCGCGAGGTACCAGACCGATGGCGCGGTGAGGCGCAGGTGGGGATCATTGGCGAGCAGCGGCTTGCCCGAGGCCGTCCGTGAGCCCGCGATCACCCAGCTGTTCGAGGCGCCGGCGCCGAACAGCTCGTCGAGCGCCGCCGTCTGCTCGCGCGGGGTGGGCGCGTCCAGTCTGCGCAGCGGGTAAAGCTGCGCCAGGTCGGGCAGCGGCGGCGGCCGCTCGCCGCCGTTCAGCGGCATCAGATCCTCGATCTCGGCAGGCGAGAGGCCCTGGGCGGCGAGCGTCAGCCGCTGGATCTCGGCGCCTAGATTGGCGCTGAGGTTGAGCGCCATCACCTTGACGACGGTGACGCTGTCGGCCGGCCGCCATGGCTCGGGCGCATGGCCGAGCAACAGGAACTCGGGCGGCAAGCGCTGCTCCATTAGCCCGGTTTGCCGGCTGACGAACGCGTTGACTCCCGCCGCGTAGGCCTCGAGCAGCCGCTGCGCCTCGCCCGGGAAGCTCTGGAACCCGCGCTCGGCATGTCCGTCGAGGTCGAGCGTGCGCAGGAAGATGTCCGCCTCGAGCGTCCGTTCGCCGAAGATCTCGGAGAGCCGGCCTTGGCCGGCGCGGCGCAGCATCTCCATCTGCCAGAGCCGGTCCTGCGCATGGGCGAAGCCGAGCGCCCGGTAGAGATCGGCGACGCTCGAGCCGAAGATGTGGGGCACCGCATTGCCGTCGCGCACGATCGAGACGGGACTAGCGAGGCCCGGCAGCGCCAGCGTGCCCGTCAAGGGCGGGACCGTGCCGCCGAGCACGACCACGCCGGCGACGGCCGCGCCCACGAGGACGAGACCGGCGACGGCGAGCGAGCGCTTCACCCAGGCTCTAGTCCGGCGCATGGGCCAACCCGGAACGGACCGATGCCGCAGGCCCGAGGCTGGCACTGGGCCGCCCCAGCCTGCTCAGATCACGAAACGCGGCCGCCGCGGAATGGCTCCCGGCCCGGCTCGACCGGCTCAGCGGCCTCCGCCCACGTCGAGGATGCTGTTGGTGACGTACGACGCCTGCGGCGAGAGCAGCCAGAGGACGGCCTCGGCGACCTCCTCCGGCCTGCCGTGCCGGCCGAGCGGAACCATCGGCCCGAGCCGCGCCAGCCGGGTCTCGTCGCCCATGTCGTCGTGGATCTCCGTTTCGATCAGTCCAGGGCGCACGGCGTTGACGCGGATGCCCTGCGGAGCGAGCTCGAGAGCGAGCCCGCACGTGAAGGTGTCGATGGCGCCCTTGGAGGCTGCGTAGCTCAGCGATCCGTTGGCCCCGCCGAGGCGCGCCGCTGCCGACGACATGTTGACGATGGCGCCGCCCTGGCCGCCGTGCCTCGTGGACATGCGCCTGGCCGCCTCACGTGCGCACAGGAACTGGCTGGTGATGTTGACGCGCCACATGCTTTCGAGCTCCGCCTGGCCGAGCTCGGTGATCGGCTTCATCAGGTGGATGACGCCCGCGTTGTTGAAGAGCGCGGTGACGCGGCCGAGCTCCCGGTCCACCGTCTCGAACAGCCGCACGACGTCCGCCTCGTTCCCGACGTCCCCCTGGATGGCGATGGCGCGGCCGCCGGCGCGGCCGATCTCCTCGACCACGGCTGCGGCGCGATCCGGGTTGCGGTTGTAATTGACCGCGACCGTGTACCCGCGCGCCGCGCCGAGCGTGGCCGTCGTGGCGCCGATGCCGCGGCTGCCTCCGGTGACGATCAGAACGCCTGTCATTGGTTCTCCCAGATGTGGTCTGCCCGGGGGCGGTGCTCCCCCGGGCAGAGAAGGTTGCGTGCCGGCGGAAAGAATAGCTCAGGTCACGTGCCGGTCCGAAGCGGACTTTTCCGCGTCCGCTGGCTCGGCCGGCAGAGCCGCCAGTCCGTCGAAATCGGGACCGGCCTCGTCACGCCAGGGCTGCAGCCGCTCCAGGCCCACGAGCAGCAGCACGAGGATGGCCGCGAAGCCGAGCGCCACTGTGACGAAGGGAAGCCCGAGCAACTGGTCGAAGCCGACCTTGGCTCCGGATTCGGCGAAGAAGGCCGTGATCGGCGCATCGAAATAACCGTAGGTGAGCGCGCCGGCAATGCCGCCCGCGATCACGAACAGCGCGTCGCGATAGCCGGCGCCGGCCTGGGCGAGCGCCGTGCCGGGGCATGCGCCCGCCAGCGCGATGCCGACGCCCAGGATCAGGCCGCCGATGATGTCGGCCTTCCACAGCAGCGGCTTCAGGTAAAGGCCGACGCCGAAGCTCCCGTGCATGATGGCGATCGCCACCAGGCCGGTGACCACGGCCGTCAGAAAGATCTTGAGCATCAGAAAATTGCGCAGCTGCATCTGGCCGACGATGACGCCCGGCTCGAACACGCGTGACTTCTCCAGCGCGATGCCGAACACGATTCCGGTCGCCAGACCGATCAGAATGGCAAGAATGACTGGCATGGTGGTGTCCTCTCTCGTTGGAAAATGGGGTCAAACTCGGCGCATCAGCAGCATCGCGGTCAGGATGCCGCCGGTGAACATGGCGGCGACGGCGAGCGTGGAGCCGGCGGCGAGCTGCGCCATTCCCGAGATGCCATGGCCGCTGGTGCAGCCCCCTGCGATGCGTGCGCCCACCAGCATGATGAAGCCGCCGATGAACGCGAGCGGTGCGCGGGCAGCGAGCGTCGGCGTCCCCATGGCCCTCGCCCAGACCGGCGAGATCGCATGACGGCGCGCGCCCGAGATGCGCATCGACAGGAATGCGCCGGCGGCGATGCCGACGACCACGGCGACCTGCCACCAGTTCTTGGCGCCCCACAGATGGCTGGCGAGGTACTTGACCTGACCGACGCCCGGATCGAACCACGAGGCGATGTGGGCGCCGACCGTTACGTAGGACGACGAGGCGCCGAGCGCCGTCTGCATGAGCAGGAACGTCGGGATCTGCAACAGACCGATGATCACCCCCGCGACATATGGCGACCAGGCCTTTCTCTCGAGCCCCAGCATGATGTGCCTCCTATGAGTTGCTCCGCGACAGGAGGCACAGCTATATTAGAAACCGCTAATATTCACTTTGACGCATGTCAAAGCACGCGACAGTTCGGACCAACACCTGCCACACGGCTGCCTCAGGCAGCACGCTAGGAGACAGCTTGCCGAAACCACGTCAGGTCGAACGCATGGGTAAAGAGAATGACGCCAGCCGGCTGAGCCGACGCCAGATGGTCCTTGGTGCAGGCAGCCTCATTCCCGCGGCTATCGTCGGCCGGCCGGCCTGGTCCGAGCCCGGCCGCACCGGCGGCGCCAGCCTTGGTCCCGTCGAGGCGTTCTCGTTCGACATGTTACGGGCAATGGCCCGATCGGTCGCCGCCTCGCCCTTCCGACCGGCCGAGGTCGTGCGCCCGGACATTCTCGCCAAGATCGACTACGACGCTCATCAGAAGCTCCGGTTCCGCGCCGAGGCCAGCCTGAGGCTCGACCGGGACCAGCGCTTCCCGGTGCAGCTCTTCCACCTCGGCCACTACTTCCGCGAGCCGGTGCGGGTGTTCATCGTCGATGGCGGCGACGCGCGTGAGGTGCTCTACGACACGGAGCTGTTCGAGAGCCCGGCCGGCCATCCGGCCCGCGGTCTGCCCCAGAACGCCGGGTTCGCCGGCTTCCGCGTGATGACGCCCGGTCTGAACAGCGACTGGCTCGCATTCCTCGGCGCGTCGTATTTCCGCACCTCCGGGCCGTTCAACCAGTATGGGCTGTCGGCGCGCGGGCTCGCCATCGACACCGGCCTGCCGACGCCGGAGGAGTTCCCCCGCTTCACCCGCTTCTGGCTGGCGGCCGAGGGACCGCGGCTCACCGTCTACGCCCTGCTCGAGTCGCCGAGCGTGGCGGGCGCCTACCGCATCAGCGCCGAGCGGCTGACGGACGCTCGCGACATCCACCGCAATCCGATGGAGGTCGAGTGCGAGCTCTTCGCCCGCAGGGACATCCGCCGTCTCGGCATCGCGCCGTTCTCGAGCATGTTCTGGTATGGCGAGCACAGCCGCAGGCAGGCGACCGACTGGCGGCCGGAGATCCACGACTCGGATGGACTGGCGCTCTGGACGGGGGCTGGCGAGCGCATCTGGCGTCCCCTCGGCAACCCGCCGCGCGTCAACACGAGCACCTTCGCCGATCATGACCCGCGCGGCTTCGGCCTGGCTCAGCGCGACCGGGACTTCGTCCACTACCTCGACGACGGCGTGTTCTACGAGCGGCGGCCGTCGGTCTGGGTGGAGCCGCTGGACCCGTGGGGTCCCGGGGCGGTGCACCTGCTCGAGATCCCGACCGACGACGAGGTCCACGACAACATCGCCGCCTACTGGTGCCCGGGCGAGCCGTTCCGCGCCGGCGAACGGCGCCGCTACCGCTACCGGCTGACCTGGCTCGACGACATTCCCTTCCCGGAATCGCTGGCGCGCGCCACCGCCACCTGGACCGGCATGGGCGGGCGGCCGGGCCAGAAGCGGCCGGCAGGGGTGCGCAAGCTCGTCATCGACTGGCAAGGTCCGGTGCTGGCCGGGCTCGGCCGCCAGGACGGCGTCGAGGTGGTGGTCACGCTCTCACGCGGCAGCGTCAGCAACGCCTACTGCCACCCGGTCGTGGACCAGCGCGCCCGCTGGCGCTCGCTGTTCGACGTCGGCGCCGAGGGCGGCGAGCCCATCGACATGCGCGCCTTCCTGCGCAAGGACGGGCGCCCGCTGACCGAGACGTGGCTCTATCAGCACTTCCCCGGAAGATAGCTTCAGGGCTCAGGCGCCGCTCGGCCGGACTACGGCCCTTGCTCCACCGGCGTGCCGGCGCTCTCCTGGCCCCATTCGCTCCAGGAGCCGTCGTAGAGGCCGGAGTCGGGTTGGCCGATGAGGGCCAGGGCGAGGCTGAGGACGGCGGCGGAGACGCCGGAGCCGCAGGTGGTCACGACGGGTTTCGCCGGATCGATGCCGGCGTCCGCGAAGGCCTGCCGCAGCTCGGGCACCGGCTTCAGCGTGCCGTCGGGCCGGAGGAGGCGCGCATAGTGCACGTTGCCGGCGCCCGGCATGTGGCCGCCGCGCAGGCCCGCGCGCGGCTCGGGCTCCGCGCCCGAGAAGCGGCCGGGGCCGCGCGCGTCGGCGATCTGGGCAGTGCCGCCGGCGACGAGGCGCTTCATGTCGCCGAGATCGCGGACCAGGCTGGCGTTGAAGCGGGGCGTGAAGTGGCGGGGCGAGCGCGGAGCCGGCGGCTCCGCCGTCACCGGGCGGCCCTCCGCCTTCCACTTCGGCAGGCCGCCGTCGAGCACGGCGACGTCCTCGTGCCCCATCACCCGGAACGTCCACCAGACGCGGGCCGCCGAGAACATGCCGGCCGTGTCGTAGACCACGATCCGCATCCCGTCGCCGATGCCCATCCTCTTCATCCGGCTGGCGAACTTCACGGTGGACGGCAGCATGTGGGGCAGCCGCGAGCTCTCGTCCGAGATCTCGTCGATGTCGAAGAAAAGGGCGCCGGTGATGTGCTCCTGACTGTACTCCGCGCGCGGGTCCCGCCCCTCCGCCGGAAGGTGCCAGGACCCATCCAGGACCACGAGGTCGGGCGCGTCGAGATGGGCCGCGAGCCAATCGGTCTCGACGACATAGGTTCCGCGGATGGAAGCCATCGTTTTTCTCCTCTGGCGAGCCCCGGCAGGCTCAGGCGAACGCCACCCGGATGCGTCGGTTCTGCTTGCCCTTCTTCTCTATGCGGGTGACCGCGACCGGGCCGATCTCGGACGTCGCGCGCACGTGCGTGCCCCCGCAGGGCTGCAGGTCGACGGCATCGTTCTCGCCGATGGCGACGAGGCGGACGCGGCCCGACCCGCGCGGCGGCTTGACGCTCATGGTGCGCACGAGCTGCGGGCTCGAGTCGAGCTCGGCGTCGGTGATCCAGCTCTCGGACACGGGATGGTCGGCGGCGACGAGGGCGTTCAGCGCCGCGGTGAGCGCGTCCTTGTCGACGGCGCTCGCGTCCGTGATGTCGAAGTCGAGCCGGCCTTCATCCGCGCCGATCTGACCGCCCGTCACCGGGAACTTGACGAGCGACGCCAGGAGATGCAGCGCCGTATGCATGCGCATGTGGCGGTAGCGCGTCTCCCAGTCGAGCACCAGGCGGACGCCGGCGCCGACCTGCGGCGCTGCCGCGCCTTCGGCGGGCACATGCACGATCGTGGTCCGGTCCGCATCGTAGACGGTGGTCGCGATGGGGCAGGGCGCCGCCGCCGCGGTCTCGATGCCGCCGCGGTCGCCCGGCTGGCCGCCGGCCATCGGATAGAAGATGGTGCGGTCGAGCACGATGCCGCCGCGCTCGTCGACCGCGAGCACGGTCGCGGTGCAGTCGCGCAGATAGGCGTCGGAGCGGAAGAGCTGCTCGGTGGTGGCCATCGTTCACGCCTCGCCGTGATTGGCGAACACCGTCGGGATGTCCTGCCGCTGCCGCTCCAGCCACGACGGCACCGGCAGACCCTTGCTGCGCAGGAACGGCGGATCGAACAGCTTTGACTGGTAGCGGGTGCCGTAGTCGCAGAGGACGGTGACGATGGTGTGGCCGGGCCCCATCGCGCGGGCGAGCCGCACGGCGCCGGCGACATTGACGCCGGAGGAGGCGCCGAGGCACAGGCCCTCCTCCTCGAGGAGCTGGAACACGATGCCTACGGCCTCCGCGTCCTCGATGCGCCAGGCGTGATCGACCGCGACGTCCTCGAGGTTCCTGGTGATGCGGCCCTGGCCGATTCCCTCGGTGATCGAGCTGCCCTCGGCCTTCAGCTCGCCCGTGGTGTAATAGCTGTAGAGAGCGGCGCCGGGCGGGTCGGCGAGGCCGATCTGGATGGCCTTGCGCCTGGCCTTGAGCCCCAGCGAGACCCCACCCAGCGTGCCGCCGGAGCCGACCGCGCAGCAGAAGCCGTCGACCTTGCCGCCTGTCTCTGACCAGATCTCCTCGGCCGTCGACTCGACGTGCGCCTGCCGGTTGGCGATGTTGTCGAACTGATTGGCCCAGATGGCGCCGTTGGGCTCGGTCCTGGCCAGCGCCTCGGCCAGCCGGCCGGAATACTTCACGTAGTTGTCGGGGTTCTTGTAGGGCACCGCCGGCACCTCGACGAGCGTGGCGCCGATGAGACGCAGGGCGTCCTTCTTCTCCTGGGACTGGGTCTCGGGGATGACGATGACCGAGCGGAAGCCCAACGCGGCCCCGATCAGCGTCAGCCCGATGCCGGTATTGCCGGCCGTGCCCTCCACGACCGTGCCGCCGGGGCGCAGCAGGCCGCGCTGGATGGCGTCCTTTATGATGTAGAGGGCGGCGCGGTCCTTGACGGACTGGCCGGGGTTCATGAACTCCGCCTTGCCCAGGATCTCGCACCCGGTCTCCTCGGAAGCGCGTCTCAGCCTGATCAGGGGCGTCCGGCCGACGGCATCGGCGACGCTCGAGGCGACTGTCAAGGGGACACCTCCGGTGGCTTCATGCTCTGCGGAGCTTTGTTGAGAGGGCGTCAGCCTAGCGAGCGCCCGAGGGCCCCGCAAGCATTGCCGCGCGATGCCGCTTAACCGTGCTGCAATGAGAGGCTGCTCCGGCGCGCACTCGCCCCACCGGCGGCAGGGAAATTGCTGAAACGTGAAGAGACGCCGGGCTGCTGTCCCAGACCGGATCATCTCATCCAGGGGTGTCCAATGATGGTGCGCGTGGCATTGCTTCTCGCCGGCGGCTTCGCGGCATATGCCCTCTGGCCGCACGTCCAGGCCGACGAGCGGCTGGTGTGGGCGGCCGTGCTTCCGGCCGTCTATATCGCCGGCATGTGGGCGCTCTTCGACGGCAACTCGTGAGCGCCCGCCGCCGACGCGGGCTCGGCCTGTCCGATCGCGGGGCTGCCCTACTTGAAGGCAACCGTGAGGAGGGACTGCCTGGCCCGGTCGGCTGGCCAGACGAACGGCTTCTCGGGCGCGCTGACACGGCTCGAGACGAGCGTGCCGAGCCGTTTGCGGTCCAGGATCACCCACCCGGCGTCGTTGCGCACGTCGACCCTGCCCTTGATGACGAGGACGGCAAGCTTGTCGCCGACCGGGCCGCTCCACAGGTCCACTCCCTGCGAGGATATGATCGCCGCCGCGGTTCGCACCTCGACCCGCTTGTCCGGCGCCCGCTGCGGCTTGGATGCGATCAGGCGGATGGCCCCGCGCACCAGATCGAGGATCAGTGCGCCGCTGCGGCGGCCCGCCTCGGGCATGAAGTCGGCGACGACCAGGAGCGCGCCCTCGCCGACGGCGAGCCGGCTCCCGTCGTTGAAGGAGAGCAGCAGGCGGGAGCCCGGCCCCGTCTTCAGGTGGTCGCGCCGGGTGATCGCCTGGCCGTCTTTCGCCTCGAGGGCGAGGCCGTTGCGCTCGATGTGCGCCTCCCCCTGTACCCGTTCGACGACGCCCACGCTGTCGCGCGGGTCGGCAGGGCGGCTGGTGGCGGCGAGAGTGGCCGCGGAGGCGATGGCGACCAGGCAGCCGCCGAGTGTGGCAAGGCGGCGGGTAGTGAGAAATCCGAGCATGCAGTCGTCCCCATTCTTGATGACATGTGCGGTCTCAAGCGTCCCCGCCGGCGCACGCCCCCCGAATCGCGAGCGCCAACTTATCCATTGATCTTATGCGAGTTGGCCAGATATATGTCCGCGCGGGCCTTATCTGCACGCGCGGCCGGCCGGAGCCTACTTAGGCGGGCGTGCGCCTGATGGCTTTGCGGCCCCGAGCGCGGCTGCGGGCGTGGCGGAACTGGTAGACGCGCCAGGTTTAGGTCCTGGTGGCCTCGGCCGTGGGGGTTCAAGTCCCTCCGCCCGCACCACGTGGGGTATCGGATTGCAGCGGGCGCCGGCCGGATGACCGGGCGGGCGTCCATGGTTTCATCGCCGGCTGGGCGATGCTGGAGCAAAACGGATCATCCAAGCGAGTGCAATCTTCATGCAGGTAACGGAAACGCATTCGGACGGCTTGAAGCGTCAGCTCAAGGTCGTCGTCGGCGCAGGCGAGATCGGCGCCCGCTTCGCAGCCAAGCTCGACGAGATCAAGGACCGGGTTCAGCTCAAGGGCTTCCGCAAGGGCAAAGTTCCGGTCCAGCACCTGAGGAAGGTGCTCGGCCGCTCGCTGATGGGAGAGGTGCTGCAGCAGACCATCGAGGAGAAGAGCCGCGCGGCGATCAGCGATCGCAACGAGCGCCCGGCGCTTCAACCCCAGATCGAGCTGAGCGAGGATCAGCAGGAAATAGAGAAGGTCATGTCCGGGCAGGCGGACCTGTCGTTCGACATGTCCTTCGAGGTGCTGCCCCAGATCGCCCTGATCGACTTCTCGGGCTTGCAGCTCGAGCGACTGGCGGCCGACGTCGGCGACGAGGCCGTCGACGCGGCCGTCAACCAGCTCGTCGAGCGCAGCATCAGCTACGAGACGGCCGAGGGCAGGGCCGCCGAGGACGGCGACCGGGTGACCATCGACTTCGTTGGCAAGATCGACGGCGAGCCGTTCGAGGGCGGCGCCGGCGAAGGCGTCACCATCGTCATCGGCCAGGGCGGGTTCATCCCGGGTTTCGAGGAGGGATTGAAGGGCGCCAAGGCGGGCGACGAGCGCACCGTGACCGCGACCTTCCCGGCCGAGTACCCGGAGAAGACCCTGGCGGGCAAGGAGGCGTCCTTCGACGTCAAGGTGAAAGAGGTCGCGGTCCCGAAACGGCCGGCCGTCGACGACGAGTTCGCCAAGACGCTAGGCGCGGAGAGCCTGGCCAACCTGCGCGGGCTCGTCACCGAGCAGATCAAGCGCGAGTACGAGCAGGCCTCGCGCGCCAAGCTGAAGCGCGCGCTTCTCGACGAGCTCGAGAAGCGGCACGACTTCGCGCTGCCGCCGTCGCTGGTCGAGCGGGAGCTCGAGGGGATCTGGCGGCAGGTCACCGAGGGCCTGAAGCAGGCCGGCCGGACCTTCGAGGACGAGGGCAAGTCCGAGGAGCAGACCAGGGACGAGTACCGTAAGATCGCCGAGCGCCGGGTGCGGCTGGGGCTCGTGCTGGGGGAGGTCGGGGAGAAGGCCGAGATCCAGGTGTCGCAGGAGGAGATGCGACGGGCGCTCGTCGAGCAGGCCCGCCGCTATCCCGGCCAGGAGCGCATGGTCTACGAGTTCTATGAGAAGAACCCCGGCGCCATCGCGGAGCTGCGCGCCCCGATCTACGAGGAGAAAGTCGTCGATTTCATCGTGGAGCAGGCGAAGCCGGTAGACAGGAAGGTCGATCGGGAGGAGCTGTTCAAGCCTGAGCCCGAAGAGGCATGATGCGGCAACGGCGCGTGGGATCAGCGATTGCGTTCTCCGCCGCGGTTGGCTACCTGAGATTGAATGCGCCTCGGCTTCAGGGGGGCTTCTCCCGCAGGCTGCGGCGAATACCTACATACTTGTCCATTGATTTCGGCAAGCGAGAACACGGGCGGGCTCACGCGGGAGTCCGCCAGACAGGAGAACGAGCCCATGCGCGACCCCGTGAGCACATTGACCGACACGTTCTGGCCAATGGTGGTCGAGCAGACGACCCGCGGCGAGCGGGGCTATGATCTGCCCTCGCGGCTGCTGAAGGAGCGAATCATCTTCGTGACCGGTCCCATCGAGGACCAGTCGGCGGCCTCGATCTGCATGCAGCTCCTCTTTCTGGAGGCGGAGAACCCCAAGAAAGAGATCTCCATGTACATCAACTCGCCGGGCGGCGTGGTGACCTCGGGCATGGCCATTTACGACACCATGCAGTTCATCCGGCCGCCGGTCGCGACGCTGTGCATCGGCCAGGCCGCCTCGATGGGCTCGCTGCTGCTGTGCGCGGGCAACAAGGGTATGCGCTATGCGCTCTGCAATGCCCGCATCATGGTGCACCAGCCTTCGGGCGGGTTCTCCGGCCAGGTTTCCGATATCGAGCGGCATGCCGAAGACATCATCAAGATGAAGCGACGCTTGAATGAGGTCTACGTCAAGCACACGAGCCAGTCCTACGAGACCATTGAACGGACACTCGATCGTGATTACTTCATGACGGCTGAGCAGGCCTGCGAGTTCGGTCTGATCGACCGGGTCCTGCTGAAGCGAGAGGAATTCGAGGCTGCGGTTGAGCGCAAGAGCTCCTAGCAGGGGCCTGCCGCCGGGCAGCCGCCGAAACGACGGGATGGGCTGCGCCGCATGGGTCGGCGCGGCGCAATGGCACTGCACCAGAGACATGGGCTGGAGACATGGGCTGGGTTCCGGCGGCTGGACTCCGGCCGCGTTCGCCGGGGCCGCAATGCGGTCAACATGTGCCAACATCGTGGGTGGCCCGGCGCTCTTGCCAGGGCCGTCCGGGTGTGGCAGTCGCGACGCTGGCGGATCCGGCGCGGCGAGAGAGTTGTTAATCCATTCTTGATCCGAACGCACTTAGCGTGCTCAGATCAGCTAAATGGATTCAGCGCCTGCGTGGCCAGCGGCAGAGTGCTCGCGGAACTGTCAATTCTAGCGCCTCCCGGCGAGGGTGAGACGATCGAATGGCCCAGCAAGAGAAAAACACCCTGTATTGCTCCTTCTGCGGCAAGAGCCAGCATGAGGTGCGCAAGCTCATCGCCGGCCCGACCGTGTTCATCTGCGACGAGTGCGTCGAGCTGTGCATGGACATCATCAGGGAAGAGAACAAGAACACCCTGGTCAAGTCCCGCGACGGCGTGCCCTCGCCGCACGAGATCAAATCGGTCCTCGATTCCTACGTCATCGGCCAGGAGCACGCCAAGCGCGTCCTGTCCGTGGCCGTGCACAATCACTACAAGCGGCTGAACCACGCCGCCAAGAACAACGACGTCGAGCTCGCCAAGTCGAACATCCTCCTGGTCGGCCCCACTGGCTGCGGCAAGACTCTGCTGGCGCAGACGCTCGCTCGGATCCTCGACGTGCCGTTCACGATGGCCGACGCCACCACGCTGACGGAGGCCGGCTACGTCGGAGAGGATGTCGAGAACATCATCCTCAAGCTGCTGCAGTCGGCAGACTACAACGTCGAGCGGGCGCAGCGGGGCATCGTCTACATCGACGAGGTCGACAAGATCAGCCGCAAGTCCGACAACCCGTCGATCACCCGCGACGTCTCGGGCGAGGGCGTGCAGCAGGCGCTGCTGAAGATCATGGAAGGGACGGTCGCCAGCGTGCCGCCGCAGGGCGGGCGCAAGCATCCGCAGCAGGAGTTCCTGCAGGTGGACACGACCAACATCCTGTTCATCTGCGGCGGTGCCTTCGCAGGCCTCGAGAAAATCATCTCGCGGCGCGGCAAGGGCACGTCGATCGGCTTCGGAGCCCGGGTCATGGGCCCGGACGAGCGGCGCACCGGCGAGGTGCTGCGCGAGGTCGAGCCGGAGGACCTGTTGAAGTTCGGGCTGATCCCGGAGTTCATCGGCCGCCTGCCCGTCATCGCGACGCTCGAGGACCTCGACGAGGCGGCGCTCGTGCAGATCCTGACCGAGCCGAAGAACGCCCTGGTGAAGCAGTATCAGCGCCTCTTCGAGATGGAGGACGTGAAGCTCACCATCACGCACGAGGCGTTGAAGGCGATCTCGCGCAAGGCGATCGAGCGCAAGACAGGCGCCCGCGGCCTGAGGTCGATCATGGAGGCGATCCTGCTCGAGACGATGTTCGAGCTGCCGAGCCTCAAGGGAGTCGAGGAGATCGTGATCGGCCCCGAGGTGGTCGAGGGCGGTGCGCGCCCGCTGCGCATCTACTCGGAACGGGCGGAAGAAAAGGGGTCCAGCGCCTGAGAGGTGTTGCGGCTGTTTGCTCGGCTGGGGCCTGACGGTCTTGAGTGCGGCCCAGGGGCGCTTATCTCTTGGGCATGAGGTATCGCCGTCGTCCGATCGAGACGAGGTGGCGGCGCCAGGCAGCTCTCCTGGCGAGTTGTCGGCGAATGTATCGATCCGGGTCCTCTGCCGTCTGCCCCTCTAACGGACGACCCGGTCTCTGGGGCGAGCGCGGAAGTCCGACTGCGGATTTGGGAATCGGGGCTCGCGGCGCGGTGCGCGTAATGCGCAGGGAGTAGAGAAAAGCAATGAGCGAAGTGAAACCGACCAGAGAAAAAGGCGCTGGCAAGGACCTCTATCCGGTCCTGCCCCTGCGCGACATCGTGGTCTTCCCGTACATGATCGTGCCGCTGTTCGTCGGACGCGAGAAGTCGATCAATGCGCTCGAGGAGGTGATGCGCTCCGACAAGCACATCCTCCTTGCGGCGCAGAAGAACGCGGGTGACGACGATCCGGCCACCGACGCCATCTACGAGATGGGCACGCTTGCGTCCGTCCTCCAGCTCCTCAAGCTGCCCGACGGCACGGTGAAGGTGCTCGTCGAGGGGACGACGCGTGCGCGCATCGTGCGCTACACGGACAACGCCGACTACTTCGAGGCCGAGGTCGAGCGGGTCGCCGAGACCGTCGGCTCCAAGGACGAGATCGAGGCGCTGGCCCGCTCCGCGGTGTCGCAGTTCGAGAGCTATGTGAAGCTCAACAAGAAGATCTCGCCGGAGGTGCTGGGAACGGTCAGCCAGATCGAGGATTACTCGAAGCTCGCCGACACCATCGCCTCGCACCTGGCGATCAAGATCGCCGACAAGCAGGACGTGCTCGAGACGACCACCGTCTCGGAGCGGCTGGAGCGGGTCTACGGCCTGATGGAGAGCGAGATCTCCGTGCTGCAGGTCGAGAAGAAGATCCGCAGCCGCGTCAAGCGCCAGATGGAGAAGACGCAGCGCGAGTACTACCTCAACGAGCAGATGAAGGCGATCCAGAAGGAGCTCGGCGACACCGACGAGCGCGACGACATCGCCGAGTTCGAGGAGAAGATCGAGAGCACCAAGCTGTCGAAGGAGGCCAAGGACAAGGCCATCGCGGAGCTGAAGAAGCTCAAGCAGATGAGCCCGATGTCGGCCGAGGCGACGGTGGTGCGCAACTATCTCGACTGGCTGCTGTCGATCCCGTGGGGCGTGCGCGGCAAGGTCAAGAAGGATCTGGCCGAGGCCCAGGACGTGCTCGACAAGGAGCACTACGGCCTCGAGAAGGTCAAGGAACGGATCGTCGAGTACCTGGCGGTCCAGAACCGGACCAACAAGCTCAAGGGTCCGATCCTGTGCCTTGTCGGTCCTCCGGGCGTCGGCAAGACCTCGCTCGGCAAGTCGATCGCCAACGCCACGGGCCGCGAGTTCGTGCGCATGTCGCTTGGCGGCGTGCGCGACGAGGCGGAGATCCGCGGCCACCGGCGCACCTACATCGGGTCGATGCCCGGCAAGGTGATCCAGTCGATGCGCAAGGCCAAGCGGGTCAACCCTCTGTTCCTGTTCGACGAGATCGACAAGATGGGCTCCGACTTCCGCGGCGATCCGGCGGCGGCGCTGCTCGAGGTGCTCGATCCGGAGCAGAACTCGACGTTCAACGATCACTACCTCGAGGTGGACTACGATCTGTCGAACGTCATGTTCGTGACGACGGCGAACACGCTCAACATCCCGCCGGCCCTGATGGACCGCATGGAGATCATCCGCATCGCGGGCTACACCGAGCCCGAGAAGGTCGAGATCGCCAGGCGGCACCTGATCCCCGGCCAGCAGCAAGCGCACGGGCTGGAGGCTCACGAGTTCTCGATCAACGACGAGGCCTTGCAGCTCCTGATCCGGCGCTACACCCGGGAAGCCGGGGTACGCAACCTGGAGCGGGAGATCGCCAAGCTGGCGCGCAAGGCTGTCAAGGAGATCCTGACCTCCGACCACAAGTCCGTGCAGGTGACGGTGGACAACGTCGAGTCCTACCTCGGCGTGCCGAAGTTCCGCTACGGCGAGGCCGAGCTCGAGGATCAGGTCGGCGTGGTAACTGGTCTGGCGTGGACGGAGGTCGGCGGCGAGATCCTTACCATCGAAGGCGTCATGATGCCGGGCAAGGGCAAGATGTCCGTCACCGGCAACCTGCGCGATGTCATGAAGGAGTCGATCCAGGCGGCGAACGCCTACGTCAGGTCGCGGTCGGTCGACTTCGGCATTCCGCCGTCGCTGTTCGAGCGCAAGGACATCCACGTGCACGTGCCGGAGGGCGCGACGCCGAAGGATGGCCCCTCCGCAGGCGTGGCAATGGTCACGGCGATCATCTCGGTGCTGACCGGCATCGCGGTGCGCAAGGACGTCGCCATGACCGGCGAGATCACGCTCAGAGGCCGCGTGCTGCCGATCGGCGGCCTCAAGGAGAAGCTGTTGGCGGCGCTCAGGGCCGGCATCAAGAAGGTGCTGATCCCGGAGGAGAACGCGAAGGATCTGGCTGACATTCCGGAGAGCATCAAGAATGCGCTCGAGATCATCCCGGTGGCGCGGATGGACGATGTGCTCGAGGTCGCCCTGGTGAGGATGCCCGATCCTATTGCGTGGGAGCCGGAGCCGGCGGCCGCCGTCGCCGGCGGCGAGGCCCAGCCGGATTCCTCCCGCATCACGGCGCACTGAGCCAGTCTGCACGACTGGAAGACGCCAAGCCCCCCGTCGTCCGCGACGGGGGGCTCGTGCTTGTCAGGGCAGGGACGAATCCCGCCATATTGCCCGTGTTTTCGGGCCAAATCGCGGATTTCCCCTTGACGGCAGGGAGTGGAAGTCGTTGGTTCTCGGCCTCTGTTGCCCTGCAGCAGGTTTCCTTCTGGCCAAGGGCTGCCGGCTCGAGAGTTGCGGTACCCGGGCCCATCCAGGTTCGAGGACAAATGAGATGAGCAAAAGAGATCTGATCGACGCGGTTGCCGAGCATGCCGAGATCACCAAGGAGAAGGCGGGGGTCGCCGTCGATGCCATCATCTCGTACATCGAGAGCACGCTGAGCAAGGGCGAGGACGTCAGCATCCCGCCGCTGGGCAAGTTCAAGGTGACGAAGCGGAAGGCGCGCACCGGCCGCAATCCGTCCACCGGCGAGGAAATCAAGATCCCGGCCTCGAACGTGCCGAAGTTCCAGCCCTCGAAGACCCTGAAGGACAACGTCAACAAGCGCTGAGCCCGCGTCGCGATTGGTTGCGGGGCAATCGACCGAAATCGAAACGATATCCCCCTCTCCCACGAACAGGGAGAGGGGACCTGGACGCTCCTAGGCGATCAGCGGCTTCCTCTGTCTCAGCGCGTAGGCGATGGCCTCGAGTATCGTGGCGTTCGTATTCACGTCGATGTTCCTCGAGGGCTTGCCGGTGGCGTCATAGACCCCCGGATGGAAGCCGTACTTCGGCGCGCGGGCGTGCTCGCGGACGTGCCGCCACAGCTTCTCCGTGTAAGCGCTCGGATGCGTCGCGAACCACAGGAAGGCGGCCTTGCTGCTCACCATGCGGAACTTCGCGGCGAATTCCGGCGTGTCCCACTTGGCTTCGGTCTTCCATGGGTAGACCGTCCAGGCGGCCTCGCCGTCGCTCTCGCGCGCCAGGTCGTAGCCCTGGTAAGTGAACCAGGGCTCCTGGTCGACGGGAGATTCCGAAACGCAGGTGAGCCGCGAGGTCTCCTGATAGCGCCGGTTCTGCGCCGCGTTGAGCACGCTGACGATCTCGCGCGAGTGGGCAGAGCCGCCGAGCTCCACCTCCTCGGACAGGCTGGGCTCCGACGAGATCGGTCCGATGCGCTTCAGCTCCTCGAGGAATGCCTGCCGCGCCGTCTCGCCCGCCGACGGCAGCTCTCCCGAGGTGACGGGCTTGTGCGCGACGCTCCAGAGAGCGTAAGCGCGGGATACATAGTACCGGTAGACGTAGAACTCCGCCGCCTCGAGCCGGCCTCCCTTGATGCTGCAGATCTGCCCGTCCTGGATCGTCCGGTCCAGGTTCCACGACCGGATGAGGTCGCCTCCGTTCAGGGCGGGCGCTTCCAGGCGGTCGAGGATATGCAACGCGACGAAGAGCCTGGCCGTGTCGGTCGCGTCATAGCCGGCCTCGATCGACTTCGCCGAATCGACGCTCGACCGGAAATTGGGCAGGCTCGCGCGCCGGAAGCGGTAGGTCGCCTTGCGCAGGAAGCCGTTCAGGCCGTCCAGCCGCTTGGAATAGCTCGCGTCGTCGATGATTCCGAGCGCATGGGCGGAGAGCGTCGCCAGCAGGATCGAGCCGACGTCCCACATGGTGACGATCCGGTAGCTGCCGAAGCCGTCGCCCTCGCGCCACACGTTGGCTGGGACCAGCCCCGTCAAATGCGGTCCGGGCTGCTCGAAGTACTGCCACGCGGCGCGCGCGTCCTCGATGAGCTCGGCGCGCTGTCCGGCCGTCAGCATTTCGCGCTCCTCCGGCGCCGCGAAGGCCGAGTTGTGTCCGAGCATGAAGGCGAAGGGCGGCAGCCCCACTCCCATTTTCAAAAGCGCACGACGTGTCAATGGCATCGCTTTGGCCCACCCGATCTGGTCATAAGGATCCGGCAACGCAAAGCAAGCAGCGTGCCAGCGGCGGCAACTCGCCAGGACCGGACGATCTGAACGCACCCGCGCTACCTTGGCCGATCCGAGGCTTGAGACAGCGGCCCGATGCTTGTGCTAATCCGGGATGCCAGGACCGCTCTTTTAATGGCAAGCAGCGGCAGTCATGCAAAATCAGCGTCTCGAGCATGGCGGTGATCGGACCGATGGCGGGCCGACGGTGCGGCGCCGGAAAGCGCTCAGGCGTGCGTGCCTTGTCGCGGCTTCGCTGACGGCTGCGGCGGGTGGAGCAGCTCTCTACCTTGCGCACTTGGATGCTCGTTTCGAGACAGGCATACGGCCGACGCTGTCCCGCAGCCCTGCCTATCTGTTCGGTTTCGCACACGCTGCCCTGGCCGGGTGCGATTTCGTTCCCGGTGCCGGGCTCGATCGGCTTGCCGCCGCGGTTCGGACCGGTGGGCAGGGAATCGTGCCCGACGAGGTGAAGGCGGGGTTCGGCGATTTTCATGGGCTGCAACGGGCGCGCGGCCAGACCGACGCCTGCCGACAGGCTGAACGGTTCCTCGGGCCTCGCGCGGATTCGCAGCCGGGCGTGCTGATGCCGCGCTGATCGCGGCGGATCGCTGGTCGGAGCAGAGCGAAATATTCCGTCACCGGCGCTTTTAACCACCAATTCACATTCGGCCCCCGATCGCGGCACGGCGGTTTAGGACTTGCTAAGCACCGCAAGTCTCTGGGGGGGCGGGCGAGCGCTGCTCCGAATACCGATCGGCCCTACGGCGGCAACGCCACTCCGGGCCTCAGTCCTCTCCAAAGACAACGCGACGTCGGATTGGCGAGGACTTTTCATGACCGATGAGAAGCATGATCCGGTCTTCTTCGACCCGAAGGGCCGCCGGCGGGCGCTGTTCCGATTGGCGTCGTGGTCTTCCGCTTTTATGTTCTCTGGACTGATCGCCTGCTTCCTGTTCAGCATAGTCGCCACTCCCATGCTGCCGGAGCTGCGGGTCGCATTCGGCGCGGACCGCCTGCGTCCCGCGACCATCTTTTCCGCGCCCCTCTCGAGCCAGTTCGCACTCGACCTGAATCACAGGCGGAAGGCGCCAACAGCGCGATCGGGAGCGGTCCGGCGCTACGCGTTCTTCAACCATTGGGACGAGAACAGCTTCGTCTCGTTGCGCGAGCACGCGGACAAGATCGACGTCCTCGTGCCCGAGTGGCTGCATCTGGCTGGACCGGAGGGCGGGATCAGACATGATGACATCAGACGAGAAGAGCATGCGCGGGTCTGGCTGAAGAAGACCGCAGGCCGCCTGAAGGTCCTGCCGCTCATCAACAACTTCGATCCGGCCGGCAGCAGGTGGGACGGCGAAATCGTCGGCGCGCTGGTCGTCTCGGAAAAGGCGCGAGCCACGCTCGGCCGCAATCTCCTCGGCTACGTTCAGGAGGGCGGGTTTGCCGGCGTGGCCATCGATTTCAAGGCAATTCCCGACGCCGCGACCGAGGCATACGTCGGCTTCATCGCCGAGCTGCGCAAGCTGTTCGCGAAATCCGGCCTCGAGGTCTACGTCGTGCTGCCCGCCTATGAGAAGCGGATCGAGACCGAGCAGCTCGCCGCCGCAGCCGACAAGGTGATCCTCCTCGCCTATGACGCCCACTGGGAGGGCGGGCCTGCAGGCCCGCTTGCGGCGCAGGGCTGGTTCGAGGCCCAGCTCGACGATCATTTCAGGACGGTCGACGGCGGCAAGCTGGTCGTCGCCTTGGGATCATATGCGGTCGATTGGAGAGAACAGGGGCCGGGGCGTCGCCTGCCGGTTTCGGCAGCATGGGACATGGCGGCGGACGCCGGAGCCCAGATCCGGTTCGATCCGGCGGGCCTGAACGGGACCTTCGCGTACCAGGACGAGAAAGGGCGTCGGCACACCGTCTGGATGCTCGACGGTGTGACCGCCTTCAACCAGACCGCGGCAGCGCTGGCGATGGAGCCGGCAGGGATCGCTCTCTGGAGGCTCGGCACCGAGGACCCGACCGTGTGGCAGAGCTTCGGCCGGGGCAATGTGCCGAGCCATGATACCGCCAGCCGGCTCGAGCACGTCGAGCCGAGTCGGGAGGTCGTCTACAAGGGCGAAGGAGAGGTCCTGAAGGCGACCGATCGCGTCAACAGCGGCCGGCGCACGGTCGAGTACGATCAGAGGCACAACCTGATCACCAGCCAGACGATGGTCGAGCTGCCTCGCTCGATGACCATCACCCGCTGGGGGCACAGCAGCGACAAGCTGATCGCCCTGACGTTCGACGACGGCCCGTCGCGCGAGTACACACCAGAGATCCTGCGCATACTGCGCCAGAAGAACGCCAAGGCGACGTTCTTCGTCGTCGGCGCCAATGCGGCGCTCGAGCCGGGGATACTGCGTGCCATCCATGCGGACGGGCACGACATCGGCAATCACACCTTCACTCACCCGAATCTGACTGAAATACCGGCTGCCCAGCTCGACATGGAGCTGAACGCGACGCAGCGCGTGCTCGAGTCCAAGCTCGGCGTGCGCACGGCCCTCTTCCGGCCGCCGTTCGTGAAGGACGTCGAGCCGGAGACCCGCGACCAGGCGCGCACGCTCGTGACCTCCGCCGCGATGGGCTACATCACCATCGGCCTGAAGATCGATCCGTTCGACTGGGAGCGGCCCGGGACGCAGGAGATCGTCAGACGCACGCTGGATTACGCCACGGGCCAGCGCGGCAACGTGGTGCTGCTGCATGACGGAGGCGGCGACCGGAGCCAGACGGTCGAGGCCCTGCCGCAGCTCATCGACGAGTTGCGCGCCCGCGGCTTCCGCCTCGTCACCATCAGCGAGCTGCTCGGCCTTTCGCGCGACGAGGTGATGCCCCGGCTGCCGGAGAATGGCCGCTACGTGAGCTGGATCAACGACATCGGCTTCACGCTGGCCCGTCAATTCAGCATCGGCCTCGCCGCCGTGTTCATGGTCGGCATCGTGCTCGGCATGATGCGGCTCATCCTCGTCGCGGCGGCGGCCTGGGTGCAGTCACGGCGCGAGCTGAAGCGGGCCGGCGGGAGATGGACGCCGCTGTCGCTCGCTGTCATCGTGCCGGCCTACAACGAGGAGAAGGTCATCTGCGACTGCATCTCGTCGCTGTTGGCCAGCCGCGGCGTCGATTTCGACATTCTCGTCGTCGACGACGGCTCCACCGACGGGACCAGCAGCGCGGTGCAGGACGTCTTCGGCGAGCATCCGCGCGTGAAGCTCCGCCGGAAGCCGAACGGCGGCAAGGCGAGCGCGTTGAACTGGGCAGTGGCCGGCTTGGACGTCGAGGTCTTCGTGGCGGTCGATGCCGACACCCGGCTCGATCCGGACGCCATTGCCCGGCTCGTGCGGCACTTCGCCGATACGTCGGTCGGGGCGGTCGCCGGCACGGTGCACGTGGGCAATGCAACGGGCCTGCTGACGCGCTTTCAGGCGCTCGAGTATGTCACCAGCCAAAGCCTCGACCGGAGGGCTCTCGAGCTTGCGAACGGGATCATCGTCGTGCCGGGAGCAATCGGCGCCTGGCGGCGGGCCGCGGTCGTCGAGGTCGGCGGCTATGGCACCGACACGCTGGCCGAGGATGCAGACCTGACATTGAAGCTCGAGCGCGCGGACTGGAAGGTGCTCTACGAGCCGCGCGCGTTTGCGCAGACCGAGGCTCCCGCAACCGTCGAGCAATTCCTGAAACAGCGCTTCCGGTGGATGTTCGGGACGCTGCAGGTGGCGTTCAAGCATCTCAGGACCATCCGCCGGACGCGGGCGATCGGCGTCAAGTACTTCGCGCTGCCCAATATCCTGCTGTTTCAGTTCCTGTTCGCGCTGATCTCTCCCGTCATCGATCTGGTGCTGGTGCTCAGCATCGCCGCTGACCTGTGGGACTACTACACACGGTTCACGCTCGAGATCTCGGCGACGACCTGGAACATCCTGGCGTACTGGCTCGTCTTCCAGGCGCTGGAGCTTGCGGTAGGGGTTCTGGCCTTTCGGCTCGACCGCGGGGAACGCCGCTGGTCCTTGCTGCCGCTCATGGTGCTGCAGCGCTTCTGCTACAGGCAGCTCATCTACTGGGTGGCGATGAAAGCCGCGGCTGCGGCCATTCGCGGTCGCCTGACCGGCTGGGGCAAGCTGCAGCGGAGCGGGTTGGGGAAAACCCCCGCCGGCAGCGCGACGGCGCAGCATGGCGCGAATGCAGCGCGCTTACGCGAGCAATCCCAGGGGAGCAGCGCGCTGACCTGACCGCCCGGTCAGGCCAGCGGACAAAGCAGCGTGCTCAGAACACGAGACTGAAGCTGACGCCGCCGTAGACCCCTTCGCCGCCCCGGCTGCCGCTCGACCCGTTGTCGTCATCGACGAACTGGTGGCCGACGTAGCCGGTGATCTCGCTCAGCAGCGCAGGAGACAGCTCGTGCCGAAGGGTAACGAAGCCGCCGGCCCGCTGGGCCTCGAAACCGTCGTTGCCGAGGGCTGTCACCTCTGGGCCGATCACGAAGCGGCCGGCATTGTAGCCGATGCGTCCGCGCGCCCAGTAGGAGTCGAAGGCTGTCGAATAGGTGCCGTTGATGCTCCAGTATATGGGCGAATCGTAAGCGGCGACGAGATCGGCAGCCACCTTGAAGCCGACTTCGCTGCCATTGACGCTGTTGGTCGGATCGTTGGGCGTGAGGTCGTAGTCCTGGTACTCGACGCCGACGTAGCCGATGAAGGTCATATAATCGCGGTGCCACATGTAGCCGATCATGACATCGCCCTGGACGCCGTCGCCGTCGACCACTCCGCCGAAGACGACATCGGTGTCGTACTCGTACTGAGCCACGCCTGCGAAGCCGCGCAGCACGAAGCCGTCGCGGCCGAGGTCGCGATTGAGCGCGTAGATCACCCCCGAATAGAAGTAGGAGGCATCCTTCGACCAGTCGGAGCCCGAGAACGTCACCGTCGACTTCGGCGTAACGAGCGGCTCCGGGGCGTAGTAGTCCTTCAATCCTTCAGCGTGCGCCGCGCTCGCGACAGTGAAAGCCCCGATCAGCGACGCTGCAGCGCCGGCAATCCATGAATTCTGCCGCATTGGTTCTCCCCCTCGCGAATCCCCACTGGCGACCAGAAAATGTCGATTCGTGGTTAACGAGTGGTTGCGGTGATTCGCACGGTTCGTCAATTGACGGCACTCGCTCGCCTGGAGCCGTCAGGGCCGGCCCGTCCGCTGCCGTGCGCCCGCACGGCCGGTGGTAACCCGGCCACGCGCGAGGGTGCCGGCTTCGGCGGCGCCGCACGATGCTCAGACGGACGGGTCGTCGATCAGCGGATCGGGCCGGGCAAGCCGCTCGAGGGCGTCGGCATCCTCGATCCGGATTTCACGGCCGTTGACCTTGACGCCGTGCCGCGCCAGCTCGGCAAAGTTGCGCGACAGGTTCTCGGGTCTCATCCCGAGCTGCGAGGCGAGCGAGCGCTTCTCGAAGGGGATCAGGAACCGCCCGGTGCCGCCGGCATCGAGGTTGGCCCGGAAGATCCAGCTCGCCAGCCGCTCGATGCTGGGCCGCAGCCGCATATTCTTGAGATCCTTGACGATTGCCCGATAGCGGTTGGCAAACTCGTGGATGGTCGCACGCGCGAACGCAGGGTCCTGATCGAACACCGCGCGCACGGCCTCGGCCGGGATGAGCACGATCAGCGACGGCTTCAACGTTCGGGCGGAGGTCAGGTAGGGCCGGTCGAGCACGACAGCGGCGAGGATCAGCGCCGCCGGCGGGCCGATGATCGACAGCGTCGTCTCGCGGTCGCCGTGGGTTGCGAACTGCTCGACGGCGCCTTCGACGATGACATGGAGGAAGTCGGGCTGCTCGCCTTCGTGCAGCAGAATGACGTGGTCCGGAAAACGCTGCAGATACCCTGCCGCAACCAGCGTCTCGAAACTCGTGTCCTTCATGTTCCGGAACAACGGAACGCGACGGATGTACTCCGCGTCGGCGGCGCGCACGGCAGCTCTCCCCAAAGGCGCTCGGCAAAATTGACGAAAATCAAGATGCAGATCAAGTGAAATCAAACTGTGGCTCCCGTGCCCAGTTTGAGAATGCTATGTTCATCGTCAGCGCCAGACCGCATTGCGCTTGATATAGATCAATACATTTTGCGCTGCAGTAGGCGATGTCTCGTGCGCGATCGACAGTCTGGATCGATCGAATCGGGGTGCTTCCATGAACGATCTCGCCGCCGTACGCCCGGGCGATCAGAGCAGGGCCCTGTGGCTTTCGACGACTGCGTTCACTGTCTGTTTCGCAGTCTGGACCATCTTCTCGATCATCGGCATTCAGATCAAAAAAGACCTCGGCCTCAACGAAACCCAGTTCGGCCTGCTCGTCGGTACGCCCATTCTGACCGGCAGCCTCATCCGCCTGGTGCTGGGTGTGTGGACCGACCAGTACGGCGGCCGCGTCGTCTACACCGCGGTGATGCTGTCGGCGGCGCTGGCGACGTGGCTGCTGACCTTCGCCTACGACTACCCGACCTTCCTGCTGGCGGCCCTCGGCGTCGGGATCGCCGGCGGCTCGTTCGCCGTCGGCATCGCCTACGTCTCGAAGTGGTACCCCGGGGAGAAGCAGGGCACCGCGCTCGGCATTTTCGGCGCCGGCAACGTCGGCGCGGCTGTCACCAAGTTCATCGCACCGTTCGTGATGGTCGCCTACGGCTGGCAGGCCGTAGCCAACCTCTGGGCGCTCGCCATGGCCGTGATGGCAGTCGTCTTCTGGGTCATGACCAGGGACGAGCCGCAGCTCGAGGCGCGGCGCAAGGCCGGCGTCAAGCCTCAGCCCATGCTGGCCATGCTGGCGCCGCTCAAGAACCTGCAGGTGTGGCGCTTCTCACTCTACTACTTCTTCGTGTTCGGCGCCTTCGTCGCGCTCGCACTATGGCTGCCGCGGTACGTCATCGGCGTCTACGGCCTCGACATCGCCACTGCCGGCATGATCGGCGCCTTCTATTCCGTGCCGGCCTCGATCTTCCGCATCTATGGCGGACACCTCTCCGACAAGTACGGTGCGCGTCGCGTCATGTACTGGACGTTCGGCGTCTCGGTCGTCTGCACCTTCCTGCTGTCCTATCCGCCGACCGATTACGTGGTGAGGGGAATTCATGGTCCGATGACCTTCACGCTGGAGACGGGGCTGTTCGCCTTCGTGGTGCTCGTTTTCGTGCTGGGCTTCTTCATGAGTCTCGGCAAGGCCGCCGTCTACAAGCACATCCCGGTCTACTACCCCGGCCACGTCGGCTCGGTGGGCGGCGTGGTCGGCCTCGTCGGCGGCCTCGGCGGCTTCGTCCTGCCGATCATGTTCGGCCTGCTGAACGACCTGACCGGCATCTGGCAGAGCTGCTTCATGCTCCTGTTCGCCGTCGTCGCCGTCTCGCTGGCGTGGATGCACGTGTCGATCCGCACCATGGAGCGCGAGGCGCTGGGGCCGGAGCTGAGGAAGCTGCCGGAGCTGCCGGAGATGCAGGAGATCCACGAGCCGCGCCATGCCGGCGTGCTCGGCCCGCATCTGATCGAGGATTGGCGCCCGGAAAACGAGGAGTTCTGGGAGACCAGGGGCCGGTCAATCGCGCGCCGCAACCTGCTGATCTCGGTACCCTCCCTGCTGCTCTCGTTCGCGGTGTGGATGGTGTGGTCGGTCGTCGTCGCCAAGCTGCCGGCGGTCGGCTTCAGATATACGACCGACCAGCTCTTCTGGCTAGCGGCGCTGCCCGGGCTGTCCGGCGCCACGCTGCGCATTTTCTACTCGTTCATGGTGCCGATCTTCGGCGGCCGGCTGTGGACGACGCTCGCCACGTGGTCGCTGCTGATCCCGGCGGTCGGCATCGGCCTCGCCGTCCAGAACCCCGAGACGCCATACTGGCTGTTCTTGGCTCTGGCATTGCTGTGCGGGCTCGGCGGCGGCAATTTCGCCTCGTCCATGTCGAACATCTCCTTCTTCTACCCGAAGGCGGAGAAGGGCAACGCTCTGGCCCTCAACGCCGGGCTCGGCAATCTCGGCGTCAGCGTCGTCCAGTTCGTGGTGCCTCTCGCCATCACCGCGGGCGTGTTCGGCTGGCTCGGCGGCGACCCGGTCATGGTCAGGGGAGCGGCAGGCGAGGCGCCGCTCTGGCTGCAGAACGCCGGCTTCGTCTGGGTGCCGTTCATCGTCGCAGCCGCGTTCGCGGCCTGGTTCGGCATGAACGATCTCGCCAGCGCGCGGGCCTCGTTCGCCGAGCAGTCGGTGATCTTCCAGCGCAAGCAGAACTGGATCATGTGCTGGCTCTACACCGGCACGTTCGGCTCGTTCATCGGCTACTCGGCGGGCTTCCCGCTGCTCGCCAGGACGCAGTTTCCAGACATCGACGTGCTGCCCTACGTGTTCCTCGGGCCGCTGATCGGCTCGCTGTCGCGGGTCTCGGCGGGCTGGGTGTCCGACAGATACGGGGGCGGCCGCGTCACCTTCTGGGTGTTCATCGGCATGGCCCTCGGCGTCCTGGGCGTCCTCTACTCGCTCAGCGCGGGCAGCTTCGCCGGCTTCTTCGCGATGTTCATGTTCCTGTTCTTCGCGAGCGGCGTCGGCAATGCCTCCACCTTCCAGATGATCCCCGCGATCATGCGCAAGGAGATGGAGAGGCTGATGCCGGGCGCCGATACGAGCGCGCGCATGCGGCAGGCGGACAAGGAAAGCGCGGCGATCATCGGATTCTCGTCGGCCATAGCCGCTTACGGGGCCTTCTTCATTCCGAAAAGCTATGGTACGTCCATCGCCCTTACCGGGGGCGCTCAGGCGGCGCTCTGGGCGTTCCTGGTGTTCTATCTCACCTGCATCGCCATCACCTGGGCCGTCTACACGCGCCCCGGCGGCCTCCTGCACGACGTCGAACGCGGCGGCGGCATCACCTCGAAAACTGCGGCAGCCGAAGCCGCGCGTTGACGGAGCACACGATGAGCCATTTCCTCGATCGCCTCACCTTCTTCGCACGCTCCGAGGAGCCGTTCGCCGACGGTCACGGCGTCACCACCCGCGAGGACCGCTCGTGGGAGGAGGGTTACAGGAAGCGATGGCAGCACGACAAGATCGTCCGCTCGACGCACGGCGCCAACTGCACCGGCTCATGCTCGTGGAAGATCTACGTCAAGGGCGGCATCGTCACCTGGGAGACGCAGCAGACCGACTATCCCCGCACCCGCCCCGACCTGCCCAACCATGAGCCGCGGGGATGCTCCCGCGGCGCGTCCTACAGCTGGTATCTTTACTCAGGCAACCGCGTGAAGTATCCGCTGGTGCGCTCGCGGCTGATGCGGCTGTGGCGGGAAACGCGGAAGTCGCTGACGCCGGTCGCCGCATGGGCCTCGATCGTGGAGGATCCCGAGAAGCGCGCGGCCTATGTCAAGAAGCGCGGCCTCGGCGGCTTCGTGCGCGCCACCTGGGACGAGGTCACCGAGATCATCGCGGCGGCCAACGCCTACACCGTCCGCAATCACGGCCCCGACCGGGTCCTCGGCTTCTCGCCGATCCCGGCCATGTCGATGGTGTCATACGCGGCGGGCTCGCGATACCTGTCGCTTCTCGGCGGCGTAAGCATGTCATTCTACGACTGGTACTGCGACCTGCCGCCGTCGAGCCCGCAGACCTGGGGCGAGCAGACGGACGTGCCGGAGTCCGCTGACTGGTACAACTCGGGCTTCCTCATCCTGTGGGGCTCGAACGTGCCGCAGACGCGGACGCCCGACGCGCACTTCTACACCGAGGCGCGCTACCGCGGCGCCAAGAGCGTCGTCATCTGCCCCGACTACTCGGAGGCCTCCAAGTTCGCCGACATGTGGCTGTCGGTGAAGCAGGGGACCGACGCCGCGCTCGCCATGGCCATGGGCCACGTCATCCTGCGCGAGTTCCACGTCGGCCGGCAGGTCCCCTACTTCGAGGACTACGTCCGCCAGTACACCGACATGCCGATGCTGGTCCGGCTCGTGCGCCAGGGCGGCAATCTGGTGCCGGAGCGGATGGTGCGCGCCTCCGACCTCGACGGCGGCATGGGCGAGACCAACAATCCCGAATGGAAGACGGTCGCCTACGACGAGACCTCGGGCGAGCTGGTCGTGCCGCAGGGCTCGGTCGGGTTCCGCTGGGGCGAGAAGGGCAAGTGGAACCTGGAGGAGAAGGAGTCGCGGGGCAACGCCACGAAGCTGCGGCTGTCACTGGCGCCCATCAAGGACGAGATCGCCACCGTCGCGTTCCCCTACTTCGGCAACCGCGAGCACGACCACTTCGCCGGCACCAGCCATCCGAGCATCCTGCCGCGCAACGTGCCCGTGAAGCGGCTGAAGCTGAAGGACGGCGAGGCGCTCGTCGCCTCCGTCTACGACCTGTTCCTCGCCAACTACGGCGTCGACCGCGGCTTCGGCGGCGGACACGTGGCGAAGTCCTTCGACGACGCCGAGCCGTACACGCCGGCCTGGGCAGAGCAGATAACCGGCGTGCCGCGCGGCCAGATCATCCAGGTCGCCCGCGAGTTCGCCCGCAATGCCGAGAAGACCAGCGGCCGCTCGATGGTGATCATCGGCGCCGCCATGAACCATTGGTACCACGCCGACATGAACTACCGCGGCGTCATCAACATGCTGGTGATGTGCGGCTGCGTCGGCCAGTCGGGCGGCGGCTGGTCGCACTATGTCGGGCAGGAGAAGCTGAGGCCGCAGTCGGGCTGGCTGCCGCTCGCCTTCGCGCTCGACTGGGCGCGGCCGCCGCGCCAGCAGAACTCGACGTCCGCCTTCTACGCCCACACGGACCAGTGGCGCTACGAGACCCTCGACATATCGGAGATCGTATCGCCGACGGCGCCAGCAGGCCCGTGGGACGGCGCGCTCATCGACTACAACGCGCGCGCCGAGCGCATGGGGTGGCTGCCGTCCGCGCCGCAGCTCGAGACGAACCCGCTCGACGTCGCAAAGAAGGCGGCGGCCTCCGGCAAGGAGGCGAAGGATTACGTCGCGGCGGCCTTGAAGTCCGGCGAGCTCAGGATGAGCTGCGAGGATCCCGACAACCCGAGGAACTGGCCGCGCAACCTGTTCGTCTGGCGCTCCAACCTGCTCGGCTCGTCAGGCAAGGGTCACGAGTACTTCCTGAAGCACCTGCTCGGCACCACCCATGGCATCATGGGCAAGGACCTCGGCGGGATGGGCGTCAGCAAGCCCAAGGAGGTCAAGTGGCGGGACGAGGCCCCGGAGGGCAAGCTCGACCTGCTGGTGACGCTCGACTTCCGCATGTCGACCACCTGCGTCTACTCCGACATCGTGCTGCCGACCGCGACCTGGTACGAGAAGAACGACCTCAACACCTCCGACATGCACCCGTTCATCCACCCGCTGACCAGCGCGGTGGACCCGGTGTGGGAGGCGAGGAGCGACTGGGAGATTTACAAGAGCATCGCGGCCAAGTTCTCCGAGATCGCGCCCGAGGTGCTGGGGGTCGAGAAGGATGTCGTCCTCACGCCCATCCAGCACGACACGCCGCTCGAGATCGCCCAGGCCACCGGGGTCAAGGACTGGAAGCGGGGCGAGTGCGAGCCGATCCCGGGCAAGACGATGCCGGCGGTGACCGTCGTCGAGCGCGACTACCCGAACCTCTACAAGCGCTTCACGGCGCTCGGGCCGCTGATGGACAAGCTCGGCAACGGCGGCAAGGGCATGGCCTGGAATACCGAGCACGAGGTGGCGTTCCTGAAGCGCCTCAACGGTGTCGTAGTGGACGAGGGGCCGACCAAGGGCCTCGCCCGGATCGAGACCGACATCGACGCCGCCGAGGTGATCCTCTCGCTGGCGCCGGAGACCAACGGCGAGGTGGCGGTGAAGGCGTGGGCGGCGCTGTCCGGCACGACGGGGCGCGAGCACACGCACCTGGCCGTGCCCAAGGAGGACGAGAAGATCCGGTTCCGCGACGTGGTGGCCCAGCCGCGCAAGATCATCTCCTCTCCCATCTGGTCCGGCCTCGAAAGCGAGAAGGTCTGCTACAACGCCGGCTACACCAAC
>JAHDXT010000016.1 GCA_023384095.1 Hyphomicrobiaceae bacterium
GGCTCGCGAGCATCAAGGCGTCAAAACCCCGCCGCCGCCGAAGCGAAGTGGTGGCGGATCGCAGATACCCGCCTGCGCGGGTATGACGGTAAGTGTGGGCGGGCGGATGGGAATGAAAACGGTGCCGCCAAGCAGGTGTGCGGCCGCATGGCACCACCGTAACGCCCACCCAATCCGTCATTTCCGCGGAGGCGGAAATCTGTGATGCGTTTCAACGGGCAAGACGAGGCCGGACACTGCGCGGCCTGCCGCGACACTTGGCTGAACACGAGCTCCCAAGCCTCAAGAATCCGAGGCGACCTCTGCTGCACCCGTTTCGTCATCGAGGGTCGGCAAGGCCGGTGAGCGGCTGACCCCGCTCCCCCCGTGTCCTTGACGCTGCTCGTCTGCCGCGCCACAACGCGGCCGGTCCAGGACCGAAACGAACGCGCGCGGAGGCCCCATGTCCAGTCATGATCTGCAACGTACGATCGATGCCGCCTGGGAGGCGCGCGACGGCGTCAGCCCCGCGACGAGGGGGGCCGTGCGCGACGCGGTCGAGACCGCGCTCGGCATGCTGGACGGCGGCAAGGCGCGCGTGGCCGAGAAGATCGACAGCGACTGGACCGTGCACCAGTGGCTGAAGAAGGCGGTGCTGCTGTCGTTCCGGCTCAACGACATGGCGGCCATTCCCGGCGCGCCCGGCGGCGCGAGCTGGTGGGACAAGGTGCCCTCGAAGCTCGCCGGCATGGATGACGCGGCCTTCCGCGCCGCGGGGTTCCGCGCCGTGCCGGGCGCCATCGTGCGCCGGTCGGCCTACATCGCCCCGGGTGTGGTGCTGATGCCATCGTTCGTCAATCTCGGCGCTTACGTCGACGCCGGAACGATGGTCGACACGTGGGCGACCGTCGGCTCCTGCGCGCAGATCGGCAGGAACGTGCACCTGTCGGGCGGCGTCGGCATCGGGGGCGTGCTGGAGCCGCTGCAGGCCAATCCCGTCATCATCGAGGACAACTGCTTCATCGGCGCGCGCTCGGAAGTGGTGGAGGGCGTCATCGTCGGCGAGGGCTCGGTTCTGTCGATGGGCGTGTTCATCTCCGCCTCCACCCGCATCGTCGACCGCGCGACGGGCGAGGTGCACGTCGGCCGCGTACCGCCCTATTCGGTGGTGGTCCCCGGCGCCATGCCCGGCCGGCCGCTGCCCGACGGATCGCCGGGGCCGTCGCTCTACTGCGCGGTGATCGTCAAGACCGTCGACGCGCAGACCCGCTCCAAGACCTCCATCAACGAGCTGCTCAGGGACTGACGCGCTCCAGATGACCTCGGCCGCCACAGACCCCGTCGCGCTGGCGCAGGCGCTGATCCGCTGCCCGAGCGTCACGCCGTCCGAGGCGGGCGCCCTTGCCTTGCTCGAGCAGGCGCTGGCACATGCGGGGTTCGCGGTCCATCGGATGACGTTCAGCGAGCCCGGCATGCCGGACGTGGAGAACCTCTACGCGCGGATCGGCGCTTCGGGGCCGAACCTCTGCTTCGCCGGCCATACAGACGTGGTGCCGCCGGGGGATCTGGCGCGGTGGACGTCGCCGCCGTTCGCGGCCGACATCCGCGACGGCATTCTCTACGGCCGCGGGGCGGTCGACATGAAGGGCGCCATCGCCTGCTTCGTGGCGGCAGCCCTGCGGCATCTGGAGGCGAGCGGCGGCCGGCCCGCCGGGTCGATCAGCCTGCTCGTCACGGGCGACGAGGAGGGGCCGTCGATCAACGGCACCGCCAAGGCGCTCGACTGGCTGCAGGCACGGGGGGAGCGGCTCGATGCCTGCGTCGTCGGCGAGCCGTCGAACCCGCACGAGATCGGCGACGAGATCAAGATCGGCCGCCGCGGCAGCCTCAACGGCGAGCTCGTCGTGCGCGGCAAGCAGGGTCACGCCGCCTACCCGCACCTCGCGGACAATCCGATCCCGAAGCTCGCCCGCATCATCGACCGCCTTTCGACGACGCCGCTCGACGCCGGCACGCCGGATTTCGAGCCGTCGAGCCTGCAGGTGACGGTCATCTCGGTGCCGAACACCGCGACGAACGTCATCCCGTCCGAGGCGCGGGCGCTGTTCAACATCCGCTACAACGACCTCCACCGCCGCCCGGACATCCAAGTCTGGGTACGAGAGCTGTGCGCGGCGGCGGCAGAAGAGACGAGCGCCCGCTGGTCCGTCAGCTTCTCCGGCACCGGCGACGTTTTCCTCACCCGGCCCGGGTCGCTGGTCGACACGATGGCCGCGGCGGTGCAGGCCGTGACGGGACGCGTGCCGCGGCTTTCGACCGGTGGCGGGACCTCCGACGCGCGGTTCATCCAGGCCGTCTGTCCGGTGATCGAGTTCGGCCTCGTCAACGAGACGATCCATCAGGTCGACGAGCGCGTCCCCCTCGCAGACCTGCACCAGCTCACCGCCGTCTACGAGCGGTTCATTGCTGGGTTCTTCGCCAGGTCTGCCGGGCAAGGCCATGCGCCCGAACGCCAGGGGTAATGTTCGGGCACTTCGAACTATTGAACGACTCGCACCCGTGCCCCATAATATTCGGATGCAGCGACCTTTCGTGCATCCGGCGATCGAGGACGTGGCGCTGGAGAGCGTGCTCTATGCGCTCGCCGATCCCGTCCGGCTGGCGATCCTGCTGAAGCTCACGTCGGGCGGCTGCCCGATGAACTGCTCGACCGCGGCTCCGGACCGGCTGCCGAAATCGACCCAGTCGCATCACTACAAGGTGCTGCGGGAAGCGGGCCTCATCCGGTCCGAGCGGCGCGGCACCGAGGTCGTCAACACGCTGCGGTGCGAGGAGGTCAACGCCAGGTTCCCCGGCGTCGTCCCCGCCATCCTGCATGCGGCATCGCAATCGATCTGCGAGCCGGAGCCGGTGGAGGCTCTCACTTGAAGTGCTTGGACAACTTCAGCCCTTGAGCCTGATAGTGGCTGCCGAGCGCCACCCCGTACAGCATCTCGGGCACCTCCGTCAGGCGCTCGTAGACGAGGCGGCCGATGATCTGCCCATGCTCCAGAATGAACGGCACCTTGTGCGAGCGCACCTCGAGCACTGCTTTCGAGCCTGCGCCGCCCGAGGCGGCGTGGCCGAAACCCGGATCGAAGAACCCCGCGTAATGCACCCGGAACTCGCCGACCAGCGGGTTGAACGGCACCATCTCGGCCGCATGCGTGGGCGGCACGTGAACGGCCTCGCGGGAGGCCAGGATGTAGAACTGGTCGGGGTCGAGGATCAGACGCTTCGGCCCGCGGATGGAGATCGGCTCCCAATAGTCGAGCACCGCGCAGGAGCCCGGCGCATCGACATCCACGAGGCCCGTGTGCCGCTTGGCGCGATAGCCGACGAGGCTGCTCTTCTCGCCCTCGAGGTCAACGGACAGCGCAATGCCCTGCGCGATGTCGGGCTGCTCGGCGGAGACGAGGCGCTCGCGCCGGTGGAGGTCGGCCAGCGCGGCGTCGCTGTCGGCGGCGGCGCCCTGCCGGAACCGCACCTGGCTGAGCCGCGATCCCTGCCTGACGACGATGGGGAACGTCTGCGGGCAGATCTCTGCGTAGAGCGGGCCCGCATAGCCTGCCGGCGCCTGGTCGAACGCGGATACGCCGTCGGCGATGACCCGCGTGAACACGTCGAGGCGGCCGGTCGAGCTCTTGGGGTTGGCCGCCGCGGAGACCCCGGGCGGCAGCGCCAGGCCTTCCATGAGCGGCGCGACGTAGACGCAACCCGTCTCCAGAACGGCTGACTGCGCAAGGTCGATCTTGTGCAGCGCGAGCTCGCCGAGCTTATCAGCAACACGGGCCCGTGGACCCGGCAGGAAGCTCGCCCGCACGCGCCAGGCGCATGCCCCGAGCCTGAGGTCGAGGCTCGCGGGCTGGAGCTGGTTGTCCAGCATCGGCTCTGCGAGCCCGATCCGGCCATCGGCGATCAGCCGCCGGATCGCTTGCGCCGGCAGAATGCCGTTCGCCTGCGTTTCTGAGCCTGCTTGGCCACCCATGCCGCACCTCCGCGGGGAATGTGCCTTCGATCCCCCTCGCGGGGTGAGACCAGTTGGTCGAGCAATCCCCATCGGCCCTCCCCTTGACGGGGAGGGCGGCGCGGCGAAAGCCGCGCGGGTGGGGTGGAGCCACAGACGAGACGTCGGCGCAAGAGCACCCCCACCCCCGACCCCTCCCCGCAAGGGGGAGGGAGAAGTGCTCGTTGCGGCCGTTCCGATCTCGACCGGAGCGACCCTAGCGGCTCAACTCCCCCGCGCCAAGGCGAGCCCGATGCCTTTTCCCCGGCTCCCTGAGGCGGTGGCCTGACGATCGATGAGCCGTTCGATCTTGACGTTCGTGAGCACCGGGCGTATCAGCGCAGAAGCATCGTGGTGATTTGGCCGGCCGGCTTGCAGCCACGTAAAACAACTCGCTAAAAGGCCGCGCGCAATCCTGGCCTGCGCCCGGCACATCTTAGCGGGAACGGCGGCCGGGTTTTCTTTTGCCTGGGCCAGACGGGTAGGAGACGCCGATGGCGCCGCGCGACGCAGCTAAGAACCGCACCCCCAGCCACGATTGGGCGCCCGAGACGCTTCTCGTCCACGGCGGGCAGCTCCGCAGCGGCTTCGGTGAGACGGCCGAGGCACTGTTCCTGACCCAGAGCTACGTCTACGAGACCGCCGAGCAGGCCGAGGCCCGCTTCAAGGACGAGGAGCCCGGGTTCATCTATTCGCGCTTCTCCAACCCGACCGTGAGCATGTTCGAGGAGCGCATGCGGCTGCTCGAGGGGGCGGAGGCGGCACGCGCCACGGCGACCGGCATGGCCGCGGTCACGGCAGCGCTGCTGAGCTATCTCAGAGCGGGGGACCACCTGGTCGCCGCCCGGGCCATGTTCGGCTCCTGCCGCTACGTGGTAGAGGAGCTCTGTCCGCGCTTCGGCATCGCCGCGACGCTGGTCGACGGGCGCGATATCGGCGCCTGGCGCAAGGCCATCCGCCCGAGCACGAAGGCGGTGTTCTTCGAGACGCCGGCCAACCCCACGCTCGAGGTCGTCGACATCGCAGCGGTCGCGGAACTGGCGCACGCGGCGGGCGCGCTGGTCATGGTCGACAACGTGTTCGCGACACCGCTGCTGCAGAAGCCGCTCAGGCTCGGCGCCGACGTGGTCATCTATTCGGCGACCAAGCACATAGACGGCCAGGGCCGCTGCCTCGGCGGCGTGGTGCTGTGCTCGGAAAAGTTCCTGAAGGACCACCTGCATACGTTCCTGCGCCAGACGGGACCGTCGATCAGCCCGTTCAACGCATGGGTGATGCTGAAGGGACTGGAAACCCTGCCGCTGCGGGTCGAGGCGCAGTGCGCCAGGGCCGCCAGGATTGCCGACTGGCTCGCGGAGAGGCCTGAGATCGCCCGCGTGCTCTATTGCGGGCGCACCGATCATCCCCAGGCCGCGCTCATCGAGCGGCAGATGTCGGGCGGCGGGCAGGTCGTGACCTTCGATATCGCAGGCGGCAGGCCGACGGCCTTCCGCTTCCTCAACGCCCTGAAGCTGATCCGGATATCGAACAACCTCGGGGACGCAAAGAGCCTGATCACGCATCCGGCGACCACCACGCATCAGCGGCTGAAGCCCGAGGCGCGCGCCGAGCTCGGCATCGGCGACGGCATGCTGCGGCTGTCGGTCGGGCTGGAGGCGGTGGAGGACTTGACGGCCGACCTCGAAGCGGGGCTGGCCGCGGCGGCGGGCTGAAGCCGTGGACTGAGCACCAGGGGGATGTCGAAGATGGGCCGGTTGGCGCTGCGGGCAGTCTTGGCCTTTCTCGTTACCGCAGCCGTCGCCTATCTCCTGGTGCTCGCCGGCGGTCTGCTGCTGGGCGAGATCTTGGGAGTGTCCCAGCGCGAGGGCGCCTACGCCATGGGACTCGCATTCACGATCGCACCGGCGGTCGCCGTCCTCTCCGGCGTCGTTGCCGCGATCCGGGCCGGCTCGCGCGCGACCCGCGCGACGGGCCAGTCGCTCGGCGCACCGCGTTCTGCTGGCCGACTGCTGGCGATCGGGGCCCTTGCGGGCGGGGCAGGCGGCTACGCGCTCGGCCGTGCCATCGGCTGGCTGTGGCTGGACGGACTGTCGTATGCCGCCTACTGGCAGGCCTCGGCCGCGGCTTTCCTGCCCCTCGTCGCCATGGCCGCCGGAGCGCAGATCGGCGCGGCGCTCGTTCTGCGCAGCAGGTCGCGCGGTCCGACCGCTGATTGAGCGGACCGTCACCCCCTTTCCGGCAGGTGTGGTCTGCAGTTCACGGCCGCAACTTATCCTCAGAGAAGAGTCTCTGCAGTTTCGGATGATCACGCGCCTCTGTTGACGCGAAAGATGGAGATTTGTACGCAAATAACGGAGACGGTTCTTCTGATTCGGGGGGCAGCGATGATCGTGATCGTGGACGAGCGCGAAACCGTTTCGGACGGCTACGCTTCCTGGTTCGACCGCGAGGGTGTCTCTGCGACCGGTCTCTGCCCGCTGGACTTCGACAACTGGGTCGACACGGTCTCGGACCCCGACATCAGGGCCGTCGAGGCGTTCCTGCTCGGGGACTGTCGCGAGCGGCAGTCGCTGTCGCGGAAGATCAAGGGGCGCTCAGGGGCGGCCATCATCGCCATGAACGAGAACAGATCGCTGGAGGAGACGCTCGAGCTGTTTGCGGCCGGCGTGGACGACGTCGTTCGCAAGCCCATCCACGTGCGCGAGATCCTGGCGCGAATCGAGGCGATCCGACGGCGGGCGAAGCAGTGTGCCGGCGAGGGCGCCGAGGCCGGCGAGCTGCGCGTGTTCTTCGATGGCCGCGACCCCGAGGTCGGCGGCGAGGCCCTGCCGCTGCCGCGCCGCGAGCGCCGCATCCTCGAGTATCTCGTGACCAACAGGGGCCGGCGCGTCACGAAAAGCCAGATCTACAACTCCGTTTACGGGCTGTTCGGCGAGGGCATCGAGGAGAATGTCGTCGAGAGCCACATCAGCAAGCTGCGCAAGCGACTGCGTCATCGGCTGGGCCACGACCCGATCGATTCGCAGCGCTACCTCGGCTACCGCCTGATCTGCCAATAGCGCAGAGGCAACCATGCGCATTGCGCAGGCGCTGCGTGAATCAGGCCCGCGCAAGCTCAGCCTGCTCTCCTCGAACCCGGCGGCAACATCCCGGAGCCTTGTGCAATGAGCCTCTACGGCATGATGCGAACGAGTGCGTCCGGCATGGCGGCGCAGGCCAGCCGGCTCGGCACGGTGGCCGACAACATCGCCAACATGAGCACCACCGGATACAAGCGGGCGTCGACCGAATTCTCCACCATGGTCCTGGAGTCGGGCGCCGGCAGCTACGTCCCCGGCAGCGTCGAATCGCACACGCGGCACGCAATCAGCAGCCAGGGCGCCCTCGCGTATACGACGTCCACGACGGATCTTGCGGCGAGGGGCCGCGGGTTCTTCCTGGTCTCTGGCCCGGACGGCCAAGTCTACATGACCCGCGCCGGCTCCTTCGTGATGGACGGCGAAGGCCGCCTCGTCAACGCCGCCGGCTACAGCCTCATGGGCTACCCGTTGGCGAACGGAAGTCCGTCCGTCGTCGCCAACGGCTATGCCGGCCTCGAGGTCGTCAACATCGGCGAGCTGGCGCTGCAGGCCAACCCCTCCACGGAAGGGACATTCTTCGTCAATCTGCCGTCGAACGCGGCTGTCGTGCCGGCCGCCGATCTGCCGTCGGCCAATGCCGCGACGGCAGCCTTCACCGGCAAGTCGTCGCTGATCGCCTACGACAATCTCGGCAACGAGGTGATCGTCGACATCTACAGCTCCAAGGTCGCGGACGAGACGTGGGAGATCGCAGTCTTCGACCGCGCGGCAGCGGCAGCAGGCGGCGCATTCCCGTATGCCGCCGGGCCGCTCGCGACGGCGGCTCTGACCTTCGATCCGGTCACGGGCAAGCTCGACGGCGCGAGCGCCAAGTCGATCGCCGTCCCGGTACCCGACGGCGCGACGCTGACGCTCGATCTGTCGCAATCGAGCCAGCTCGCGACCGACTATATCGGGCTCGATTCGGCGGTGAACGGCAACGCGCCGAGCGGCGTCGAGCAGATCGAGATCTCGGATGCCGGGGACCTCTACGCGGTGTTCCGCAACGGTGCCCGGGTCGCCACCCACCGTATCCCGCTCGCCGATGTGACGAGCCCCGACGAGCTGCAACCGCTGGCAGGCAACGTCTACGCTGCGAGCGCGGAGTCCGGTGACGTCCAGATCGGTTTCGCCGGCTCGGGGGGCTACGGCATGATCGTCTCGGGCGCGCTCGAGCAATCGAACGTCGATCTCGCATCCGAGCTCACCACCATGATCGAGTCGCAGCGCAACTACACTGCCAACTCGAAGGTGTTCCAGACCGGCGCGGACCTGATGGACGTCCTCGTCAACCTCAAGCGCTGACGACGTGCGCATCGCCGCGGCAAGGGCCAGGAACGTGTCGACATGACGCTCACGACCGGTCTCGACGTCGCCCGCTCCGGGCTCTCGGCAGCTTCCGGCCAGACGGCGGTGGTGTCGCGGAACGTCGCCGGCGCCGGCGACCTCCTGGCGTCGCGGAAGCTGGCCAATATCGCGACCCTGCCCGGCGGCGGCGTGCGGCTCGCCTCGATCACGCGCGTCTCCGACGGCGCGCTGCTGGCGCGCATGCTGGCTGCCAATGCCACCGCGGGCCAGCATCGGACCATCGTCGAGGCGCTGGACCGGCTGGACCATACGGTCGCTGACCCGGAGCTCGACGCCTCGCCGGCGGCGGTGATCGGCAAGCTCGCCGGTGCCATTCAGCTCTACTCGGCCGCGCCGCACGACGTGGTCGCGGCGCAGTCGGCGGTCGCAGCGGCACGCGACGTGGCGCTGGCGCTGAACGGCGCGACGGAGACGGTGCAGGCGTTGCGGCAGCAGGCCGACGCCGACATCGCGAGCGCCGTCGGCCGCCTCAACGCGCTGGTGGCGCAGTTCGAGAGCGTGAACACGACGATCGTCAACGGATCGCGGGCCGGCGCCGACGTTACCGACGATCTCGACGACAGGGACCGGTTGCTGCTCGCCATCTCGGAGGAAATCGGCATCAGGACCATGCTGCGGCCGGACAACGACATGGTCGTCTTCACCGACAGCGGCGTGACGCTGTTCGAGACCAAGGCGCGCGCCGTCACCTTCGAGCCGGTCCTGATCTACACGGCGGCGACCGCCGGCAACCCCGTCTCCATCGATGGCGTGCAGGTCACCGGCATGCCGGGTGGACTGGTGGTGGGCGCGGGCCGGCTGGCTGGGCTCACGGCCGTGCGCGACGAGATCGCCACGGCCTATCAGGCTCAGCTCGACGAGATCGCCCGCGGGCTCATCGAGGCGTTTGCGGAGAGCGATCAGAGCACCGTGCCCGCACTCGCCGATGCGCCGGGGCTGTTCACGTATCCGGGGGCGCCGCTGGTGCCGGCGGCGGGCAGCCTGATGACCGGGCTCGCAGGCACGATCGGCGTCGCTGCCGGCGCCGACCCTGCCCAGGGCGGGGATGCCGCCCTGTTGCGGGACGGAGGGATGGCCGGCCCGGCATATGGGCACAATCCAACGGGAGCCGCAGGCTATTCCGGCCGGCTGCTGCAAATCCTCGAGCGCATGTCGGAGCAGCGGGCGTTCGACCCGGCGGCCGGGCTTGCCCCTTCGGCGACCATCGCCGGATTTGCCGCCTCCTCGGTCGCGTCGCTGCAGGAGGCCCGCCAGTCCGCGAGCGCCGAGGCAGAGTACAGGGGCGCCCTGCTCGAGCGATCGTCCGAGGCGTTGTCGAACGCGACCGGGGTCAATCTCGACCAGGAGATGGCCAACCTTCTCGACCTCGAGCGCTCCTATCAGGCGACGTCGCGGATCATCGCCACGATCGACGACATGTTCCGGGCGCTGCTCGCGATGGCAGGGTGATGCGAATGAGGATTCCCGCTTTCTCCAGCAAGACGGTCTTCGAGGCACCCCGCCTGCCGCTCATGAAGGCGCAGGCGCTGTTGGCCGAGGCGCAGAGGGAGGTCGTCAGCGGTCGCCGCGCGGACGTGGGGGCGAGCCTCGGGTTCAGGGCGGGGCAGTCGGTCTCGATGCGCAGCGACCATGGCCGCCTCGGCGCGATCCTGGACACCAATGCGCTCGCGGCGGCGCGGATGGAGGCGACGCAGTCCGTGCTGGAGAGCCTTGCCAAGGACGCGCAGTCGTTTTTAGGGGCGCTGATCGGCGCGCGCAACAGCGAGCACGGCGCCGAGGTGCTGGCGGCTGAGGCGCGGGCGCGACTGGGCTCGCTCGTCGACGGTATCGGGACGGCCGTGGACGGCGTCCATGTCTTCGCCGGGGTCAACTCGGATTCGGCTCCGCTCGCGCGCTACTTCGATGACCCGCCGCCGCCCAGCCGGCAGTCGGTGGCCGGAGCGTTCTTCGCCGCCTTCGCGATGCCGCAGTCGGATGCGGGCGTCTTTGGGATCACAGCCGCAGACATGCAGACTTTCCTCGACGGCGGCTTCGCCGCGCTGACGGCCGAGCCGAGCTGGTCGGCGGACTGGTCCCAAGCCTCCTCCCAGAACCTCACGGGCCGGATCTCGCTCACCGAGAAGATCGAGACCTCGGTCAACGCCAACGCCAGCCCCATCCGCAAGCTGGTCAGCGCCTACGTGATGGTGGCGGACCTCGGCGCGGAGCGGCTGAACCAGGGCACGTTCCAGTCGATAGCCGACACGGCGGTCCGCACGATCGGCGCAGCCGTCCAGGAGCTCGCGATCCTGAGGGCGAACCTCGGCACCGCCGAGGAACGCATCGCGACCGCCAACGCGCGCATGTCGGTCCAGATCGACGTCCTGGCCAGCCACGTCGACAGGCTCGAATCCGTCGATCCCTACGAGGCCTCGACTCGCGTCGCCTCGCTGCTGACGCAGATCGAGACCGCCTACGCGCTGACGGCCCGCATCCAGCAGATGAGCCTGCTCGACTATCTGTGAGCGGCTGGCGCACAGCCAAGAGGATGAGCGAACCCATGCACCGCCTCGCCTACGCAGAGATCCTCGAGGAGACGCCGAGCCGGGCGCGCGAGCGCGAGCGCGCCGTCGTCGAGCGCGCGGTTACGCTGCTGCGGGCGGCCGAGGCCGAGGGACCGCGGTCGCGCGAGGCGGTCGAGGCATTGGTGTTCCTGCGCCGGCTGTGGTTGCTGCTGATCGAGGATCTGGCCAGCCGCGACAACGATCTGCCGCAGGCGTTGCGCGCCGACCTGATCTCGATCGGGCTCTGGGTCATGCGCGAGGCCGATAGGATTCGGCTGGAGCAGTCTGCCGACTTCACCGATCTCATCGCCGTCATGCAGTCCCTCGCCGAGGGGCTGAGGTGAGAGGCGGCATGCACATCTCGCTGCGGGCCGGCGAGAGGCTTTACGTCAACGGGGCCGTGCTGCGGGCCGACCGCAAGGTTTCCCTCGAGCTGCTGAACGACGTCACGTTCCTGCTGGAGAGCCACGTCCTGCATGCCGAGCAGACGACGACGCCTCTGCGGCAGCTCTACTTCATCGTCCAGATGATGCTGATCGAGCCCGCCAAGGCGGCCGAGGCGAGGCGCATGTTCGACCAGATCCACGCGGGCCTGCTCTCCTCGTTCGAGAACGAGGCGGTGCTCGGCGGACTCGGCCGCGTGCGCGATCTCGTATCGGCCGGCAGGGTGTTCGAGGCGCTCAAGGCCATTCGCTCGCTGTTTCCCATGGAGGACGCGATCCTCGCCGGTGGGCAGCGCGCATGGCCGGCCGCAGCCGATGACAAACAGGAGGCCAGCCCATGGAAGTAGGCTCAGCGACGGCGAGCACGGCTGCGGAGGCGGATGCTTCCTCGAAGCTGCCGTCACGCTCCAGCCTCGACTACGATGCCTTCCTGCGGCTCCTGATCGCGCAGATGCAGAACCAGGATCCCACCGATCCCATGGATTCGGCGCAGTACGTGGCGCAGCTCGCGACCTTCTCGAGCGTCGAGCAGGCGGTCAAGACGAACGCGAAGCTGGACGCGCTGATGACCGCGCTATCGCTGTCGCAGGCGGACGGCATCATCGGCCGCACGGTATCGTCTGCGGACGGCGGCACGACCGGCCAGGTGACAGGACTTCGGATCGTCTCCGCCGGGGCCGTGGCCGTTCTCGCCGACGGGCGAGAGCTCCCGCTCGGCCCGGGCGTGACGGTGACCTGAACGTGAACCAGGCCGATGCGCTCGACATCGTCCAGGCGACGATCTGGACCGTCATCATGGCTTCCGGCCCGGCCGTCGCGGCCGCCATGCTGGTCGGGGTCTCGATCGCGCTGCTGCAGGCTCTGACGCAGGTCCAGGAGATCACCTTGACCTTCATTCCAAAGATCATCGCCATACTCGTCACCGTGTCGTTCGCCGCACCCTTCATCGGGGCGGTGATCTACACGTTCGCCGAGCAGGTCTACGCCCGCATCGAGCACGGCTTCTGAGGGCTGCGGAGCAACGGGGGCCACATGGCGTCGTCCGCATCCAGATCGGAGCCCGCCGAAGGTCGCGTCGGCGGTCAGGACATCGGGTTCGCCGTCGGGATCGTGTTCATCCTGACGGTGCTGTTTCTGCCGCTGCCTGCGACTCTCATCGACGCCGGCCTCGCATTCTCGTTCGCTCTATCGATCCTGGTCCTTATGGTCGCGCTGTGGATCGACAAGCCGCTCGAGTTCTCCGCCTTCCCCACGGTCCTGCTGATCGCGACGCTGCTGCGGCTGGCGCTCAACATCGCGACCACCCGGCTCATCCTCTCCAACGGCGCCGAAGGCGTCACGGCCGCCGGCCATGTCATCGCGGGCTTCGCCAGCTTCGTCATGAGCGGCGACTTCGTGATCGGCACGATCGTTTTCGTCATCCTGATCACGGTCAACTTCGTGGTCATCACCAAGGGTGCCACCCGCATCGCCGAGGTGGGCGCGCGCTTCACCCTCGATGCGATCCCTGGCAAGCAGATGGCGATCGATGCGGACCTTTCCGCCGGTCTCATCGACGACAAGGAGGCGATGCGGCGACGGCGCGAGCTGGAGGAGGAGAGCGCCTTCTTCGGCGCCATGGACGGCGCATCGAAGTTCGTCCGCGGCGATGCCATCGCCGGCCTCATCATCACCGCCGTCAACGTGCTGGGCGGCATCATCATCGGGGTGACGCGGCACGACCTGTCGCTGGCCGAGGCGGCGGACGTGTTCACGAAGCTGTCCGTCGGCGACGGGCTCGTGTCGCAGATCCCGGCGCTCGTCGTCTCCCTCGCCGCGGGCCTGCTGGTCTCGAAAGGGGGCACGCGCGGCTCTGCCGAGAAGGCGGTGCTGGGGCAGCTCGGCCGCTATCCCCGTGCGCTGGCGGTCGCGGGGCTGGTGGTGGCAGTGCTCGCCGTAGCGCCGGGGCTGCCGTTCCTTCCCTTCGGGATCCTTGCCGCGATGCTGGGTTTCGTTGCGGTGGCGATCCCGCGGCGGCAGGCCCAGTCGCAAGCCGCGGCCGAGGCGCGTGCGGACGACGCCCGCCATCGGGCCGAGGAGGAGGCGCGGTCCTCGGTGAGGGAATCCCTCAGGGCCGTCGAGATCGAGCTCTGCCTCGGCAAGCAGATCTCCGGCGCGCTGCTGGCAGCCCACGGCGTGCTGGCGCAGCGGGTCGCCAGGATGCGCCGGAGCTTTGCGCGGCAGTACGGTTTCGTGGTGCCCGAGATCAAGCTGACGGACGACCTGGCGCTGGCGCCCCGGGCCTATCGGATCAGGATCCACGGCGCTCCGGTGGCGGGCGACGAGCTGCGCATCGGGGACGTGCTGGTGATCACCGGCGAGGGACCGCGCCCCGATGTTCCCGGCGACGAGACGCGCGAGCCGGCCTTCGGCATGAAGGCGGTGTGGGCGCCCGAGGTCTTTGCCAGCAAGCTCGAGCGCGACGGCTTCACGCCGGTCGACCACGTCACGGTGCTGCTCACGCACCTGCGCGAGGTGATCCGCAGCAACCTGGCGCAGCTCCTGTCGTACAAGGACGTGCGCGTTCTGCTCGACGGGCTCGATCCGGAGTACCGCCGGCTGCTCGACGAGCTGGTGCCGTCGCAGATTTCCTATTCCGGCCTGCAGGCCGTGCTGAAGCTGCTGCTTGCGGAGCGCGTCTCGATCCGCAACCTCCATCTCATTCTCGAGGCGATTGCCGAGGCTGCGCCGCACATGCGCCGCGCCGAGCAGCTCGCGGAGCAGGTGCGGGTGCGGGTGGCGCAGCAGATCTGCGGCGATCTCGCCGAGAACGGCGTCCTCCAGGTGCTGCGCCTGGGCAGCCGCTGGGATCTCGCATTCCACCAGGCTCTCAAGCGCGACGCGAAAGGCGAGATCGTCGAGTTCGACATCGACCCGCGGCTCATCGAGCAGTTCGGCGCCGAGGCTGCCAAGGCCATCCGCGTCCACATGGATCAGGGCCAGCGTTTCGCACTCGTCGCGGCGCCGGACGCGAGGCCCTACGTGCGCATGGTGATCGAGCGGCTGTTCGCGACGCTGCCGGTCCTGTCCCATCTGGAGATCGCGCGCGGGGTCCAGGTCAAGCCGCTGGGCTCGATCTCTTGAGGCTGTCCGGGCCCGACTGGGTGCTGCTGGTGTTCGTGCTGTTCTGCCGCATCGGCGGCTGCCTCATGCTGATGCCGGGGTTCTCGAGCCCGCGCGTGCCCGTCCAGGTGCGCCTGCTCATCGCCGTCGCCGTGACGCTTTCGCTTGCGCCGCTGCTGCTGCCGGCGCTCGCGGCGGCGGTGGCCCGGCCGCCGACCGGCGCCGTGATCGTGCTCATCGTGGCGGAGACGCTGACCGGGGTCTTCATCGGGCTGATGGGGCGGATTTTCTTCCTTGCACTGCAGTTCATGGCGGTCGCGCTCGCCAGCTTCATCGGCACCGGCAGCCTGCCGGGCCTGCCGATCGACGACGGGGAGCCGAATGCGGCAGTGTCGAGCCTGATCACGCTGACCGCGACCGTGCTGTTCTTCACCGCCGACCTGCACTGGGACGTGCTGCGTGGCCTCGTCCAGTCCTATGCGGTGCTGCCGGTGACAGGACCCATGGCCGCCGATCTCGCATTGGCGCGGCTGGCGGACGCCACGTCGGACGCGTTCATCCTCGCGGTTCAGATCGGCAGTCCGTTTTTCGTGTACGCGCTGGTGGTCAACCTCATGTTCGGTATGGTCAACAAGCTGATCCCGCAGATCCCGGTCTACTTCATCTCGCTGCCGTTCGTGCTCGCCGGCGGAATGCTGCTGCTCTATTTCGCGATCGGGGAATTCCTGTCGCTGTTCCTCGACGGCTTCGCGGGCTGGCAGGCACGCGGATGAAGCCGAGGCGCAGGCGCGCAAGCCTCCTGCAAGCCGTCGACGTCAATCTCGGCCCGCCCTGCAGATGCGACCAGAAATGCGGAATGCGCCGTGCCCATCACCCCCGTGCAGTCTCCGTTCCCGGACATTACCCGTCGGCTCAGTGCAACGGTCGTCAGGCCGGACGCGGAGGTTGGCGCCGTGGCAGGAGGCGGCGCGCATGATGCCGCTCTACAGTTCGAGGCCTTCGTCCTGCAGAGCTTCATCGAGACCATGCTGCCGCGCGGCTCCGGCAGCGTGTTCGGGGAGGGCACCGCGGGCATGCTCTGGAAGTCGATGCTGGCCGAGCAGATCGCGATGGAGCTGGCCCGTGGCGGCGGCATCGGCATTGCCCGCATGATCCGGCCGTCCATCGCCGCCGGCGGAGCGCAACCGGGAACCGGCTGAGGGCGGCCATGGAGATGCAGCGTTTCATCGGCAGGGTCGTCCGGCGCCTCGAGGAGATCGTCGAGGAGGAGACGGCCACCCTGCGAAAGGGCGCTGCCGCCGATCTCCGGCCCTTCAATGCGCGCAAGGGTCAGGGCTTGCTCGACCTGAGCCGGGCTCTGCGCCAGCTCGACGGCCGCGAGCTCGATCCGGGCACGATCGAAGGGCTGCGGGCCCTGCGCAGCGCGCTCGAGGCCAACCGCGCCGTTCTGTCGGTGCATCTGCAGGCGGTCCGGGAGATCGCGGGCGTCGTCACCGAGGCTATCCGCGAGGCGGAGTCCGACGGCACCTACGCGCCGCCGTTCGAGCGCAAGGGGAGCAGCCGTTGATCAGGCTCGTCGCCGTCGGCCTATGGGCGTGCGCCGTCACAGTGGCCGCCGGCTACGCCGCACTCTGGTGGCAGTACGGACGGATCCCCGGCATCGAGAGCACGCATCTCCCCGGCGGCCTCGACACATTGACCACCAGGCCGGTCAGCGTCCCGATCATCGCCGACGGCGCGGTGCAAGGCTACGTCGTGGCTCAGTTCGCCTTCACGGTGGAGGCCGCACTCGTAAAGCGGCTGCCGATCGAGCCGGACCTCCTCCTCGTCGACGAGGCGATAAGGACGATTTACGCCGGCAATGGCCTCGATTTCCGGCAGATGACGAGACAGGACCTGCCCGCGCTGGCCAGAACGCTGGCGGAGAACGCCAACGCGCGCCTCGGGGCGCGGCTGGTCCAGGAGGTCCTCATCCAGGAGCTGAACTACGTGCCGAAGGACCAGGTGAGGTCCTGCCGTAGCATGTGAGGCCGCCTCTCGCCGGCTCCGTTGGGCGCGACGCTGAGCCGGAAGCAAGGCTATGCGGCGTCACCTGGACTTCTTGCCGGCGACGGTCACGCGCTTCGACAGTCCCGGCGCTGGCGGAAAGGGAGATGCTTGCTGCGGCGGCGGCTTTGCCTTGTTGCCTTTCGGTTTTCTCTTCTCGCGATTGCTTCTCTGCTGACCTTTTGCCACGGCAAGTCTCCTTCGCGTTTTTAGTGCCAGAGAAACCGGTGCCCGCGATCATTCGGAAAGTCGAGCGCAGGCTCGCGCCGGACACTCACCCCCGCCGCATGACTGCAATCCAATTCTCGACGACGCCCAGAAGCTCACTGGCCGAATATCATCGAGCCAGGCTCTCCGAGACCGGCCGTAGGACACCGTGCGCTCGTTCGGAGGGCCTGTCCACTACTCATTTGGTTGGCGGAAAGAATGCTCTTTTATCGATTTTGATTGTAATATTTCCTTTAGTCACCCATAAGAAAGAAACGAGTAGATCAGGGTCCCGGAGTAACCGGACCACTGAGGACCGCAGGCCCCCGCGTTCTGATGGGGTCGCTGAGTGGCTGTCCGGGCTCCAAACCCGTACCAATGGCAGTCTCTTCGTCGGGCAGTGTGACGCGCGTGCGTGCATAACTGTCGGGCCTCGTATGGAGGATATCGGCTATGGAAATTCCTGCGCAGATGAAGCCACTATGTTGGGGTGCGGTCGGCGGAGCGGCCGCATTGGCTCTGATTGGATTCAATTGGGGCGGTTGGGTGACCGCGGGCACGGCCGACGCGATGGCAAAGCAGCGTGCGGATGCAGCGGTCGTCACCGCGCTCGCGCCCATCTGCGTGGAGAACTTCCGGCGGGAAACCGACGCAGCAGCTCAGCAGGCGGCGCTGAAGAAGGCCAGCTCCTGGCAACAAGGCACCCTAGTTGAGAAGGCCGGCTGGGCAACAATGCCCGGAAAAGACACGCCCAATACAGGAGTGGCGCGGGCCTGTGCTGAAATGATCAGCAAACTCGAGCTCTGACGAGGTTGCCGAGCAGTTCGACAGGATCGGGGGACGGTGGCGTATGTGAAGCAGGCTGATAGCTGGAGCACGCCTATGAGCGGCGAAACTTGGATTATGCTGAGCAGCATTTTCGCGACGCTTGCTGTCGGCGTGCTCGGGGCAGTCTTTCTCCATTATTACCGACGCCGGCTGAAGCCGAAGCCGCAACTGAAGTAAGCTAATGTCAGGCGCCGTCGTGTGCGTGACATGGAATCCTCGGACCAGCGCGCCGAATTGACGTCGCAATCAGCTTGTTTTTCGACGGTGCGCATTCCGGCCGAGCCGCCTGGGACCGTGATCCAGGCGGTCATCGTGAGTGACCACCGGTGCCCGGCACGTCGAAAGACCTGGGCAACCCGAACCGGCTCCGATCCAATTGGGAGAGAATTCAAGACATTTCCCGAACGATCGCCTCGCAATCAGGACGTCGCCCCCAGTGAGCGCACGGCCTCCTGTAGTGACGAGTCCGCGTCATTGATCGCGTTGGTCACCGAATCGAAGGCGCGCGAGACCATGATGAGGCGCGTCATCTCCAGCACGGGATTGACATTGGCGCGCTCGATGTAGCCCTGCGAGACGCCGGCGCGGACGAAATCCAGGATGGGCTCCGGCGGCCGGTCCGGGATTATGCCGGAGCTCTCGAAACGGTTCAGAGCCGCCCTGTCGTCGATATGGAACAGCCCGAGCGCGCCGATCTGCTGGCCGCGCTGGGTGATGGTGCCGTCGCGGGCGATGTCGGGCGGCCCCGCGGCCGGGTCGAGCATGATCGGCGCGCCGCCGACGTCGAGCAACGGGTGCCCGGTGAGCGTCTGCAGCTCTCCCGCCTCGGTCAAGCGCATGCGCCCATCGCGGGTGTAGACCTGTCCCGCCGGCGTCTCGATTGCGAGCCAGGCGTCGCCCTCGACAGCGACGTCGAGCGGGTTGTCGGTCCGGATGAGCTCGCCCGGCCTGCGGGAAAGATAGGCGGCGCCTGTCGCGGCGAACGCGGCCGGGTCCGGCGGCACCTGCGACAGCACCGTCTCGAACCTGACCTGCTCGGCGCGGAAGCCGGGTGTGGATGCATTGGCGACGTTGTCCGCGATCGTCTCGAGCCGCCGCTGCAATGCGATCTGGCCGGACAGGCCGACATAGATCCCCGCCTGCATCTCAGTGGCCTCCGGGCTTCAGCCGTTGCAGGCTGGCGAGAAGGTCGGGCCCGATGCCGGCCTCGACCGGACGCCCGGCAAGGATGGCCGCCGGGTGCGGCTGGGTGCTGGGGCGCGACAGGTCCCAATGCGCCATGAACCTGTCCAGAAACCTCTGCAGCTTGCCTGGATCCTTCAGGTCCCCGATGGCCAGCCGCTCTGCGATCGCCTCGGCCTGCCGGTCGATGTCGGCCATTGCGATGGCCGGCGAAAGGCCGAGCGCCGTCCGGGCGACATCGAGCAGCGCCCGGTCGCCGAGGATGGCATAGACGCTCGAGATGCCGGGCGCCTTGCGCTGGAAATAGAGCGCCAGCCGGACGCCCTCGTTCTGCGCGCCCGCGTCCTGCTCCAATCTCTGCCGGAGATAGCGGTCGACGGCCCCCTGCTGCGCCTTCTGGAATGACGTCGCCGCCACGCCATGGCGAGCGAAATTGAACGCCTCCGCGAATTCCCGGTAACGGCTGTCCGCGAGCCCGTTCGCGATGCTCTGCCGATCGTCGATGCCCTCGGCCAGCACCTTGCGCATGAGGGCCTTGGCGTAGGTCATGTCCTCGAGGCCGAACGCCTTCATCGCGTAGGCGAAAATGCGATCGTCGGCAAGGAGGTCCTCGATCGTCCTCACCTTGCCGATGTTGGCCAGATAGTGCGCCGTCTCGCGCGCCACCTCCGGCTTCCGCGCCGCGGCGCCGAGGGAGCGGGCGAGATCGCTGGCGATCATTCTGTAGCCGGCGGCAGTCGTCAGCACATTCTCCTCCCTTGGTCTCGAGGGGACCGAGGGTGCCCTCTGCCGCTTGCCCGAGGCTTTCGCTGGGGTGCCACGGCGAGCCCGCGCCGAGGACAGGCTGGCGCAAGCATTTGGGCCTAAAGCAGCTCGCACGGGCTCGTTGCAGGAGGCCACGCCGTGACGATCATTATCGGGCTCGTCATCACGCTCGGCTGCATGCTGGGCGGCTTCGTGGCGATGGGCGGGCACATCGAGGTCATCTGGCAGCCGTGGGAATATCTCATCATCTGCGGCGCCGCGCTCGGCACCTTCGTCGTCGCCAACCCGATGAAGACGATCAAGGACGTGGGACGGGGCCTCGTCGAGGTCTTCAGGATGCTCACCCCGAAGCCGCGCGAGTACCTCGACGTGCTGGGCGTGCTGCATGCCTTGATGCGCGAGCTGCGCGGCCCCGCCCGCAACGAGCTCGAGCGCCATATCGAGAAACCCGCGGAATCGCCGCTGTTCCAGAGGTTCCCGACCGTCCTCCTCAACGCCGATCTGACCACCTTCGTCTGCGATTACTGCCGTCTCATCCTGATGGGCAACGCGCGCACGCACGAGATCGAGGCGCTGATGGACGAGGAGATCGAGACGATGCGGCACGACAAGCTGAAGTCCTACCACGCGCTTGTGACGGTCTCGGAAGGGCTGCCCGCGCTCGGCATCGTTGCGGCGGTGCTCGGCGTCATCAAGGCCATGGGCGCTCTCGACGAATCGCCGGAGATTCTCGGCTCCCTGATCGGTGCGGCGCTCGTCGGGACGTTCGCGGGGATTTTCTTTTCATATGCGATCGTGGCGCCGGTGGCGGCCAAGCTCAAGATCGTGCGGCATAAGAAAATGCGGCTTTACGTGATCGTGAAGCAGACGCTGCTGGCGTTCATGAACGGAGCGATGCCGCAAGTCGCACTCGAGCACGGTCGCAAGACCATCTCGGTCTACGAGCGCCCGTCCATCGATGTGGTCGAGCAGCAGACTTTTGCAGCCAGGGAGGCGGCCTGAGTGGGCGACACCGCGACCAGCGCACGACCCGCGAGCCACCGCGATGCGCTTGCGGCAATCTTCCGGTGCGGCGCGGCATACGCCGAGCGGCTGCCCATGCTCCCCGTGGCGCTGGAGCGGGCTGCGATCGCATTGACGGAGGAGCTGCGCGCGCTGTCCGCGCAAGCGGCCGAGTTGAGGTATCGCGGGCTCGACAGCGGCCACGCTGCGGACCTCCTCGGTTCCGGCGACGGTGCCCGCCTCGCCGGACTGCTGCATGCCGCTGCCTGGGATGCGCATCTCCTGGTCTCGTTCGACCGCGATTTCATCTACACCTGCGTGGACCTGGTATTTGGAGGCGACGGATCGCAGCCCCCGTATGCGGAGACCCGGCCGCTCTCCCGCACCGAGGTCCGGATCGCGGACATGGTGCTCGCGAGGCTTGCGAGCCTGTTGGAACGCGCCTTCGCTCCGATCGCCCCGACGTCCTTCGCAGCCGCAGCCGAGCTCGGCCGGGCCGACCTGGACCGGCTCGGCGGGCGCGAGGCGCCGCTGGCCATGGCGCGCTTCCGCCTCGAGGCGGCGAACGGCGGCGGGGAAATGCGCATCGCCGTCCCCGATGCCGTGCTCACCGCACTGAAACCTGCCTTCGCCCGGCCGCCGCCGCCGGGCGGCATGGGGGCAGCCGACCCGGGCTGGACGCGGCAGATGAGCAGCGAGATCAACCGCACCAGACTGGCGATGCGCGCCGTGCTCGAGGAGCGGCGGCGGCCGCTGGCGGAGCTCGCGGCGTTGCGGGTCGGCCAGATCCTTCCGCTCGATGCGACGCCGCGCAGCCGCGTCCGTATCGACTGCAACGGCGAGCCGCTGCTGTGGTGCGAGGTGGGCCAGTCGAGCGGCGTCCACACCCTGCGGGTCCACGGTTTCGTGGACCGGGAGCAGGAGTTCATGGATGGGCTCCTCTCCGGTTGAGGCGCGTCGCCGCAACCGGAATGGTCCCCTCCAGCGTCAGTCGCGTCCGCAGTTCCCGACAACCACTGCAGGTGATCGCGCCATGTCGCACAGCACAGCCGCCATCAAGCAGGACCTGCTGCTCCAGGAGTTCGCAGCCGAGCTCACGCCGACGCCGGAGGAGCTCGCCGAAGCGCTCGGCCCGGCCGGTAAGGAGCAGCCCGCCGGCGCGCCGGGCGCAGCCAGGCAGGAGGCCAGCCCCGCGGCGCGCAACCTCGATATGATCATGCGCATCCCGGTTGTGGTGCAGGTCGTGCTCGGCTCGGCGACGATGGCCGTATCGGGGCTCGTGAAGCTGGGGCGCGGCGCCGTCATCCCGCTCGACCGGCGCGTCGGCGAGCCGGTGGATGTTGTCGTGAACGGGCGCGTCGTGGCGCGCGGGGAGGTCGTGGTAATGGAGGAGGCGACCTCCCGCTTCGGCATCTCCCTCACCGAGGTCGTGACGGCCTCAGGGTCTGGCGGGGGCGCCTGATAGATCCGGCGCAATGACGACAAAGGCACAGGCGGCGCGAGCCGATCCCGAACCGCAGTCGCTCACCGGGGTCGAGAAGGTAACCGTGCTGCTGCTGGCGCTGGGACGCCCGAAAGCGACGCAGCTCTTGAAGCGCATGGACGCCGACGAGATCAAGCTGATCGCACGCGCGGCGGACCGGCTTCCGGTGGTTTCGGCGGCCGATCTCGCACACCTCGTCGAGGAGTTCGCGGGCAAGTTCTCCGGCGGCGTCAGCTTTGTCGGAACGCCGGGCGAGGTCAAGGACCTGCTCGCCGATGTCATGGCCGAGGAGGACTTCGCCGGCATGCAGGCCGGGGCCGAGCCGGGGGACGAGCCGGTCTGGCGCAAGGTGGCGCGGCTCGAGGACGATGTCATCCGCAACTATCTGCTGCGCGAGCATCCGCAGACGGTGGCCGTCATTCTCTCGCGGCTCGACCCGGCGCAGGCGGCACGGCTCATCGGGTCGCTCCCCGCCGATCTGCGCAACACGCTGCTGACCCGTATGCTTTGCGTCAAGGCCATCGCTCCGGATGCGCTCGACGCCCTGGAGCAGACGATGCGCGAGGACCTGATCGCGCTGCCGCCGCCGGGCTCGGGCACCCACACGGTCATCGCGGGTATCCTGAACCGGCTCGACAAGGCTCAGCTCGACGCGGCGCTGAGGCATCTGTCGGAGCTTCGCCCGGTCGAGGTCGCGGGGCTGCGGGCGAGGCTGTTCGCGTTCGAGGACCTCGGAACCTTGCCGCCGAAGGCGCTGATGCTGCTCTCCAGCCAGGTCCCCGTCGAGCGCCTCGTGCTGGCGCTGAGAGGCACGGCTCTCGACCTGCAAAGTGCCGTCCTGGGCGGGCTGCCGGCGCGGGCGCGGCGCATGGTCGAGCAGGAGCTGCAATCCGAAAGCGATGCCTCCGCCCGTGAGATCGCCGAGGCGCGCCGGTCGATCGTGGACGCCGTGCTGGCGCTGATGGCCCAGGGGCAGATCGAGCTGCCGGCCGCCGAGGCGCGCACGCAGGCCGGTTGAGCAGGACAGGCACGATGGCGGCATCCGACGACAGGGAAGGCAAGGTCGAGGAGCCGAGCGAAAGGAAGATCCGCGATGCGGTCGAGAGGGGGAACATCCCATTCTCGCGGGAGGCGGCGACCTTCGGCTCCGTCCTCGGCATCCTGCTCGTCGCCGGCCTGTTCTCCTCCGGCATCGGCCGGCTGCGGGACGCTCTGCGGCGGTTCATCGACGATCCGGCGCGCTGGCCGCTCGAGAACGGCGGCGACGCGGTCCGCCTGCTGGATCACGTCGGGGCGGAAGCCGCAGGGGTGCTGGTTCCAGCCATTCTCGTGCTCGGGCTGATGGGGATAGCAGCGTCGCTGTTGCAGAACCCGCCGCGACTGGTGCTCGACCGCATCCTGCCGAAGCCCTCACGCCTGTCGCTCGGCCACGGCTGGACGCGGGTGTTCGGGGCCCGCGGCCGGGTCGAGTTCCTCAAGGCGACCTTCAAGCTCGCGGCGGTGGGCGGCGCCGGCTTCATCCTGCTCCGCGCCACCCAGTCGAGTGTCCTCAATGCCATGTTCATGGAGCCGGGGGTGCTGCCGGAGCTCATTCTGGAGCTGGCGGTGCGGCTCGTCGGCGGCATCGCCCTGGCTACGCTGGGGCTCGCCGCGCTCGACCTCGTCTGGGCGCGCGTCTTCTGGCGCCGGGAGCTGCGCATGACCCGGCAGGAGCTCAAGGACGAGACGAAGCAGATGGACGGCGATCCGGCCTTGAAGGCCAGGATGCGCTCGCTGGCGCGTGATCGTTCGCGAAGGCGCATGATGGCCGCCGTGCCGCGGGCGACGCTCGTCATCGCCAACCCGACGCACTATGCCGTCGCGTTGCGTTACCTCCGGGAGGAGGGCGGCGCGCCGCGGGTCCTCGCCAAGGGCCGCGACCTGATCGCGCTGCGCATCCGCGAGCTCGCGGAGCAACACGGCATTCCCGTGATCGAGGACAGGCTGCTGGCCCGGTCGCTTCACGACAAGGTCGAGGTCGACCGCATGATCCCGCCGGAGTTCTACAGGGCCGTGGCGCAGATCGTGTACTTCGTCACATCGCGCAAAGGCGGCCGCATCGAGCGGCTCCGATCCTAGAGCCCCGGCGCTGCCGTGGTATCCTTGCTGCGCAGGTCACCGGTCGGCCGCTTGATGGCGATCAACGCGGCGCCGGTGCGGAGGCTGCAGGTTGTCGCTGCCCGACAGTGATGATTCGGCGAGCCTGAAGGACGAAGACACACTGCAGGAGACCCGATGTACAAGCATATCCTCGTCCCGACGGACGGGACCGACCTGTCCAGGCACGCGATCCTGTGCAGCCTGGAGCTGGCCAAGGCGATCGGGGCGCGGGTAACGGTGCTGCGCGTCTCGGGAAAGCCGGCCCATCTCGTCGTGCTCGGTCTCGAGATCACCGACCTCTCGGAAGAAACGCGCGCGCGGATCCGCCGGGAGATCGAGGATCACTTCGCCTGGGTGCACGGCGAGGCGGCCGCCAGGGGCGTCGCGTGCGAGACACGGCGTGTCGAGAGCGAGCATCCCTGGAAGGGCATCGTCGAGACCGCCGATGCGCAGGGCTCGGACCTGATCGCGATGGCCTCCTACGGCCGGGCGGGCATGACGGCCAAGCTGATCGGCAGCGAGACTCAGAGGGTGCTGGCGCACTCCCGCGTCCCGGTCCTGGTCTATCGCTGATGGCGGCGCCTCGGGAAAGCCTGGCGCACGCCGAGCCCATCTTCGAGGCGCAGGGACTGACGAAGATCTATCGCAACGGGGAGGTCGTGGTGAGGGCGCTGGCCGGCGTCGATCTCACGCTGTTCGCGGGTGAGATGGTGGTGCTGCTCGGCCCCTCCGGCTCCGGCAAGTCGACGCTGCTCAATATCCTCGGCGGGCTCGACCGGCCGACCTCGGGCACGCTCCGCTTCAAGGGTCTCGAGCTGAGCGGGCTCGGCGACCGGGAGCTCACCCTTTACCGGCGCGATCACGTCGGTTTCGTGTTCCAGTTCTACAACTTGGTGCCGTCGCTGACCGCGCGCGAGAACGTGGCGCTCGTCACCGAGATAGCCCGCGATCCGATGACTCCGGATGAGGCCCTTGCCCTCGTCGGCCTGGAGCATCGGATGGACCACTTCCCGGCCCAGATGTCCGGCGGCGAGCAGCAGCGCGTGGCGATCGCCCGCGCCATCGCCAAGCGGCCCGAGGTGCTGCTGTGCGACGAGCCGACCGGGGCGCTCGACAGCAAGACGGGCATCCGCGTGCTCGAGGCGCTGGCCTCCGTCAATGCCGAGCTAGGCACCACGACCGCGGTCATCACCCACAATGCGGCGATCAAGGACATCGCGCACCGGGTGTTCTATTTCGCGGACGGCCGCATCGCAGACGTCAAGGTCAATGCCCGGCGGGTCGAGCCCGCGGAAGTCTCCTGGTAAGGAACGAGATGTCCGCGCTCGATCGAAAGCTGCTGCGCGATCTGATGCGGCTCTGGCCGCAGGCGCTGGCCATCGCGCTCGTCGTCGCGTCGGGTGTCGCCACGCTGATCCTCGGCATCGGCACGCGCCGGTCGCTCGACGAGACGCGCACGGCCTATTACGAGCAGTACGAGTTCGCCGACGTCTTCGCCGAGCTGACGCGGGCGCCGAAGCCCGTGGCGCGCAGTCTCGAGGAGATCGCTGGCGTTCGTTCCGTAGAGCTGCGCATCCGGCGGTTCGCTCTCCTCGACCTCGAGCAGAGGGAGGAGCCCGCGACGGGTCTCGCGATATCGCTGCCGGAGCATCGGCCCGCCGTTCTCAACCGGCTCTACTTGCGGCAGGGCCGGCTTCCCGATCCGAGCCGGGCCGGCGAGGTGACCGTCAACGAGCCGTTCGCGAAGGCCAACGGGCTCGGCATAGGCTCGCAGTTCTCGGCTGTCCTCGGCGGCACGAAGCGAACGCTGACGGTGGTCGGCGTCGCGCTCAGCCCCGAGTTCGTCTACGCGCTGGGGCCCGGCGACCTGATGCCGGACAACCGGCGGTTCGGCGTGTTGTGGATGTCGGAGAAGTCGCTGGCCGGCATCTTCGACCTGGAGGGCGCGTTCAACGCCGTCGAGCTGAAGCTGCTGCCGGGAACCAACGAAGCGGAGGTGATCCGCCAGGTGGACGGCATCCTGGAGCGCTACGGCGGGGTCGGGGCCTATGCTCGCGTCGACCAGGTCTCGCACGCTTTTCTCGACGGCGAGTTGAAGCAGCTCCAGGCCATGAGCCGCGTCATCCCCCCGATCTTCCTGTTCGTGTCGGCATTCCTGATGAACCTGACACTGTCGCGCCTGATCGCGCTGGAGCGGGAGCAGATCGGATTGCTGAAGGCGCTCGGATACAGCCGCCTCGCGGTGACGGGCCACTACATGCGCCTCGTGCTGCTGATCGCCGTCTTCGGAATCGGACTCGGCAGCCTGGCCGGGAACTGGCTCGGGCGCGGGCTGACGCGGCTCTATGGCGACTTCTTCTTCTTCCCGTTCCTCGTCTTCAGCCGCGACCTCGACGTCTACGCGCTGGCTGCGCTGGTATCATGCGCAGCCGCGTTCCTGGGCGGCGCCAAGGCCCTGTGGGAGGTGCTGGCGCTGGCCCCTGCTGTCGCCATGCAGCCCCCTGTGCCGCCCCGCTTCCGGCAGACGTGGATCGAGCGGCTCGGGCTGCTCAGGCCCTTCTCCCAGGTCACGACGATCGCGGTGCGCCACATGCTGCGCTGGCCGCTGAGAGCCCTGTTGACGGCGCTCGGCATCGCGCTCGCCACCGGCCTCGTGGTGGTGGCGTTCTTCACGCTCGACTCGGTCGAGATGATGATCGACATCACGTTCTTCCGCACCGAGCGCCAGCAGGCCACGCTCAACTTCGCCGAGGAGGCCCCGCTGCGGGTGCTGCACGACGTAGAGCACATGCCCGGCGTGCTGCGCGCCGAGCCCTATCGCATCGTCGCCGTCAAGCTGCGCAACGGCCACCTCGAACGCCGGCTGTCGATCATCGGCAAACCGCCAGAACGGGAGCTGAGCCGCGTACTCGACGTCGAGCTGAAGCCGGTCGACCTGCCTGAGCACGGGCTGCTCGTCAACCAGCGGCTCGCCGACGTGCTCGAGCTGAGCCGCGGCGACGAGGTGGAGGTGGAGCTGCTCGGCAAGCGGCGCGGCATCAGGCGCGTCGTCGTGGACGACGTCATCGAGTCCTACTTCGGACTCGGCGCGTTCATGGACATCGACGCCCTGAGCCGGCTCGTCGGCGAGGGCCCGCGGGTGTCCGGCGTCCATATCGCCTACGATCGCCGGCAGCAGCCGGCACTCTACCGCGCGGTGAAGAACACCCCCGCGATCGCCGCCATCGAGCTGCAGCGGATCGCGCTGCAGCGCTTCCGCGAGACGATGGCGGAGAACATCAGCATCATGCGGGCGGTCTACATCACGCTCAGCGTCATCATCGCCTTCGGGGTCGTCTACAACAGCACGCGCATCCAGCTCTCCGAGCGGGCGCGGGAGCTGGCGAGCCTGCGTGTGCTGGGCTTCACGCGCGGCGAGGTGAGCCGTGTGCTGCTGACGGAGCTCGCGATCCTGACGGCGCTGGCGCAGCCGCTCGGCTGGCTGCTGGGCTATGTCTTCGGCTGGGCGCTTATCCGAGCGTTCCAGAGCGATCTCTTCACGGTGCCGTTCGTCATCGAGCCGGCGACGTACGGCACATCGGCGCTCGTCGTGCTCGCGGCTGCGGCCGCCTCCGCACTGATCGTCAGGCAGCGGGTGGACCGCCTGGACCTGATCGCGGTGCTAAAGACGAGGGATTAGTATTGTGGTTCTTATGTTTGACACCCCGCCGTCATCCCGGACGACGAGCCACCCTTCGGTGGCGAGGAGGTCCGGGATCCAGCATAAGAAGTGCCGAAGGCGCGATATCACTGTGTCCTCCGGACGCGTCTTGCGCTGGATCCCGGATCGGCGGTCGCTTCGCTCCCTGGTCCGGGATGACGGAAATCAAGTGTCGGGTATGGAGCACTAGGGGGAGATTGCCGTGCCGCGATCGACAACCGACCAGGCAAAGATCCTGCTGAAGCGCCTGGCGCTGGCGGCAGCAGCGCTGGCCGTCGCCGCTTCCTTCGCGTGGGCGCTGTGGCCTGGCCCCGTCTCCGTCGAGGTGGCCCAGATCGCGCGCGGGCCGCTGCGCGTCACCGTCGACGAGGAGGGCAAGACGCGGGTGCGCGACGTCTACACGGTGTCGGCGCCGGCCACGGGCCGCGTCCTGAGAGTCGTGCTCGAGCCAGGCGACCCGGTGGCGCGCAACGACACCACGGTCGCCATCATCGAGCCGACCGTGCCGCCGTTCCTCGACGTCCGGGACCGCCTGCAGGTCGAGGCGCAGATCAAGGCGGGGCAGGCGGCGGTCGACCTGGCGGCGGCCGAGGTTCGGCAGGCGGCGGCCGAGCTGCAGTTCGCGGGGCGCGAGCTCGAGCGGGCCAAAAGCCTGGAGGGCAAGGGCGTGGTTGCGGAGCGGGTCACCGAAAGGGCCCAGCTCGACGTCGATACGCGCAAGGCGGCGCTTTCCCGCTCCCAAGCCAACCTGGAGCTGCGCCAGCGCGAGCTCGAGCATGCCCGCGCCCGCCGGATCGGGCCGGAGGACCCGGCGGCGTGGGCGCAACCCGAGAGCTGCTGCGTGGAGGTGCGCGCGCCGGTCAGCGGGCGCGTGCTCAAGGTCTTGCAGCGCAGCGAGCAAGTGGTGATCGCGGGCGCGCCTCTGATCGAGATCGGTGACCCGAACGATCTCGAGGTGGTCGTCGAGCTGCTCTCGACCGATGCCGTGCAGGTGAAACCCGGCGCGGCGGCGACCATCGAGGGCTGGGGCGGCCCGCCGCTCGCTGCGACGGTGGCGCGCATCGAGCCCTCGGGCTTCACGAAGGTCTCGGCCCTCGGCATCGAGGAGCAGCGGGTGCGCACCATCCTGGCGTTCAAGGCTGGGCGGGACGAGCGCCGCGGCCTCGGTCACGACTATCGGGTGGTGGCCCGCATCACCACCTACGAGGCGGCGGACGTTCTGCGCGTCCCGCAGGGCGCGCTGTTCCGGGTGGGCGCCGCGTGGGCTGTTTTCGCGGTCCGCGACGGCCGCGCGGCGGTCCAGCAGGTGGCGATCGGCGAGCGGAATCAGTCGTTCGCCGAGGTGCTCGAGGGTCTCGAGGCTGGAGACCGGGTGATCCTGCATCCGAGCGACAGGATCGCCGAAGGCGTCAGGGTGGAGGAACGGGAGCTGCACGCGAGAAGCTGGTGACGGCTGGAACCGAACCGGCGAGGGCGGGATCATTGTGCGGGGGCCTGACGACCTCGCGCGTGCTGAACGTGCTCGGCGTAGACCTGCTCATATGGCCAGCCGCGGACGGGCGCCTTCTCGGCAAATAGTGCTTTTCCATTCGGGGCGTGTCGGTCAGCGCGGGAAATCGGGCGACGCTCAGGCTTCCAACGACTCGGAACCCCGAGCTTCAGCTTGGAGGGAGTGGGGAAAGGGGCATGCCCAGCGACGAGAGGATGTGGGACTGGATCAGCTGCACCGCTTTTCCGGCGTCACCGGCGAGTATGGCGTCGAGAATGGGCTCGTGCTCGTCAGCCGCGTCGTTGAGATCGTCATACTGCGAATTGTCGATCGTGAGCGCCATGCGGATTTGCGCATCGAGCATCGAGCTGACCTTGACGATGTACGGGTTCTCCGCCATCCCGCACAGAATGCGATGGAACTCCAGCTCCATTTCGACGAGACCTTCGAGATCCTTCTTTCGCGCCCTTCGCTTCATCCCGGCGATGCAAGCGCTGAGCGGCTTCAGGTCCAGCTCGTGCCGCCTTCGCACCACCTCACCGATCGCGAGGCTCTCGATAGCGGCGCGGAGGTCATACAGAAAACGGATCTTTTCCGGCGTCATCTGGACGACGGAAGGTCCGAAATGGGTCCTGGTTTCCAGCAGGCCGTCCTGCAGCAATCGGTTGACGGCCTCTCGCACCGGAGCCCTGCTGATCTGCAGGCTCTTGGCGATCTGAGCCTCGATGACCCGGGCGCCCTGGCGCAGCTCTCCCTTCAGGATCGCCGCTCGCAAGTGCCTGTAGACCTGCTCGGCGATCGAGTGGCGATCGATCTGGATTCTCGGCAACAGGCCCACTGGACGTGCTCTCTGCTTCCCGATCCTGTCGGACCGGCCACCGAACAATGTCGACATTGGAATTGAGCGTGCTCGACCCGTCAACTGTCGACAATCCCTACCTTGGCTCAACTGTGCGCAGAGGCCGACATGCGCGCGGGCTGAGGCCCCCCGCATGTGGTGCCGGGTAGAGCCCATCAGAGACCCCATCAGCCTTCCTCTCGACGGGGAGGGCGGCGTATCGGGCCGCGAGGCGTCATGTGCGGGTGGGGTGGAGCCGCAGATGAGACGACGGCCTTCGGGGCGCCCCCACCCCAACCCCTGCCGCCGGGCGGGAGGGGATGCTTACGACCTCAAGCGGATTTACGCACCGAGATAAGCCGAGCGGATATCGGGATGGTCGCGCACCTCCTGCGCACTTCCGCGCAGAACGATGCGGCCTGTCTGCAGAACGACCGCGCTGTCCGCGATCTCGAGGCTTTCCACCAGGCGCTGCTCGACAAGCAGTATCGTGACCCCCGTCTGGCGGATCGCCTTGATCGCAGCGAACATCTCGGTAACGAGCTTCGGCATGATCCCTTGCGAGGGTTCGTCCAGCATCAGCAGCTTGGGGCGTGTCATCAAGGCCCTCCCCATCGCCAGCATCTGCTGCTCGCCGCCCGACAGCGTCCCGGCCAGTTGTCCGAGGCGCTCCTTCAGCACAGGGAACAGACTGAAGACGCCATCCAGAGGCGCATCTCGATCCGGCCGCTTCCGAAACAGGAAGCTGCCGAGACGCAGATTGTCCCGGACGGACAGCCGGGGAAACAAGCGCCTGTTCTCCGGCACGAACGCTATTCCACGCGCCGTAATGAGGTGCGGCTGCACTCCATCGATCCGCTCGCCCTCGAAATGAATCGAGCCCGACTGCCGCTGCTCCATGCCGGCGATCGTCTTCAATAGCGTGGACTTGCCGGCGCCGTTCGCGCCGGCGACCGTCACTATCTCACCCTTCCCGACCTTCAACGACACGTCGGAAATCGCCACCAGTCCTTCGTAGGTCGTCGTCAGGCCGGCCACCTCAAGCACGCTTCGGCTCTCCCAGGTACGCGGCGATGACCTTCGGGTCGTTCGTCACCTCCGCCGGTGCGCCCGATGCGATCAGCCTTCCGAGGTCGAGCACGACCGCGCGGTCGACGAGCGGCATGACGATCTCCATCACATGCTCGACCATGATGATCGTTATTCCCAAGGACCTTATCCGTTTCACCAGCTCGATGCCTCGTTGCGCCTCCGTCGGAGTGAGGCCCGCCATGACCTCGTCGAGCAGGAGCAGCTTCGGCTTGGTTGCCAGGGCCCGCGCAAGCTCGAGGCGGCGCTTCTCGGGGGATGTGAGATCACCAGCCCTCGTCCCAGCCCGCGACCCGAGCTCGACGAACTCGAGGACGTCGCAGGCTGCCCTGCGCGCTTCGCGCGAGGAGCGCTCGCGAAGCAGCGAGCCCACGATGACGTTTTCCGCCACATCCATCGAATCGAAGCTGCGGACGACCTGAAACGTCCGGGCGATGCCGATCTTGCAGCGTTCCGCGGGTGCGAGGGCAGTAATGTCGGACCCTTCAAAAAGGACACGCCCGCTGGTCGGCTGCAACGCTCCCGCGATGATGTTGAAGAAAGTCGACTTGCCGGCGCCGTTCGGTCCTATGAGGCCGACGATCTCGCCCGGAGAAACGTCGAGAGAGATGTCGTCATTGGCCCGCAGCGCCGTGAAATCGTGCGTGATGCTGCGCGTCCGCAGGAGCGCTTCCGTCATGCTTGCGCACCTCGGGCCGGCTTCGAGGAACGGAACAGACTGACGAGCCCTTCGGGTCGCAGCAGAGAAATGACGACGATGAGAGCGCCGTAGACGATGAGGTGCGTGCCACTGCCAGAGCCGCCGATATAGCTTCGGGTCAATTCACCCAATGGAATGAGGAGGACGGCGCCGACCGCGGGACCCCAGAGCGTGCCGATTCCGCCCAGCACCGCCGGCAGCGTGATCAGCAGAGAGATCTGGAAACCGAAGACGCTTTGTGGATCGATATACGACACGAACAGCGCATAGAACCCGCCTGCGACAGCCGTGAAGAAGGCCGAGATCGCCGAAGCCGCCATTTTCGAATCGAAGATGCTGACGCCGAGGCTCGCCGCTGCCTCCGCATCGTCCTTGACGGCGCGCCACCAGTATCCCCAGCGTGCGCCCTCGATCCACCATGCGATGAGCCAGGTGAGCAGCGACAGCGCCAGAACGAAGTAGAAATACGGAAGCTTGTTCCGGCCGAACTGGAGCGTCGCCCAGCTGTCCGGTCCGAACGGGAGCTGCAGCCCCAGCGCAGCACCGGCCCATTCCCAATTCAGCACCAGCAGCAGAGCCGCCTCGGCGATGACGATTGTCGCGATCGTGTAGTAGTGCCCGGCAAGGCGAAAACAGAAGTAGCCGAGAGCCAGCGCAATCCAGGAGGCAAATACTCCCCCGACGACCATGCCGATCCAGGGGCTTATCCCCCCCTTCAGATAGACGATCACGGTCGCATAGGCGCCGATCCCGAAATAGATCGCATGGCCGAGAGAAATCTGCCCGCAATACCCGCCAAGGACATTCCAGCTTTGGGAGAGCGCCAGATACATGAGAGTGAGTATCATGACGTTCATGGCGTAGACGTCGGATACTCCGAGCGGCACGCAGGCTGCGAGCGCGGTCGCTGCCAGGGCGACGAGGAGCTGCCGCCGCCGGCTGCTCGACGAGGCGGCCAGATTCCTGTCTGCGAGCGATGTCGATGGGTTTGGCGGCACGTCGCGCATCACATCGATCCGAAGAGCCCGCGCGGACGGAGCACGACCACCGCGAGGTAGACCGCATAAACTCCGAGCGATTTGAGTGCGGGCGACAGCAGCACGGCAGAGAAGGCCTCGACGACCCCCACGATGACGCCGGCCGCCAGCGCGCCGTAGATGCTCCCGAAGCCGCCGAGGGCCACGGTGACGAACGCAATGAGAATGAAGGACGTGCCGACGCTCGGGTAGACATAGAAGAAGATCGCTATGATCGACCCGGCCAGACCGACCAGCGCAGCGCCGCCTCCCCAGCCGAGCGTGAAGATGAGGTCCTTGTTTATCCCGACGAGCGCCACCGCCCCTGCATCCTCGCGCGTCGCTTCCAGCGCCTTGCCGAAATCGGTCCGGGTGATCATCAGCCAGATGATGGAGAACGTTGCAATGGAGGCGATGCCGCCGACCAGCTGCGGCAGCGGCAGGTAGATTCCGAGCAGCGATACGGACTTACCTCCGATCCAGCTATCGCCGATGCTGCGGTAGTCGGGCGACAGCAGCGATTGCGCAAGTCCCATCAGCACCAGCCCGAGCCCGAACGTGGTGAACACCTGCACCATTCCGCGATTGGTTTTCGCGCGCAATGCATGGCGCACGACGCCGAGATAGACGGCCGCGCCGAATGCGAACAGGCAAACGGTGACGATGGGCCAGAGCAGCAGGGGGTCCAGTCCGGTCAGGACGACGAGCCCGAACATCAGATACATCGCGACCATCAGGAACTCGCCATGAGCGAAGTTCACGACATCCATCAGGCCGAAAATGAGCGACAACCCCGACGCCATCAGCGCATAGATCATGCCCATCAGCAGACCGCTCAGCAGGACCTGCAGCAGCAACTCGAGACTCATCGCTTCCTCGATCGAGCAAAGAGGCGCGTCCTTCGGCCGGCGCCGCCGAAGGATCGCTCAGGTTTGCGGGTTGCCCACGGGAAGCCTTATCGCACCGGGCTGCAAGCTCAGGTGAGAGGCCACTTCAGCGGCCGCGTCGCCAGAGCCTCCGGCCAGACGGTCCGATACTCGCCGTCGCCATACTGCATCATGACCGGCTTTATCGAGCTGTTCTGACCATCGGCGCCGAACTTGACGCGGTCCCAAGGCATGATCGTCGAGGCGCCTGGCATATCCGTCGCGCGCAGCGCCGCCTCGATGTCCGGGCCCTTGATGCTCTTTGCACGATTGATCGCATCGGCGAGGATGATCAATGCCATGAACTCTCGCGCGGTATTGTCGTTCAGGTCCTTCCCCGAACGCTTCTTGAACAGATCGTTGACGGCCTTCAGCGACGGCCGCTTGGTGGCCAGATCCAGCACGAAGCTGGCGCGGCTGATGATCCCGTTCGCGTGCTCGCCGACCGCGCTGAGGAACGCCGGCTCGATGAACCCGCCATTCTGGGAGATGATCCCCTTGGGCTTGAAGCCGAGCTCGCGCATCGTGCGGACAAAGAGAATGGCGTCCGTCGTGTACGAGGTGGCCAGGATGATGTCCGGGTTCTTCGACTTCAGAAGCTGCACCTCGCTGCTGAGGGATGGAGAGTTGGCGCGATACTTGATATCGGCGACGACTTCCACCTTCTGCTCTTCGGCGAGCCGCTTCTGCACCTTGCTGGTGTCGTTCCCGAACAGGGTGTCCTCGTAGAAGAGAGCCACCGTCGCACCGGTGCCGGGAAACTTCTGCTGCACGTGCTTGATGAAATCGAACATCGCGATCGAATACATCTCGTCGTGCGGGCCGGGCCGGAAGAAGTACTTCAAGCCCTTGACGTGCAACGACGGCGACGAGGACTCGGCCGCCACGAACGGCAGCTGATAGCGCTCCGCGACTTGTGAAACGACCGCCGCGACAGAGCTGTAATAGGTGCCGAGCAACGCCGCCACGCTGTCCTGCGTGACGAGCCGCTCGGCTTCGGAACGCCCCTTCTGCGGGTCGGCCTGGTGGTCGGCGTAGACCAACCGGACCTTCGCTCCGCCGAGATTGGACAGGCCCTTGCCCTTGGCCAGCGGGAGATCGATGTCGTGCGCCTCGTTGATGATGTCGGCCGCGGTATCCAATGCGAACCGCGCATCGACGCCGACCTGCGCGCCGGAGCCCGTGAACGGGTAGATGACGCCGATCTTCACGTCCTCGACGGACGATTGCCCGAATGCTGGGGAGCCGGCGGCGGAGATCAATGCAGCAGAAGCGCTTGAGACCAACAAATCCCGCCGATTCAACATATCCTGAGCTCCCCTTGTCGCTTGGCCGGCCGAACTGTCGACAGTGGACAAGGGCTTGTCAAGCGCAAATCGGTCCGGCCGGCAAGGACGGCCGATGCCGGCGACGCGCGCGGTTCCCGTGCCCTCACAAGGATCTGCCGACTACTGAAACAACGCTATCTGATGGATGCAGTCCCCCTGAGCCCCGCCCGCGGCGCCCCGGCTACTGCGTGCCCGCCTGCTGCCTGGCCGGCCGCCGCGATTTGGCGGCCCGTGCGGGGCGCTTGAGCGGCGGGGGCGGCACCCCGGCGGTTTGAGGCTCCTCCTCGATGAAGACGAAGCAGCCGTGGTAGTGCTCGGCGGGAATCGCCTTGCTGCGCGCGCACTCGTCGAAAATGATGAGGTCCTCCTCCGTGCGGTAGTGGCGATAGGGGGCGATCATGTAGCGGTCGGCGCCGCCGGGCGAGATGCCGAGGCGGTCGATGCGGCCGGCCAGTTGCGGCTCCGCCTCGAGAATGGCGCTGCGCAGGCTCTCGCCCTCGATGAAATTGTCCGGAAGCTGGTCGAACGGCCCATCGAAGTAGTTGTTCACCCGTGCATTTCCTTCGAAGACGCCGATCAGGATTTTGCGGTCGATCTTGTGGTCGCGGTAGAAGGCAAAACCGGTCCGCTTCCCGATCAGGATGCGGCCGTCGGGATGAGACGGGGTGAACTGCTCGGCGACGCCCCTGGTCTCGTCGAGGATGTAGTGAAAGGCCTTCAGCCGTCGGTTGAAGGCGAGAAAGAAGCTGAGGCCCGACTCGTCGAACATCGGCCCGATCAGGCGCTCGTCCGGCGCCAGCAGGCCCGGCGGCGGCTTGACGCCCGTGAGATCGTTGAGCTCGAAGACGACGCTGACGCCCTCGTGCGTGACGCGATAGACGAGTGGCGACAGCTTCTCCAGGCGCACGCCGTGCGAGGCATCGAGCACGACGTGCCTGACCTGCTCCTCGCCCTTCCATTCCGCGAGATCCTCGAAATAGGCGAAATGGAGCCGGCCCTTGTCCCGCTCGTTCACATCGAGGCGGATGTTGCCGGCATAGCGGATGTGGCCGTGCATGAAGCCGAAGTAGTAGTAGTTCTCGGTCGGATAGACCTTGACGCGTTCGGGCAAGGCCGCCAGCACGAACGCGAACACCGCGTCGGGGTCGTCGATGGCGAGGGCAGGCGGCCGCATCGCCTGCTCGAGATAGGCCTGGTTCGTCTGGAGCTGCGGCGGCGTGGTCCCGGTCGCTTGCGCCATGGCGGGCTGCGAGCCGGCCGCGACCGCCAGCGACGCCTGCAGTAGCAACGCGATCAGCAGCGCTCGCGATCGCCGCAGCCGCTGCACTGTCGGAGCGGCCGTGCGGGGGATGCTCGACGGTCCTATGATGCCTCTCCTGCGGGGTCAGGCGCCCGCTATTTGTCCTGCTCGCGTTTCGCTTTCTCGGTCGGCTCCTTCGGCTCGATCCGCCGCTGCCGCGGGATAACCTTCGGCAACGCGCGCCTCGGCGGCTCCTGCACGGCCCCGGGCGGAACCTGCACTTTGGGGGCGGACCGGATCACCGGCGCCGTCGACTTCGGTGACGGCTTGCTCGTCGGTTGCTCAACCTTCGGCACCGTCTGCACTTTCGGCGGCAATTTGATGACCGGCGGCGTCTTCACCTTCGGAGGCGGAGGCGGAGGCGGAGGAGGCGGGGCCGATGGCGCTTTCTTCAAGACCTTGGGCACAGGCGGCTCGATGACCGGCGGCTGCTTGACGGCCGGGGGAAGCTTGACCGCCGGGGGCAGCTTGACCGCCGGGGGCAGCTTGACCGCCGGGGGCAGCTTGGGCTCGGCGGGGTCGGGCCTTTTCACTTCCGGATCCTTCACCGCCTTGCTCAGCACGGTGCTGTGCTGCGGACCCTTGCTGTCGATGACGCCGTGCTTGACGCCCTTGCTGAGCACGGTGCTGTGGCCCTTGCTCAGCGTCAGCGTGTGGGCGCCTTTGCTCAGCGCCACCGTGTGACCGCCGCCCGTGCTCTTGGCGAGCGAATGGACGGGGCCCTTGCTCAGGATGAAGCTGTGCTTGGGGCCCTTGCTCTGCACGAGCGTGTGGCCGGGGCTCTTGCTCTGGATCGTGGTGTGGATCGGACCCTTGCTGAGCACGGCATTGTGCGCCTTGCTCTTTGCGAGCGTGTGCACCGGGCCCCTGCTGAGGATGGCCGAGTGGCTTCTCTGCTTGCTGTGGCTCAGCGCCAGGTTGTGCGAGCCCCTGAGGCTGTGGCTCAGTGCGGTGGTGTGGCTGCGGACGCGGCCATGGCTGAGCGCGATGTTGTGGGACCGCAGGCGCGTATGGCTGATACGCAGATTGTGCGAGCCGGTGCGGCTGTGGCTGAGCAGCGCCGAATGCGAGCCGATGCGGCCGTGGCTGGCTCGCGCCGAATGCGAGCCGATGCGGAAATGGCTCTGCACGACGCTGTGCGAGCGCCAGCGGTTGTGGCTCGCCCGCCGGCTGTGCGAGCCGTAGCGGTTATGGCTCCAGAAGACGCTGTGGGAGCCGTCGCGGCTGTGGCTCCAGTACGTGCTGTGGGAGCCGAAGCGGCTGTGGCTCCAGTAGGGATTGTGCGAGCCGAACCGGTTATGGCTCGAGAACGCCCCGTGCGAGGCGATGCGGGCATGGCTGATGCTCCGCGGATGATCGACGATATAAGGCGGCTCCCCGTCGGGGACCGGGACGGGCAGCAGATAGGCCGGCCTGATCTGGCTCGCGGGTGCAGGGCACGGCTGATAGATGGCGATGTCGCCGACCCGCGTGGCGTCGTTGCGGATGAGCTCTTCCTCGATCAGCCCGCCTGCGGCATCGACGTTGATGTCGGTATCGACAAGGTAGGCCTGTCCTGGACCGGTTGCCGGGTAGGCGTCCGATCCGTCGGGGTAGGCGGCGAAGGCGGCGGCCGGAGCGATCTCCTCGAAAGCCGTCTCCGCGAGGCCCTGGATGCCGTGCACCTCGGAGTCGTCGGGCACCGCCTCGTCAGAGGACTGCTGCGCCGTCGGCTGAGCAGCCTCGTCCTGACCACCCTCGGCCACGGCCGCTTCATAGCCCGGCAGTATGCACGGCCCCTTCGGCGAGCACAGGGCATGACCGGACATCCAGACGTACTCGTCCCGGCGGGCTGGGTCCGCGGTCCAGGTTTCGCTATCGTATCCCGGGCCGAACGCGATGCCGCCGGAGCAGTTCGCCCGCACGTAGGGCTGGCCGTCCTCCTTGCGGTCGTAGAAGCCGACGTCGTAGCGGCCGACGGGTCGCCAGCCGCCGCCGCGGTCGAGCTCGTAACGCAGCGCGCGGGCCTCGTGGGGCCGCGAGAAGGCGTAATCCGCCGCGAGGCCCAGATTGCGGATGCCGCCTCGCTCGGCGACCAGCATCACCGGCCGCTCGCCGCATCGGGAGAACGTGATGTCGCTCACCGGTTGACTGTAGCCGGATCGGGCGATGTCCTCCGGCGACACGAAGAAATCGGGGAGCTGGAATTCGCGGCGCACGCCGGCGGCATCGAAGGCGCCGCCGGGCCCGAGGCGCACCGACCAGACGGAGTTGCGCTTCTCGTCCTCGGGAAGGTTGACCCAGGCGGAGTTGCCGAACGACGGCCCGCTCCACACGGCATAATAAAGGCGCGTCTCGCCCGACGCCGGGTTGCGCCAGACGCCGAGGCCCCAGACCCGCCGTCCCGAGGCGGCGAAATTCCAGCACTCCGGCTGCCGCTCGAAGCGTCCGCCGGGACAATCGGCGATACGCGCCCGACGCGACGGGTTGAACGGAATGGGCGGCAGGCTCATGGTCTGGCCGCTCATGGCGTCGAGGAAGCCGGGGCGCCCCTCGGTGCCGTGATCGAACGTCCCGAGATCGGCCCCGTCCGAGGCGCGGATGCGGTGGATCATGCCGGTCTCGAGGTCCGAGACCAGGATCTGCGTGTTGCCCGCGTCGAAGGCGATGTTGCCGAGGGCGGCACCGGTATTCGCACGTCCGCCGAGCCGGATGTCGGCAAAGATGCGCGGCCGGTAGCCATCCCGGGCCTCGAGCCGGTAGACCGTGCCGGGACCACCGCCCTGTCCCCACATGCCGTCCATCCAGTCCTGCCTGCCGGGCGCCAGATGCAGCCCGAAGGCGGAGGTGGCGGTGAGATAGATGTTGGGTGGGCTGGCGCCGTCGAGCGCGACGCCGAACACCTGCCCGACCTCGCCTGCGCGGACGTGCGCCCGTTGCGGCTCGTCGATCCAGTGCTGCCCCTCAGGCGGCTGCTCCGGCGCCCTGAGATCGATGATGCTGCCGACGGTCCCGTCGACGTCGATCATGGCGGCAGGCCCTTCGCCCGTAATTCCGGAAAAGCGGGTGACGAAGGCTTCTCCAGGCTGCAGCGGTTCAGCCCGTTCGGCAGGCTGGGCCGTAGGCAGGGCGGTCCCGGCCAACAGGACTGCGAGCGACAGCGGGACGATGCGGGTGGCGGCACGGCGGAGCCGCGAAGACGAGTAGGTCTGCGTGGCAGATGCCGGCGTAAGACGATGCATGAGCGTTCCCCCCGAGAACGGACGAGGCAAGCGTATCACGTACTCGCGACCGACGGGAGCGTCGCGCGGATCAAATCTCCGGCCGAGGCAGCGAAACCATCTTTCGGAGCAGGGTACGAGACGGGCCGAAATTGGGCGATTCCGGCAAGCCGGGCCACCCCGACGCATGCGCTCGACAAATCGCACGAAGCGATCCAGACTTTTGGCGAGGCTCCGGGCGCGGCGCCGGTCCGCGGAGTGCGGCGGCGGCGCTTCGTGCGGAGGATATGCAAAGGATAGGCGAAAGCCGGCGGTCTGCGACACTGCCGGGCTGAAGTGGACCGTGCGCAAAGCACATCGACAGCGAGCGAGACTGAAGTGGCGCAGCGATTCCTTCGATCACTCTGGGGCCGGCGCGACCGGAGTGAGGAGCACGAGGCGGCGGGCGGCGCCGAGCGGATTGCGCCGGGAGCCGATGCGGGACCCGGGGCGGATCAGTGTGCGCTTCGCCTGACGGTGCTGGGCTGCGGCGATGCGTTCGGGTCGGGCGGACGATTGCAGTCGAGCTACCACGTCGAAGCGCCGCAGGGAACGTTCCTGCTCGACTGCGGCGTCACGGCGCTGATCGGCATGCAGCGGCTGCGGCTCGACCCCAATGCTGTCGGCTGCATTCTCGTCAGCCATCTGCATGGCGACCACTTCGGCGGCCTCGTCTGGTGGCTGCTTCATTCGCACTACGCGAGCAACCGCACCGGGCCCCTGACGATCGCCGGGCCGGCGGGCATCCGCGAGCGCGTGCATGCGGCCGCGGAGGCGATGTTTCCCGGCTCGGCCGCGCTGGAGCTGCGCTACCGGCTCGAGTACCGCGAGTTCGTCAATCGGGCGCCGCTCGCGATCGGCGGCCTCGCGGTGACGCCATTCGAGGCCAGGCACCCGTCGGGCGCCCCGGCCCACGCGCTCAGGATCGAGACTGGCGGGCGATGCTTGAGCTTTTCAGGCGACACCGAATGGGTCGAGGACCTGGTGCCCTGCGCGAAGGGGGCCGATCTGTTCATCATCGACTGCTTCGGCTGGGACAGCGATATCGGCTCTCACATGAGCTGGAAGACCATCTCCTCGCGGCTCGATGCGCTGGTGGCGCGCCGGCTCATGCTGACGCACATGGGACCCGAGATGCTGGCGCGGCTCGGCGAGGTCCGGGACCCGCGCTTTCTGGCCGCCGAGGATGGCCTCGTCGTGGAGCTTTCCGGCGAGAGCGGAGCGCGAGCACCTGTCGGGGCCTGACCCCCTACCCAGTCACACCCTCCCCTTCCAGGGCACCAGCGCGCGCTCGAGCCACCGCATCACCATCTCGAACACGTAGGCCACGAAGCCGATGGCGATGATGCCGAGGACGACGACGTCGGTGCGCAGGAAGTTCGAGGCGTTGTAGACCATCTTTCCGAGACCGGCGTCTGCAGCCACCATCTCGGCCGCCACCAGCGTCGTCCAGCCGACGCCCATGCCGATGCGCAGGCCGACCAGGATCTCCGGCATCGCGCCCGGCAGCACCACGTAGCGGACCACCTGCGCGCGGCTCGCCCCCATCGACAGGGCGGCCTGGATCTGCTCCTGGCTGACCGAGCGCACGCCGGCGCGGGCCGACAGCGCGACCGGCGCGAAGATGGCGAGGAACAGCAGCATGACCTTCGACTGCTCGCCGATGCCGAACCAGATGATCATCAGCGGCAGGTAGGCGAGCGGCGGCAGCGGGCGGTAGAACTCGATGATGGGGTCGAACAGGCCGCGCGCGATCCGGGAGACGCCCATGGCGATGCCGACCGGAATGCCGATCGCCACCGCGAATGCGAAGGCGGAGAACACCCGGTACATGCTCCAAAGGAAGTGAACCCAGAGCGTGTGGTTGTCGAGGTCGCCGGCGACCGCCTGCCAGAAGGCGACCCAGATCGTTTCGGGCCGCGGCAGGAACAGCGGCCGGATCCACTGCAGGTTCGTCGCCAGCCACCACAGCCCGAGCAGGCTGACGATGCCGACGATGCTCAGCACCGTGCTCGATCCTTCCCCGAGGACGCGGTAACGGCTGGTGCGCTGCCGGCCGCCGGCAGCGGACTCCGGGGCGGGGACGGGCCCGCGCGGCTCTCCGGCTTGGCGCGCGGCCTCGGTCACTTGCGTCATCGGTCAGGCTCCGGGATAGAGCGGCGGCTCACATGTCGGCCAGGATCGTCTCGCGGCGCTGGATCTCGGCCAGCACCTCCTCTCGCATGGCGATGAAGTCCGGGCTCGACTTCACGGCGCGGGCGTCCCGCGTCTCGATGTAGCGGTGGCAGAAGTCGAGCTCGTAGACCCTCTCGATCTTTCCCGGTCGCGGCGTCATCACGACGAGGCGGGTGGCGAGGAAAATCGCCTCCTCGACCGAGTGGGTGATGAAGAAGATCATCTTGCCCGTGCGATGCCAGACGTCGAGGATCAGCTCCTGCACCTGCTCGCGGGTCAAGGCATCGAGGGCGCCGAGCGGCTCGTCCATCAGCAGCACCTCGGGGTCCGAGGCCAGCGTGCGGGCGATGCCGACGCGCTGCTGCATGCCGCCCGACAGCTCGTAGATCATCTTGCTCTCGAACTCGGCGAGGCCGACCAGGGCCAGCTTCTCCCGGGCGACCACGTAGCGATCCTCGCGCGGCAGCCCGCGCATCTTGAGCCCGAACGCGACGTTGTCGATGACGTTGAGCCACGGCATCAGGGCGTGCCGCTGGAAGACGACTCCGCGGTCCGCCCCCGGCCCGGCCACAGGCCGGCCATCGAGCAGGACCTCGCCCTCGGAGGGGCCGAGAAACCCGGCGATGACCGACAACAGGGTCGTTTTTCCGCAGCCCGACGCGCCGATTGCGACGATGAGCTCGCGATCCTCGATCGCGAGATCGACGTGCGACAGGGCCTCGACGACGCCCGACGCCGTCTGATACCGGACAGAAAGATCGCGCACTTCGAGCTTCGCCACGAAGTCCTCGCAATGATCGAGCCGCCAAAGCGTTTCGACGTTTCTCAGAAACAGCTCCGGCCAGGTGCACGCTGCTCCTGGATTCCGGCTCTACGCGTCAGCGCGGAGAGCCGGGATCCAGGGCAACAGGGAGTGACTGCCGATCGCGCTTCATCGGCCAGCTCAGCTCCGCCGGCCTATTTCGCCGCCGCGGCAGCGAACTCAGGGCTCACGAACTTTTCGGGGTTGCCCGGAAGCTCGGTGATGCGGCCCTGCTCCTTGAGGAAAGCAGCGGTGTCCATGACGGCTTTGGCCACGCCGCTGTCCTTGCCGCCGCCCAGCCATGTCTTCGACGCCTGCTCGGCTGCCGTCGGGAAGTTATAGGCGCCCATGGCCGGCGGCACGTCCTCGGGCTTGGCGCCGACGATCTTGCCCGTCGCCTTGACCATCTCCGAATCCGCCGTCCACTTCGCCTTCTGGGCCACGTAGGCCGCATCCTGCTTGGCGATGGCGGCGATGAACTTCGTTATGAAGTCCTTGTTCTTCTCCGCCCAGGCCCGGTTGACCATGATCGCGTCGAAGGTCGGCTTGCCCTTCTTGGCGAGATCGCCGGAGGAGATGATCACCTTGCCGTTCCCCTTCACCTTCGCCAGCGCCGGGTTCCAGATGAAGGTGGCGTCGATGTCGCCGCGCTCCCAGGCCGCGACCACCTCGGGCGGCCGCATGTTCAGGATCTGGACCTCCTTCGGGTTGACGCCGGCGTCCTTCAGGGCAGCGAGCAGGTGGTAGTGGGTCGTCGACACGAACGGGGTCGCAACCTTCTTTCCCTTGAGGTCCTGCAGCGAGTTGATGCCCGAGCCGTTGCGGGCGATGAGCTGCTCCGCATTGCCGATGTCGTCCAGGATCCAGATGATCTGCATGTCCATGCCCTGGGCGATCGCCGCGGTCGCCGGGCTGGAGCCGACCTCGCCGATCGGCACCTCGCCGGAGGCCATGGCCTTGATGACGTCGCCGCCGCCGGTGAACATCTTCCAGTTGATCTTGTAGCCCGTCGCCTTCTCGAGCTCGCCCGAGGCCATGAGCGCGCGCATGGGCACGATCATGTCCTGGTGCGCGAACGTGACTTCCTTCGACTGGGCGTGGGCGCTTGCCACGCCCAAGCCGAGCGCCAGCGGCGCCAGCAGCCATGCCTTCGACATGCATTTCCTCCTTCGATCCATTCGACGTCCGGCATTCCGGGTCCGGCTGCAAACGAACTGGCCGGCGAGGGCCTCGTCCGGTTCGACAACCGAGACCTGTTGTTCCGTTATCTGCAACAATGGCGATCCTAGTGCACGACGCATCGACGAAACAAGCCGCCGGAGGCGAAATGTATTCCACGCCCCCGGCAGCAGGCACGCTGACATGGCCCCGATCCCCGGTCTATCACTTTCGCGGGGCCTCGCGGCCCGAGCGGCAGTCTCCAGAGTGAGGGCGGGACATGCACCTCGCAGGTTCGAGCTACGAAGAGGTCTTCGGCGGGTTCCGGTGGAACATTCCGCCCCGGCTCAATATCGCCGAGGCGGTGTGCAGCCGCCACGCGCGCCAGTCTCCGGGTGCCCCGGCGCTGATCTACGAGCAGGGCGACGGCAGCGTGCGCGTCTGGAGCTTCGGCGAGGTGGAGGCGGCGGCGGGCCGCCTCGCCAATGCGCTGGCCCATCTGGGCGCGGTGCGCGGCTCGATCGTCGGCATCCATCTGCCGCAGTGCCCGGAAAGCCTGATCGCGCACGTCGCCGTGCAGAAGCTCGGCGCCGTGGCGCTGCCGCTGTTCAACCTGTTCGGGCCGGACGCGGTCGAGTACCGGCTGCAGGACAGCGGGGCCGGCGTGCTCGTCACGACGGCTGCCGGCCTGGAGCGGCTGGCAGAGGCGATCCGAGGGATCGAGACGCTGGCTCACGTCGTGTGCGTGGGCGAGCCGCCGGGCGGCTCGGCGCACGCGTTCTGGCCCTTGCTCGAGCGGGCCTCGCCCGGGCGGCCGGCGGCCGATACCGGGCCGGACGACCCGGCGCTGCTCATGTACACCTCCGGCACCACCGGCAATCCCAAAGGCGTGCTGCACGCCGGGCGCGTCCTGCTGGGACACCTGCCCGGCGTCTCCTTGCCGCAGGACCTGTTTCCGCAGCCGGGCGACCGCTTCTGGACGCCGGCCGACTGGGCCTGGGCCGGGGGACTGCTCGACGTGCTGCTGCCCTCGCTCTTCCACGGCGTGCCGGTGGTGGGCTCGGCGCGAGCCAAGTTCGATCCCGAGTGGGCGTTCGCGTTCATGGCCCGGCATGGCGCGCGCAACGTCTTCATGCCGCCGACGGCGCTCAGGCTCATGCGCCAGGTGCCGCAGCCGCGCGCCCGCCACGGCTACGACCTGCGATCGCTCGGCACCGGCGGCGAGAAGCTCGGCGAGGACATGATCGCCTGGGGCGCCGAGACGTTCGGCCTCGTCATGAACGAGTTCTTCGGCCAGACCGAGGTCAATCTCGTGGTCGGCAACTCGGGCCGGCTGTTCCCGGTGCGTGCGGGGTCGATGGGCCGCGCCATCCCGGGCCACACTGTCGAGATCGTCGACGGCGACGGTCGTGTGCTGCCCCCGGGCAAGCCGGGCAGCGTGGCGGTGCGGCGGCCCGATCCCGTCATGTTTCTCGAGTACTGGCGGCGGCCCGAAGCGACGCTGGACAAGTTCCGCGGCGACTGGTGCCTGCTCGGCGACATCGCGGTGAAGGACGAGGACGGCTATTTCTGGTTCCAGGGCCGCGACGACGACATCATCAGCTCGGCGGGCTACCGCATCGGCCCCGGCGAGGTGGAGGAGTGCCTGCAGAAGCACCCCGCCGTGGCGCTCGCCGGCGTCATCGGTGCGCCCGATCCCGTCCGCGGCGAGATCGTGGTGGCGTTCGTCGTACCGGCGCCCGGCGTCGAGCCGAGCGAGGCGCTGGCGGCGGAGGTCCAGGCGTTCGTCCGTGAGCGGCTGGCCGCGCACGAGTACCCGAGGCGGATCCGCTTCATCCCCGAGATGCCGACGACGATGACCGGCAAGATCCGGCGCGTCGACCTACGCAAGCTCGACCAGGCGGGGCGCTGACCCTCGTTTCCGCTCGCTCAGTCCTGTGACGATCTGCGGCGGCGCCGCCGGATGAAGCAGGCTCCACCGGCGGCACTGGGCTGGCCGGGAGCGCTGGCTCCGAGTTGCCCGCTGGGTAGCGCCACCGCCGCCTTTGCTGACGGCATGGGCATTGCCCTTGCCGTTCTGGCCCTGTGCCGAGACCGGGAGCGGCAGCGCCAGCAGCGCGCCGGAGGCGAGCAGGATGAGAGTGATGTTCGATTTACGCATGGACTTCACCTGAATGGAGCGACCGGCCGCTCGCGAATGAACGATGCGGGATATTGACTGGGCAGGCGTAAAGATTTGCCTACACTGGCAAGGCTCCTCGCCACGCCGTCAGCCCTGGAGCCGGCGCCAGCCGGTGAGGCTCGGTCCATCCTTGCCCGGAAAGCTTTTCGGCTGGTCAAGCGCAGGGCGGCCTGCTTGTGCTGGCGCCTGCGCCGGGTTCCTGTTCGCGACGCCTTCACGGCAATGACGGCCCCGGACGGGCGACAGGATCGAGACAGCGCCAGTGCAGCCGGTGTCGCCGGGCTAATCGAGCCGGGCCAGGTCGAGCCGGTGCGCAATGCCCTCTGTGCGCTTGTCGAGCGGCGGATAGCGCTTCAGGACGAGCGGATCGTGGCCGGGGACGATGTGGCGCCGGGAGCTGGCCAGGCTTTCGAGCCTGTCGTAGGTCCTGAGCGTCGCCTCGACGTCGACGACGATCGGAAAGGGCCGGCGCTGCTCGAAGTTCTCGTAGAAGTGCGAGGCGTCGGCCGCCAGCACCACGAAGCCCGATCCGGTCCGCACGCGCACGCACTGCAGGCCCTTGCTGTGGCCCGCAGCCTTGTGCACGGTGATCCCCGGCGCGACCTCGCCGTCGCCGTCATGGAACTGAACCCGGCCGGAGTACACATTCCTCACCATCTGGCAGACGTGCTCGGCGCTGAACGGCCGGCCCAGGATCTCGTCGCACATGCAGCGGCCGGTGGCGTACTGCATCTCGGCTTCCTGCAGGTGGAACCGCGCTGCCGGGTAGTGATCGAGCGTCCCGGCATGGTCGTAGTGGAGGTGGGAGATGACGACGTTCTCGATCGATCCGGCATCCACCCCGATCCGCTCGAGCAGGTCGCGAGGCTCGTGCTCGAGGACGCGGTCCCGCGCCTTCGCCTCGGCATGGGTGAAGCCGGTATCGACCAGCACGGTCCGCCGCTCGTTGCGGATCACCCACACGTAGAAGTCGATCGGATGCGGGCTGGCATGATCGTCGGCGAGCAGGAAGTTGTCGCGACGCACCCGGTTCGCGTGCGTGCCGTACTTCAGCGCGAGAATTTCATATATTTCGGCGTCGGCCATGGCGTTTCCCCGGAGGCGTTGTTAATTGCGTCTAGATAGCCATGGCGGCTGGCCCGCGTCGAGCGGCAAAGCCGGCCATGACGCCAACGGTTTCAAGAGGATCGGCCGTGAACGTTTCGTTCCTGCAAGAGCTGCTCAATGCCGTTGCCGAGCAAGGCCGGCAACTGCTGCCGTGGTCCGGCAGGAGCGGAGACGCGAGCAAGGACATCGCCGAGCTCGCAGCGGCGCTCGTCTCGGTGCGCGGCGAGGCGTCCGGTGTGGCGATCGCCCACCAGATCCTGACGCTCTATCGCGGGCTGAGGCCCGAGCAGAAGCTGGCTTTCTTCCAGTTTCTCGCGCACTCGCTCCAACCCGACGAGGAAGAGGTCATGGCGGCCGCGACCGCCTATGCCGCGGAGCCCTCCCCGGCGACGCTCGCGCGGCTGCAGGCGGCGGTGGAAGGTCCGCGCCAGGAGTTCTTCCGCCGGCTCAATCTGGCCCCTGGCGCCACCGCCGGGATCGTCGCCCTGCGCCGCGATCTGCTGCAGCATCCGGCGAGCGACTCCGCGCTCGCCGCCGTCGATGCCGACCTGCGGCACCTGCTATCGTCCTGGTTCAATCGCGGCTTCCTGGTGCTGCGGCGCATCGACTGGCAGACGCCCGCCGCCATCCTGGAGAAGATCATCGCCTACGAGGCGGTGCACGCGATCAAGGGCTGGGACGACCTGCGCCGGCGGCTCGATCCGGCCGACCGGCGCTGCTTCGCCTTCTTTCATCCCTCGCTCGTGGACGAGCCGCTGATCTTCGTCGAGGTGGCGCTCTCGGGGGACATGGCGGACAACATCGCCGGCGTGCTCGACGAGGCGTCCAGGCCGGATGCTGCCGCCGAGCCGTCGACGGCGAATTTCTACTCCATCTCGAACTGCCAGGAGGGCCTCAAGGGCATCTCGTTCGGCAACTTCCTCATCAAGCAGGTGGTCGAGGAGCTGGCGCGCGAGAAGCCCACTCTGAAAACGTTCGCCACGCTTTCGCCGATGCCGCTCTTCGCGCGCTGGCTGGCAACGGCGCTGGAGGAGGACGCAACGGGCGCGATCTCGCCCGAGCTGCGGGAGACCCTGCGCCCTCTGGCCGACACCGCATGGATCGGCGAGCCGGAGCTGGCGCGCGCGCTCGAGGCGCCGCTGACCGCGCTCGCGGCGCATTACCTCGTGATGGCGAAGTCTGGCGACGGCCGCCCCGTGGACCCGGTGGCGCGCTTCCATCTCGGCAACGGGGCGCGGCTGGAGCGCATCGACTGGCTCGCCGACACGTCGGCCAAGGGCCTCAACGAGGCGCACGGGCTGATGGTCAACTACCGCTACGACCTGAAGGAGTTCGAGCGCAATCACGAGGCCTACGCCAACGAGGGCGTCGTCGCCACGTCGCGGGCGGTGCGCAACCTGCTGCGCGCGGCTTCGAAAGCCCGTCCGCGCCCGCGCCCCGAGCCGCGCCGGCTGCCCGCACCCGAGGCCGCCGCCGAGATCGATGCCCAGGGGATCGCCGAGCCGGCGGAGCGCTGAGCTCGGTCAGCCGCGGCTATGATCGAAGCGGCAAACGCTCAGAGGGCCTCTCCGATAAAGGGGCCGCCGACGCTGCATGGCACCCTTCTTGCCCGCAGCAGCGCGCAAATCCGGGCGGCTTCATCGGGCGACGCGACCGGGCCGGCAAGCAGCTGGTAGGACGGCGATTCCGCCGTGCCGCCGATGAGATAGCGGGGCGCGAGATTGTTGAGCGCGCTCTGGTGGCGGTCGTGGAGGACTCCCCACCTCAGCCTCAGCGCATCGAGCGAGGGGGCCGCGTCGAGATGGATCGCGACCGCCTCGGCAGCAGGCGTGATGGTCGGCGGACCGAACGTGATCTGCGGCTGCTCGACGAGCTGCAGACTGCCTGTCTCCAGCGCCTCGGGCTGCCTCGGCTTTTCCGCTGGCTTGGCGTTGAGCACCACCAACTTCTTCTTCGCCTTCGACGCCTCGGGCTGCGCGGCCGCTGCCGACTTGGGCGCCTCGCGGCGCTCGGGCTCCGCCGCAGGCGCGGCCGGCTCGGGCTGGATCATTCTGCCGGTCTGCGCGGCCGCGATCGCATCTTGCGGCGCCGCAGCCTGGCTCTGCTGGCCGGCGCCGTGGGCCGCCGCTTGCAAGGACGCATTCGCCTCCTGCAGCAGCGCCGTGCTCGATTTCACGTAGGAGATCTCCCGCTGCAGGTCGGCCACGGTCCTGCGCAGGCTGTCGACCTCCCTCGACAACTGCTGCACCAGCGGCGAGGCCGCAGGCACGGGCTCGCTACGCAGTGCCTGGGTCGTCATCGTACCTGTCCAATCGGGCTGCAGGAGCAGGACGGTCATGTAGCCGAGCGCCAGAGCGGCAAGCAGGGCCCAAGCCGCCAGGTAAGGCCCGGCGAAGCTGCGTGGGCGCTTGGGGTCCGGAGGCACGCCAGGCTCGAGCCTCTGACTGTTGAGTGTCTGTTGCGCTTGCATCTCCGCCTCGAAGGACTCGCTGCCCGGACCGGGCCGCACGCCACCACGCGGGCGCTCGGCCAAGTCGATGATTCGCTTGCGCCAAACGGTCTTCCGAGTCCCAGTCCCGGTCAATGGATGAGCGCTGCGGCGGACTGCTGGGCTGTGGAAACGATGGCCCGTCCCAACCGCCGCCCATCATCCCGGGAGTGGCGCGCGGCTTGAAAACCGCACCGGCTTGAGACACCGTGCGCCTCGACGGCGGACGCGCGCACGGCGGGCGCACCGCTGCCGGTCACCTGTCTGGCTCAGCGAGGCGATACGACATGGCCTCTCGTCCCCTGCTCACGATCGTCCTGGCGGCCGGCAAGGGCACGCGCATGAAATCGGCCGTGCCGAAGGTCCTGCACCGGGTCGGCGGCCTCTCGCTGCTGGGCCACGCGCTCCGTGCAACCGGGAGCCTTGGCGCCGGCGCGGTCGCGGTGGTGATCGGCCCCGACATGGAGGCGGTGCGCTCCGAAGCCCTGGCGCTCGCGCCCGGCACCGGGATCTTCGTGCAGGACCAGCAACTCGGCACGGCCCACGCGGTGCTGGCTGCGCGTGCTGCCATTGCCGGGCACAGCGGCGACGTGCTCGTCGTGTTCGCCGATACGCCGCTCATCGCGCCCGGCACGCTGCGCAGCCTCGTCGACCGCCTCGACGCCGAGACGCCGCTGGCGGTGCTCGGCTTCGAGGCGGCCGACCCGACCGGCTACGGCCGGCTGTTGTGCGACGCGGCAGGCGGCATCAGCGCCATCCGCGAGCACAAGGACGCCACCGAGGCTGAGCGCGCGCTCACGTTCTGCTGCTCGGGGGTGATGGCCTTCCGGCGCGAGGAGATGCTCGACATGCTCGGCGAGATCGGGACCGGCAACGTGCAAGGCGAGTATTACCTGACCGACGCGGTCGCCGTCGCCAGGTCGAAGGGCTTCCGGGTCGCCGCCCAGGCGTGCGCCGAGGAGGAGGTGCTGGGCATCAACTCGCGCAACCAGCTCGCGATGGCGGAGGCGGTGTTCCAGCGCCGGTTCCGCGACCGCGTGATGGCGGAGGGCGCCACGCTGGTCGCGCCGGAGACCGTCTGGTTCAGCCATGACACGCTCGTCGGCCGGGACGTGACCATCGAGCCGAACGTGTTCTTCGGACCCGGCGTCATCGTCGAGGACGAGGTCCGCATCCACGCCAACTGCCATCTCGAAGGGGCGCACGTCCGCCGCGGCGCCGCGGTCGGGCCGTTCGCGCGGCTGAGGCCGGGGGCCGACCTGGGGACGGGGGTGAGGATCGGCAACTTCGTCGAGGTCAAGAACGTGACGCTCGAGGCCGGGGCCAAGGCCAACCACCTCGCCTACCTGGGAGACGGCCGGGTCGGGGCGGGCGCCAACGTCGGAGCCGGGACGATCTTCTGCAACTACGACGGGTTCCTCAAGCACCGGACGGAGGTCGGTCCCGGCGCCTTCATCGGCTCGAACTCGGCGCTGGTGGCCCCGGTCAGCATCGGCCCCGGCGCCTACGTCGGATCCGGCAGCGTCGTCACCAGGAACGTACCGGCCGATGCGCTCGCCCTGGAGCGCAGCGAGCTCACCATACGCGAAGGCTGGGCGGCAAAATTCCGGGCCATGATGCAACGGCGGAAATCGATGAAGAGTTCTTAATACCGAAAAACCAAGTCATACGGTTTGATTTGTGCCAGGAGCCATCTCGACGTAGCAGATGGGCCACACTTCACGATAAAAGGACTCGATTCGAGATGTGCGGGATCGTGGGCATTCTCGGCGCGAAGCCCGTCGCGGGGGATCTCGTCGATGCGCTGCGGCGGCTGGAGTATCGCGGCTACGATTCGGCCGGCATCGCCACCGTGGAGAACGGTCACCTGGACCGCCGCCGTGCCGAGGGCAAGCTCAAGAACCTCGAGCTGCGGCTGTCGAATCACCCGCTGCAGGGCCGGGCCGGCATCGGCCATACGCGATGGGCGACCCACGGCCGGCCCGTGGAGCGCAATGCGCACCCGCACATGAACGGCCGCGTCGCGGTCGTCCACAACGGCATCATAGAGAACTTCCAGGAGCTGAAGGGCGAGCTCGCTGCGAAAGGCCACGAGTTCCAAACCGAGACCGACACCGAGACGGTGCTGCACCTCGTCACCGATTACCTGGACCAGGGGCTGCCGCCCGTCGAGGCCGCCCGCATGGCGCTCGAGCGGCTGAGCGGCGCCTTCGCGCTCGGGCTCATTTTTGCCGGCCACGACAACCTGATGATCGGCGCCCGGCAGGGTCCGCCGCTGGCGGTCGGGCACGGCGAGGGCGAGATGTATCTCGGCTCCGACGCCATCGCGCTGGCGCCGTTCACGGATATGGTCACGTATCTCGAGGACGGCGACTGGGTGGTGCTGACCCGCGAGGGCGCCGAGATCCACGATATGACTGGCCGCCGGGTGGAGCGGCCGATGGTCAAGTCGATCGCCAGCGCGCTGCTGGTGGACAAGGGCAACTACCGCCACTTCATGGCCAAGGAAATCCACGAGCAGCCCGAGGTCATCGGCCATACGCTTGCGAACTATCTCGACATGGCGGCGGGGAAAGTCGTGTTCCCGGAGCTCGGCGCCGACCTGGCGAAGATCTCGCGCGTAACCATCTCGGCGTGCGGGACGGCGCACTACGCGGGCCTCGTCGGCAAGTACTGGCTCGAGCGCTATGCCCGCATCCCGGTCGAGATCGACATCGCCTCCGAGTTCCGCTACCGCGAATCACCGTTGCCGGAGGATGGGCTCGCCATCTTCGTCTCGCAGTCGGGCGAGACGGCCGATACGCTGGCCTCGCTGCGCTACTGCAAGGCCGGTGGGCAGAGGATCGCGTCCGTCGTCAATGTGCGCAGCTCGACCATCGCGCGCGAATCGCACGTCATCCTGCCGACGCTCGCGGGCCCCGAGATCGGCGTCGCCTCGACCAAGGCCTTCACCTGCCAGCTCTCCGTGCTGGCGTGCCTCGCCATCGCCATCGGCCGCGCGAGAGGGGCTGTCGGCGCCGATCAGGAGAAGGAGCTGGTTCGCGCCCTGACGGAGGTGCCGCGGCACCTGACCACGATCCTGCGCAGCGAATCGCTCTACGAATCGCTCGCGGTATCGCTGCACAAGGCCAAGGATGTGCTCTATCTCGGGCGCGGACCGAGCTATCCGATCGCGCTGGAAGGGGCGCTGAAGCTGAAGGAGATCTCCTACATCCACGCCGAGGGCTACGCCGCCGGCGAGCTGAAGCACGGACCCATCGCGCTGATCGACGAGAACGTGCCGGTGGTCGTCGTCGCCCCCGAGAACGACTTGTTCGAGAAGACGGTCTCGAACATGCAGGAGGTCGCGGCACGCGGCGGGCAGATCATCCTCATCTCGGATGCGACCCCGGATAAGGCCGGCTGCAAGCTGCAGACACACCTGCAGATGCCCCATGCCCATCCGTTCATCAGCCCTCTTCTCTATGCCGTGCCGGTGCAGTTGATCGCCTATCACACCGCGGTGGTGATGGGCACGGACGTCGACCAGCCCCGAAACCTGGCGAAGTCGGTAACTGTGGAGTAAGGCCGGGATCGGAGCATATTCCGATGTCGCTGAATTGCCTCAAACCAATGCTTGGCATAGACTTTCGCGCGAGTGGAGGTGCTGCGCGTAGATAACGACGTAAGGCGAGGATACGCGATGGCGCGACCGCGCACAGCCGTGACACTGACGATCTGGAACCGGCCGATCTGGAATTGCCCGATCTGGATTTGGGCAGCCGTGCTGGCCGTCGGCCTCCTCGCCGGCTCGGCGGCGGCGACGGCTGCCAAGAGCAAGACCGGCGAGAGCCCGGCCGGTGCCGCCGCGGAGGCCGAGCGCACCATCGATACGGGTGTTGCTGCGCTGGAAGCCGGAAAGGCGGACCTGGCGGCTCAGGAGCTCACCTCGGCCATCAGCGGCGGCAAGATCTCCCAGCCGAACCTGGCGCGCGCGCTCTATTACCGCGGCGTCGCCTATCGCAAGCAGGGCAAGCCGGCGCAGGCGATCGCGGACTTCACGAGCGCGCTGTGGATCAAGAACGGCCTCGATCACCAGCAGCGCTCGGACGCTCTTCTCAACCGCGCCGGGGCCTATCGTGACGCCGGATTGACGGACCAGGCGGAAGCCGACGAGAAGCGGGTGGCCGCGAGCGCGGCCGCACCGCGGCAGGGCGCGACGGCGCCTGCCACGCCTGCCGCAAGCCGGCCGCAGGAGGCGGCTGCACCGGCGGCCTCGGGCGGCGGGCTCGGCAGCTTCTTCAGCGCACTGTTCGGCGGCTCGCCGGCCTCACAGGAGCCGGTCAGTCAGGGGTTCGCGACTTCCGTTTCGGCTCCCGAGACGAGCGGCAGGCCGGCGCGTCCGCCGCCGCCGGCGAGCGTATCGGCGTGGTCCACGCAGTCGAACCCGAGCGCGGCAGGTTGGGCGGACAGCACCGAGGTAAGCAAGGTTGACCGCCGTCAAGCTGCCGCCACGCCCGCGACCACCGGATCGACAGGCGCGCCCGTCACCAAGGCGGTGGCGCGCGCCCCGGCCCGCGACGACCGCTATCATATCCAGGTCGCTGCCGTCCGCAGCCGGCAGGAGGCGCAGTCCGTGGCTGCCCGGCTGAAACAGATCGGCGCGGCCGGGTCCCGCGAACGGGACGCGGCGATCGAGGAGACCGTGATGGGCAACATGGGCACGCTCTACCTCGTGCGTCTCGGACCCTTCGCCAGCACCGGCGAGATGCAGAGCGTCTGCCCGCGGCTGCGCGACGCCGGCCTCGATTGCCTCATAATCGGCCAATAGCGACAGTGTGCCCCGCCCCAGAAGCAGGCTGAAGCGCGATCCGACTGCTATCGCCTATTGCGCATCGGACTGACTCCGGCTCTCCTGATGTGCGAGACATGGGATCGGGAGAGCGCGGCAGGGCGCCCGGACAGCGGGCGGGCTGGAAGTCGAAGCATGCAGAGCAACGAAACGGAGCAGCAGCAACTGCTGGCTGGACCGACTGCGGACGCGCCGGCGCAGTCGGCACGCCCCGGCCCCGCTCCGAGCCATGCGGAACTGCACGTCGGCGCGCGGCTGCGCAACTACTTCCTGACCGGCCTCGTCGTCGTCGGGCCGGTGACGATCACGCTCTATATCGCCTGGTGGTTCATCAACGTCGTCGATGCGTGGGTGAAGCCGTTCGTGCCCAGCATCTACAATCCGGAGACCTACCTGCCGTTTCCGATGCCCGGCATCGGGCTCTTCTTCGGTATCATCGGTCTGACGCTGATCGGCGCGCTCGCCGCCAACCTTCTCGGCCGCACGATCATCAGCTCGGGCGAGCTGTTCCTCGACCGCATGCCGATCGTGCGCAACCTCTATCAGGCGCTGAAACAGATCTTCGTCTCGGTGGTGAGCGCCGCCGGGCCCGGCACGTCCTTCCACAAGGTCGGTCTCATCGAGTTTCCCTCCAAGGGCATCTGGTCGCTGGTCTATGTCACGGGCGAGGCGATAGGCGAGATCAAGGATGTCGCGCCGGGCGGTCAGAACGACCTGATGACGGTGTTCATGCCGACCGGAATCATGCCACCGACCGGGTTCGTCTGCCTGGTCCCGCGCAAGGACGTGATCTTTCTCAGCATGAGCGTCGAGGATGCGGCCAAGATGGTGATCTCGGCCGGCATGGTCATGCCCGAGTACCAGAAGCAGTTACGCTCCCTGGCCGATGCCGCACGCGGCGACCCCCCGTCCCGCTGAGGCTCGCCGCTGGTGCCGCTGTCGAACGGGGACGAGCTTCCGATCTGGGTCAACGCGGTGGTCTTTCTCGCCGCCGCGGTCGCGGTGTGGGGTGCGGGCACGCGCCTGACGCGCAACGTCGACGGCATCGCCCGGGCGACGGGTCTGGGGCAGGCCTTTGCCGGCATGCTGTTCCTGAGCACCATCACGACGCTGCCGGAGCTCACCAACACCGTGGCGTCCTCGTGGCTCGGCAATCCCGCTCTCGCGATCAACAACCTCCTCGGCAGCGCATCCATCAACATTGTCCTGCTGGCGCTGGCCGACGCGTTCATCGGCCGCGATGCGGTGACCTCCGTCGTCGCCAGGCCTGTCACGCTGATGGTGACGGCGCTCTCCATCCTGCTGCTGGCCGTCGTCGCCGTCGCCATCGTGATCACCGACGTTCCGTTCCTCGGTGTCGGCGTCTGGTCCATCATCATCTGTACCCTAAGCATCGGCGCATTCTGGCTGGCGAAGGGCTACGACGATCGCGCCCCCTGGGTCCTCAGGGACTGGAGCGGAGGCTACGTCGAGGAGGTCGGCGAGGACGTGGGTGAGGCGGCACTGCCGTCGCTCCTCGCCAGGGGCGCTGCGGCTGCCGCCGTGATCCTCGTCGCCGGCACCCTGCTCTCGGCGACCGGCGACGCCCTGGCCCGGCAGACAGGCCTGGGCACGGGCCTGGTCGGGTTCGCGCTGCTCGGCCTCTCGACGTCGCTGCCGGAGCTGAGCGCGGTGACGACCGCGCTACGCCTCCGACGCTACGAGATGGCCTTCGGCCATGTGATGGGCGCGAATTTCATCAACCTGTCGCTGATCCTGGTCGCCGACATCGTGTTCGTCGGCGGGCCGGTGGTCAACCAGCTCGGCCGCTTCGAGACGATTTCTGCCATGCTCGGCGCGTTGCTGATCGGGACGTACCTGGTCGGATTGCTCGAGCGGCGCAATCCGACCGTGATGAGGATGGGCTACGACTCGCTGGCCGTGATCGTCCTGTTCGCGGTCGGGCTGGTCCTGCTGTCGACGGTGCGGCACGAGTGAGCACCGGTCACGCCGCCCGGAACAGCCGCACCGCCTCGTCGCACTCGAACAGATAGAGCAGGGTGCGCACGGCCGCGCCGCGAGGGGACGTGAGCGCCGGGTCGTCGTTGAGCAGAAGCCGGGCGTCGTCGCGCGCGGCGGCCAGCAGCAGCTCGAAGCCGGGCACGTTGGCGATGCGGAACTCCGGCATGCCGCTCTGGCGCGCGCCGAGCACCTCGCCGCCGCCGCGCAGCTCCAGATCCTTCTCCGCGATCAGGAAGCCGTCCTCGGTCTCGCGCATCATCTTCAGGCGCTGCTCGGCCGTCTCGCCGAGCGGGGGCTTGTAGATGAGCACGCAGTAGGACTGCCGCTCGCCGCGGCCGACGCGCCCGCGAAGCTGGTGGAGCTGGGCGAGGCCGAACCGCTCCGCGTGCTCAATGACCATGATGGTGGCGTTGGGCACGTTGACGCCGACCTCGATCACCGTCGTGGAGACGAGCACCTGGAGCCGGCCTTCGGCGAAGGCGGCCATCGTCGCGTCTTTCACCCGGCCGGGCATGCCGCCATGCAGCAGTCCCACCTGCCCGGCTCCGAGCACTTGCGCGAGGTGCGCGTGCCGCTGCTCGGCGGCGGCGAGCTCCGAGGCGCCGGTGTCCTCGATCAGCGGGCACACCCAGTAGACCTGCGCCCCCTCGGCCAGCGCGCGGCGCAATCCCTCGATCACCTCCTCCAGCCGGTCGAGCGAGGCGAGCGTCGTGACGACCGGCTTGCGCCCAGCCGGCTTCTCGGTCAACCGCGACACGTCGAGGTCGCCGTAATGCGTCATCAGCAGCGTGCGCGGGATCGGCGTCGCAGTCATCACCAGCACATCGGCGACGCTGCTGCCGCCTTTCGTCTGCAGGGCGAGGCGCTGGTGCACGCCGAAGCGGTGCTGCTCGTCGATGACGGCGAAAGCCAGGTCCCTGAACACGACCTCCGGCTGGAACAGGGCATGGGTGCCGATCAGGATATCGATCTCACCACTCGCCAGGCGGCCGAGGATCTCGGCGCGCGGCTTGCCTTTCTCGCGGCCCGTCAGCAGCCCGACGCTCAGTCCGGCCTTGTCGGCCAGCGGCGCAATGGTCTCCGCGTGCTGGCGCGCCAGCACCTCCGTCGGCGCCATCAATGCGGCCTGCGCACCGGCTTCGACAGCGATGGCCATGGCCATCAGCGCCACCGCCGTCTTCCCCGAGCCGACGTCGCCCTGCAGCAGGCGCAGCATGCGCTGCGGCGCCGCCATGTCCGCCTCGATCTCGCCGAGCGCCCGCACCTGCGATCGAGTCAGGGCGAAGGGCAGCGCATCCACCAGCTTGCTCCGGATCGCCCCAGTGGCGGCGATGGCTCGGCCGCGCTGGGCCTTGAGGCTCTGCCGCACCATTGCCAGCGCTACCTGCCCGGCCAGGAGCTCGTCGAAGGCGAGGCGCTGCCAGTGCGGCGCCCCCGGCGAGACGTCGCCGGATTCCTGCGGATTGTGCAGCCGTGCGACGGCCTCGCGGAACGACGGCCAGCCGCGAGCTGCAAGCCACCTGGCCTCCTGCCATTCGGGAAGGTCCGGCACCCGCTCGACGGCCTGGCGCATCAGCTTCAGGAGCACCTTGCCGGACAGGCCCGCCGTCAGAGGATGGACGGGCTCGAGCATCGGCAGCTCGGCGCGCGCCTCCGGCGGCACGATGTAGTCCGGGTGCGCCATCTGCAGCGCGTCGCCGTAGCGCTCGACCCGGCCGGAGATGTAGCGGACGCTGCCGACGGGGAGCTGGCGCTCGATGAACTTGCGCTCGGCATGGAAGAAGACGAGGTCGATGCGCCCGGTCTCGTCCTCGCAGGCGACCTTGTAGGGGGCCTTGGCGTTGCCGTGCGGCGGCCCCTTGTGCTTGAGCACCCGCACCGCGAACGTCGCTATCGTGCCTGGAACGGCGTCTGCGACGGTCGGCTCGGCGCGCCGGTCGATGACTCCCGTCGGCGCATGCCAGATGAGGTCGACGACGCGCGGCGCGCTGACGCCCGGCGGCAGCCGCAGCGCCTTCTTCAGCAGCAGCAGCACGCGCGGGCCGACGCCCGCCAGCGACTGTGCCGAAGCGAAGAGGGGTGTCAGCACGCCGGGTCGCATGACCGTGGTGTCGGTCCCTCGATTGGAGCCTTGCTGGCGCAGCGCCCGGCGGTTACGTCGGCGCCTCGCTTTGCGCGCGGCAGTGCCTGGCGCTATATCACGCCCTGATGCTGCACGTTGGCGGCGCGGGACGCGAGCGTCAAGGCGGCTAGTGTCCCGATTGCGAAGCTCGCCCCTTGTTCGATGCAGGCGAAGCTCTCGATCATCACACTGGCCGGATATCCAGAAGCGGCGAGGGACGAGGCAATGCCGGGCGAGGATCTCGAAACGCGCCGGCGGCGCGCCGCCTACCGCGCGGCGCATCGCGGCACCAAGGAGATGGACTGGCTGATCGGGCGGTTCGCCGCCGCGTTGCTGCCGGGGCTCGACGGCGAGGCGCTCGACCGCTTCGAGCGGTTCCTGCGTCTGCCCGACCCGGAGCTGCACGAGTGGTTTCATTCGCCGCAACTCGCAGGGGACAGCGAATTCTCCGAGCTGATCGCGGCGCTGCGCCGTTTCCATCGGCTCGATTAAGGGGCCAGGGTTCAAGGGGTCAGCCGCTCACCGTGACCCTCGATGACGAAACGATTCCCACTGCATACCCACACCGTCATTCCCGCGGAGGCGGGAATCCACGACACGCCGCAGATCAGGTGTGGAGAGTTGCGTGGATGGCCGCCTTCGCGGCCATGACGGAAGGAAGGGCAAACCAAGCGGAATACTGGCGTCGACGCTGATCGGGGTGACCCTGGGAGGAGGGTGAGCAGGAATTCGCGCTGTGCTCGCGGCTGCCTCTCAACCGACCCTCTCCCGGCACGCGGGGAGAGGGGATCTGGGGCAAAGGAATCGTTTCGATTTCGAGCAGGGGGGAGGCGAGGAGTGCTCGCTGCTACCGTTTCAATCCCGACCGGAAAGTTGGTAGAAGGCTTGGCGTAAGCCCGCTGCCCGGCACCTCAGTGCCCGAGGTCGGCGATGTCGAGCCCGATGTCGAGCACCGCGGCGGAGTGGGTGAGGGCGCCGACCGAGATCAGGTCGACCCCCGTCTCGGCGATGGCCCTGACCGTGTCGAGGCTGACGCCGCCCGAAGCCTCCGTGATGGCCCGTCCGGCGACGAGGCGCACGGCCTCCGCCAGCTCGCCGGGCGTCATGTTGTCGAGCAGCACCGCATCGATGCGGTGGGCCAGCGCCTCTGCAAGCTGCTCCAGCGTGTCGACCTCGACCTCGACCTTCACCATGTGACCCACGCGCGCCCGCGCGGCCCGAATGGCCGGCCCGACGCCGCCGGCGACGGCGATGTGGTTGTCCTTGATCAGAACGGCGTCGAACAGCCCGATGCGATGGTTCATGCCCCCGCCGGCGCGCACGGCGTACTTCTCGAAGGCCCTGAGCCCGGGCGTGGTCTTGCGCGTATCGACGATGTGGGAGCGGGTGCCGGCGACGGCGTCGACGTAGCGGCGCGTCAGGGTGGCGATGCCGCTCAGGCGGCCGAGAAAGTTGAGGGCGACCCGCTCCGCCGTCAGCAGTGCGCGGGCGCTGCCGGCGATGCGCGCGATGGCCTCACCGGCCTCGACCCGATGGCCGTCCGGAACGAGGACCTGGAACCTGACGGCCCGGTCGAGGTGATGGAAGGCGGCTGCGGCAACCTGCAGCCCTGCGACGATGCCCGGCTTGCGCGCGGCGAGCACGCCCGAGGCGGTGGCCTCCGGCGCGATCAACGCATCCGTCGTGACATCGCCGGCGAGGCCGAGGTCCTCCGCCAGGGCGCCCGAGACGGCAGCGCCGATCAGCGGCTCCGGCAGGCTCAGATCGAAGGGGGCTCTGTTTGCCATGATCGATTGTCCTGTCTCATTCGGTCCCGATCACGCCGGACAGTGCGCCCGACTCCAGCGCCGACCTGAGATCCAGGCCCGCCAGCGTGATGGCGCTGCGGCGCTGCCACCTGGGGCTGGGGTGCGGGAAATCGCGACGATAATGCGCGCCACGGCTTTCCTTGCGGCGCAGCGCGCATTCGGCCACGAGGCGGGCGGCCAGCACGGCGTTGCCGATCACGGGATCGCCCTCGGCGGCGTCGGCGACCGAGACCAGCGTCTTCAGCGCGACGTCGAGCCCCTCGGCCTCGCGCTCGACCCCGACATGGCGCGACATGGTGGTCCGGATGATGCGGATGGCCTCGGCGCGGGCAGCGAAGTCGGGCAGATGCGTGGCCCTGGTCCGGCTGAGCTCGAGCTGCGTGGTTCTACCCCGTTCGAGCCGGGCGATGTCGGCAGCAACCCGGGCGCCGAACACGACCGTCTCGAGCAGCGAGTTCGAGGCGAGCCTGTTAGCGCCGTGCAAGCCGGTGGAGGCGACCTCGCCCGCGGCCCAAAGGCCGGCGGCGCCGGTGCGGCCCCACTCGTCGGTGCGCACGCCGCCCATGTGGTAGTGCTCTGCCGGCGCGACAGGGACCGGCTCGGTGACGGGATCGATGCCGGCCGCGCGGCAACGCTCGTAGACGGTCGGGAAGGCTGTCGGGAGGCGAGGCCCGATGGCGTTGCGGCAGTCGAGGAAGGCGCCGCGCCCGGCGGCGATCTCTGCGAACACGGCGCGGGCGACGACGTCGCGCGGGGCGAGTTCGGCGTCCGGATGCAGACCAGCCATGAAGCGTTCGCCGGCGGCGTTGATCAGCACCGCGCCTTCGCCGCGCAGCGCCTCGGTGGCGAGCGGCGCCGGGTCGAGGCCGACGTCGAGCGCGGTGGGGTGGAACTGAACGAATTCCGCGTCGGCGATGGCGGCGCCGGCCTGGACCGCGATGGCGACGCCCTCGCCGCGGGCATGTGGCGGATTGGTGGTGACTGCGTAGAGGCCGCCGATGCCGCCCGTCGCCAGCACCACGGCGCGGGCGCCGTCGAGCACGTGCACGGCGGCTGGATCGTCGGTGCGTGCCAGCTCGACACCCGTGACGCGGTTGCCGGTCGAGATCAGGCGGAGAGCGGAGAAATCCTCCAGCACCGTGATCGAGCGGGTCCGCCGCACGGCATGGATCACGGCTTCCATGATCGCCAGGCCGGCCTTGTCGCCCGAGACCCGGACGACCCGGCTCGCGGAATGCGCCGCCTCGCGTGAAAGGACGAAGTGGCCTGCGAGATCCCGGTCGAACGGCACGCCGTAGGCGAGAAGATCGCGGACCCGTTCGCCAGCTTCCATCGCAACGAGCCGCGCGATGCGCTCGTCCACGATGCCGGCGCCGGCGCGGACCGTGTCGGCGGCGTGCAGCTCGGGCGTATCGCCTTCGCCGACCGCGGCGGCGATGCCGCCTTGCGCCCAGGCGCTCGCCGCGCCCTCGCCCAGCGGTGCAGGGGAGACGAGGGTGACGGCGGCGGGAGCCAGCTTGAGGGCGGTGAACAGGCCGGCGAGCCCGGCGCCGACGATGACGATGTCGCCGCCTGCGGCTGCCCGGTTCGTTCGTCCGCCCTTGGCCATGGATTGTCGGCCTGCGCGCGCCGCTGCCGGCGCGCACGGGTCCGGCTCTCGTCAGTTCGTAAGATTGATCATGCGCTCGACGGCACGCCGGGCGCGGTCGGCGACGAGCGGGTCCACGGTCACCTCGTAGCGCATGTAGACCAGGCTCTCCAGGATGTTCTGCAACGTGATCCGCTTCATGTGCGGGCACAGATTGCAGGGCCGCACGAACTCCACGTCAGGCGCCCCGGCGGCGACGTTCGAGCTCATCGAGCACTCGGTCACGAGCACCACCTTCGCCGGCCGCCTCTTCTTCACCCAGTCGATCATGGCGGAGGTGGAGCCGGTGAAGTCCGCTACCTGGATGACGTCGGGCGGGCACTCGGGATGGGCGATGATCCTGATCGCGGGGTCCGCCGCCCGGAACGCCTCGAGCTCCTCTGCCGTGAAGCGCTCGTGCACCTCGCATCGGCCTTTCCAGGCGATGATCTCGACGTCCGTCTTCGTCTGAACGTAGCGGGCGAGATACTCGTCGGGGATCAGCAGGACCCGCGGCACGCCGAGGCTCTCCACGATCTTGACCGCGTTGGCGGAGGTGCAGCAGATGTCGCTCTCCGCCTTCACCTCCGCCGAGGTGTTGACGTAGGTGACGACCGGCACGCCGGGATAGGCTTCGCGCAGCATGCGCACGTCCTCGCCGGTGATGGAGGCGGCGAGCGAGCAGCCCGCCCTCAGGTCGGGGATGAGGACGGTCTTGTCCGGGTTCAGGAGCTTCGAGGTTTCCGCCATGAAGTGCACGCCGGCCTGCACGATCACCTGGGCATCGGTGTGCGCGGCCTCCTTGGCGAGCTGCAGGCTGTCGCCGCGGAAGTCGCCCACGCACTGGAAGATCTCGGGCGTCATGTAGTTGTGCGCCAGGACGACGGCGTTGCGCTGCTTCTTGAGATCGTTGATCGCCTTGATGATCGGCGCGAACTGCGGCCACTCCAGGGGAGTGACGACCCTGGCGACCTTGGCGTAAAGGGGCTCCATCTCCCGTGCCAGCGCGGGCGTGTACCACAGCTCCGGCATCGGCAGGACGTCGTGGCGCCTGGCTGCCGGTGCGGTCGTCTCGAACTGAACCGTTGCCATGGGAGATCCCTCTCGGACTCTGTAAATGCTCATCATGAGCATTATCGCGGCCTGAAAAGTACCGGTCTGACCCGGACATAATATGCTCTCTGTGAGCACACTTTGTGCGATTAAGATATGCCAGTTGCCTCGGGATTTCCAGGGCCGCGTTGGCCGACAGCGGAATTGCTGGATTGCGCTTTTGTAGGGGCAGCCGAGGAGCCGAGGACGGCGGAACCGCCGGCCCGCCCCTCGTCAGGCTCAGCCGCGGCCGGGCTTCACGCGCACGCCGGGCGCGGGCCGCTCGAGCAGCACCTCGCGCCGGAAACGGTAGAGCCGGGCCGGGCGGCCGCCGGTCTTGGCGCGGACCTCCCCCGTCGACTCCACCAGTCCGGCGCTCTCGACGAGACGGCGAAAATTCTGCTTGTGCAGGTGCGGCCCGAGGATCGCCTCGACCGTCTTCTGCAGCTCGTAGAGGGTGAACTCGTCCTCCATGAGCTCGAAAATCACGGGCCGGTACTTGATCTTGGCCCTGATCCGCCCGATGGCGGTGGCCAGGATGCGGCGGTGGTCGTAGCGCATGGCCACGCCCAGACGGGGCAGGGGTCCCCAGCTCAGCGCGGCCTCGCGGCCGTCCCGGCGGGCCTCGTCGATGAGCCCCGCGCCGTAGAGCAGCTCGAACCGCTCGAGCACCTTCTCCTCGTCCCATGACCCGCCGTTGAGCCCGAAGCAGACGCGCAGCCGCTCGGCGCGCTGGATCGGCCGGTCGGGCGAGGGGGGCGGCGCCGGCTTTTCCGCCCACGCCATGAGCCGCGGCTCGATGAACTCGGTGAGGATGGCCGGCTTGCCCCGACGCCAGTCCTCCCAGGGAAAACAGTCGTACCAGCTGCGCCAGTCCCAGCGCTCCGACTCGCCGCCGCCCGGGCGGGTCAGCGCGAGATAGCCGATCGAGACCACGTGCGGGCCGGCATCACCGGGCTGCGCGTGCCGGCCCCGGTCGCCGAATGTATAGAGCTGCTCGACGTAGCCGAGCTCGAGACCCGTCTGCTCCGCGACCCACTTGCGAAGGCCGATCTCCAGCGTGCGGTGCTCGAGCGGAGAGAAGGGGCCGAAGGGCAGCGAATCGCTCCCCTGCGCCGCCTCGCCCTGCGGGCGCACCACCAGCACGACCGGCTCGTCCTTGCGCACCGCGATGATCGCCGCGTTGAGGCCGATCTCGACCGCTGCCACCTCGCGCCACTCCCGTGCCTCGCTCTCGCTCGCCGCCGATCGAGACGTCCGCTTCAGGTGAGCTTCGAAGGTCATCGACAGTCTCCCATGCCCGCGGCACTAGTGAGGGATCATGGCGAATTTCGGAACCGGGGCGGCCCGGCGGCAGGCCTGTGCATTGCGCCCTTGGCGTCCGGACGCGCTGCTACCCGAAGCTGCTGGCCAGCAGGAAGGGTGCGGCCTCGCCGGCGGGCTCCGCCGGGCCCATCTCGTCGACGGCGCTCAGCATCCGGCCGCTGCGGCCGAGCAGGTCGTCGGCAAGGCGGACGAGGAGCCGGTTGGGCGAGGCGGTTACGGAGGCCTCCCTGATCCGCCGCGCCAGCAGCCGCTCCGGCGCGTCGGGGTTGAGCGCGCAGAGCGTGATGAAAGCCGCCGCCGTCGAGCGGCTGATCCCAGCCCAGCAGTGCACGACGAGGGAGCCGCGCCGGTTCCAGCCCCTGGCGAAGCGGATCAGCTCCTCGACGTGGCTTTCGCACGGGTGCACCAGCCCGTCCTGCGGCGCGACGATGTCGTTGACGGCGAGCCTCAGGTGATTGGCGGCCTCGATGCCCGCCGGCGTATCCAGCATCGTCTGCCGATTGATCAGCGTGACGAGATGCCGGGCGCCGCTGCCGTCGAGCGTCTCGCGGACCAGGCTCAGCGGGCAGACGTGCAGCGCGCCGGAGGACTCGACTGAGGATCGGGCGAGCAGGTCCGCAGGCCGGCTCGGTGCTGACGCAGGTGATCGAATGTCGCGGCTCATCTCCAGGCCCGCTGCGGCCGGCGCGACTTCCAGCGCCGGCTAGGCAAGCAGATGACCGAATTTCGCCGTAGAATGCAAGCCATGCAGGCCGGGACGAAGTGTCGGACCGGCTGGGGCTCAGCCGCGCCGCTTCGCCCTGCGCGGCCCCGGCCCGAGGTTGACGCCGCTGCCGATGGGCGATCCGCTCGTATCGGCCGGCATGCCGCCGGTACCGATGCCCGGCCTGTTGTCGGGATCGTTCGGTGGCTCGGGCGCGCTGGCCGGCGGCGAGACCGACGCCTCGAGATAGCTGTCGGTCCCCGGCTCGATGGGGTTCTGCCTGTCGCGGCGCGTCGGCGGCTCCGGCGCATCCTTTCTGGTGCGGGCGCGCACCTGCAGCGCGTTCTCGACCCCCGTCACGCCCTCGGCCTCGAACGCGACCACCTCGGCCATCTGCCGCGCCAGCTCGCTCGGGACCGTGCCCGCGAGGATCACGCGCGCGCCCTCCGCCCGCACCTCGATGTCGGAAGCGTCGATGCCGGGGTCGTCCGCGAGCCGGAGCTGGACGTCCTCGACGATGCGCCCGTCCGGAGGGTGCTCGCCCGACGATGCGCCCTCGCCGCTCGTTCTCCTGCTCTCCGACGCCATGTCCTGCCGTGCTCCTGCTCGTGGCTCGCCGCGTCCGTGCTCCCTGGGAACGCCGCCCGTGCCGAGGCGGTTGCATCGCTGGCGCCCGCAGCCGGAACCCTGGTGGACGGGGGACGTTTCGGAAGGCAGGAGGTCCCGGCGAGACCGGGAAGCACCGGAGGTCAGCGGCAATGAAAGTCTCCGAGGTCATGACCCGCGAGGTCGAGGTCATCTCCCCCGATGCCAGCCTGCGCGAGGCGGCGCGCAAGATGGACGACCTCAACGTCGGCGTGCTGCCGGTCTGCGACGGCCAGCGCCTCGTCGGCGTCCTCACCGACAGGGACATCACGGTGCGCGCCACCGCCATCGGCGAGTCGCCCGACGTGACGCGCGTCGACGAGGTGATGAGCGGCGAGGTGTGGTGGTGCCACGAGGACGACGAGATCGACGACGTCGCGCACCGCATGGGGGAGAAGCAGATCCGCCGGATGCCCGTCATCGACCACAACCGGATGCTGGTGGGCATCGTCGCGCTGGGCGACATGGCGACCGACCGGGCGCCTGGCACGCAGGAGGCGCTGCGGCGGATCTCGGAGCCCTCGGAGCCGGACTGGTCGGGAACGCTGTCGAGCCGGCGCGCCGATCCGACGCGCTCCTGAGAAGTGGACGAGGTGATCCCGCCATGCCCGACGAACCCGCCGCGACACGGTCCAACGATCTGATCGCCGAGGATATCCTCGCGGGGCTGGAGGCGGCTCCCGAGATCGACGCCACGGAGGTCGACATCGACGTCGACCGGGGCGTCGTGGCGCTCAACGGCACCGTTGACACCTACGCCGTCAAGGAGCTGGCGGGCGCGATCGCCCAGCGCGTGGCCGGAGTGGGGGACGTGCACAACCGTCTGCGCATCCGCAAGGATGCGGGTGTGCTCCCGGACGTCAGGTTCAAGCGGCTGCGCATCGCGAAGTGAGGCGGACGAGACCGGCGCAGGCCAAAGGCCGCTCAGGCCGTGCGCGGCATCCAGCGCCGCAGCGCGAGGTGAACGGGCGCGAACAGCACCGCCGGCATGCCCACCATCAACATCAGCAGCCACGCCCAGCCGGGCATGAGCGTCTGCGGCTCGGTGTCGCTGAAGCCGTAGATGTAGTTGATGTTGCGCGCCGTGCCGCCGGGTTCGAGGCTCGGCGGCGGCAGGAAGAAGTATGAGACCAGAAGCACGACCCAGGCCAGCACGGTCCATGCCCGGAACGCCCGCGTGTCGTAGCCGAGGCGCCAGACCAGGTACAGCAGGAGCGCCGGCAGCCACAGGTGAAAGAGCGACAGCGCCCTGAGATAGAGCGGGTAGGCGGCGTCGAACATGTAGCCGGTCATGCCGGTCAGCTCCGTCCCCGCCAGCTTGGCGATCAGATCGGCGATCCACAGGGCCTGCGTCGCCAGCGTGCCGACGGCTGGCATCGACGCCAGCAGCGGGCGTTCCGGCCAGACCGCCGCGAGAACGAAAAACATGGCGAGATCGCTGAAGTAGAGGAAGTTGGCCGGCCCGTAGTGATGCCAGTAGACCGGCACCAGGACGGCCATGAAGGCGGTGTAGGCGAGCTTCAGCCAGAGTGGGATCGAGGACACGTGGGCCCCGCCGGGTCTCAAGCCCATGCGGCGGGCCTCGTCATTTCTGCCCCTGCCGCCTCGTCATGAACGCCAGCCGCTCGAACAGGTGCACGTCCTGCTCGTTCTTGAGAAGAGCCCCGTGCAAGGGCGGGATCAGCTTGCGCGGATCGCCCTCGCGCAGCGTCTCGGGGCCGATGTCCTCGTTGAGCAGCAGCTTGATCCAGTCGAGCAGCTCCGAGGTCGACGGCTTCTTCTTGAGTCCGGGAACCTCGCGCAGCTCGTAGAAGATCCGCAGCGCCTCCGATACGAGCCGCCCTTTGAGCCCGGGAAAATGCACCTCGACGATGGCCCGCATCGTCTCGGCGTCCGGGAACTTGATGTAATGGAAGAAGCAGCGGCGCAGGAATGCGTCCGGCAGCTCCTTCTCGTTGTTCGACGTGATGATCACGATCGGCCGGTTGCGGGCCTTCACCGTCTCGCCCGTCTCGTAGACGTAGAACTCCATGCGGTCGAGCTCCTGCAGCAGGTCGTTCGGGAACTCGATGTCGGCCTTGTCGATCTCGTCGATGAGCAGCACCGGGCGGACCTCCATCTCGAAGGCGTCCCAGAGCTTGCCGCGCCGGATGTAGTTGCCGATGTCCTTGACGCGCGCGTCGCCGAGCTGGCTGTCGCGCAATCGGCTCACCGCATCGTACTCGTAGAGGCCCTGCTGCGCCTTGGTCGTCGATTTGATGTGCCATTCGATGATCGGCACGCCCAGCGACCCGGCGACCTCGACGGCCAGCATGGTCTTGCCCGTCCCAGGCTCGCCCTTGACCAGCAGCGGGCGCTGCAGCGTGACGGCCGCATTGACGGCGACGGTCAGGTCCTCCGTCGCGACGTAGCTCTGTGTCCCCTCGAAGCGTCTCGACAACCCTGGCCTCCCCTTCGTGCTCGCGGGCGAGCGCGGCAGATTAGAGGCCGGGCCCTGCGCCAGCAAGGCAGCTCGCCGCGCGGCATAAGGTAGGACAGATGGAGCGCCACCTCCGGGGGAGAGGAGGTGGCGCTCCCATCGGCGCTGTCGCGCCAGGGGACGACCTGCTGCAGCGCAGAGCGGCCTCAGTGCCCCGCCGGGTTGGGGAAAGCGCGGGGGGGGCCGCATGCGCAGCACATGAGCGTCGTCCAGCCTCGGGATGCGTGCTCGTCCTCCTTTCTCCTTTGCTCAACCGCTCGCGGCCTGCATTGCGAGCGGCACGGACTGACCTGCGGCGCTCACCTGGCTCTCACCTCCCGATCACGCCGGGGGGAGCGCCGGCGGGCCAAAAGGGGAGCGCGCTCGCAATGGGGAGGCGGAGCCCTGCAGGGCAGAACCTTCATCACACCTTCTCACGTGGACGCGCCCTCACGACTCGCGCGCCAAGGGAGATTGTCAAACTAAATTGAAGACAACGTAAACGAGTAATCCAAAATTGCAAGTTGCACGAGCGGGGCCGTGCGCGCCGTGATGCGTGCGCGCGGACCCGTTTGCCAACTCCAAGAGCCAGCACGGGAAATCCTTGACTTGGAAAGTTGGCAAGCTAAAAGCGGGGCCAACCGTCATGCTCAGTATGCGCGAGCTGATCGTCGCTGCGCGAGCCGTGTTCGCAGGGTTATAATGAGCACCACAAAAGACCGAAAATCGCATGCCAAGACAAAAGGCAAGTCGATGAAGGTGGAGGCAACGCTGTCCAGCCTGCTGCTGCCGGAGGACTATCGGCCGTCCGAGGACGAACCGTTCATGAACATGCGACAGCGGGCGTACTTCCGGCGCAAGCTGCTCGCCTGGAAGGAGGATATCGTACTGCAGACCCGCGAGACGCTGATGGGCCTGCACGAGGATTGCACGCAGCATGCCGACCTCGCAGATCGTGCGACGTCGGAGGCCGACAGGGCGCTCGAGCTCAGGGCACGCGACCGGCATCGCAAGCTCATCGCTAAGATCGACGCGGCGCTGGCCAGGATCGAGGACGGAACCTACGGCTATTGCGAGGAGACGGGGGAGCCGATCGGACTGCGCCGCCTCGACGCAAGGCCGATCGCGACCCTCAGCCTCGAAGCCCAGGAGCGGCACGAGCGCCGCGAGCGGGTCTATCGCGAGGACTGAGCGGTCGGTCCTCGCGCCGCAGGCGGCCTCACGCGTCGCCCGCCTCCACCTCCTTCTCACGGCGGCGCGCCTCCAATGCCTGCGCGAATACCTGGCGCACGCCGTCCAGGTCGCGCAGATGGACGTCGTGCTGCGGGAAGGGAATCTCGATGCCGGCTTCCCGGAGCGCCTTGAAGATAGCGACGCGCAGCTCGCTCTGCGCGGCGCCCCTGCGGCCGATGTCCGGCACGAAGGCGTACAGCGAGAAGAGCAGGGCGCTGTCTCCGAAATCGTCGAACATCGCCACCGGCCTCGGCTCCTTCAGCAGCGATGTCGACTGGTCCGCGACACGAAGCAGAATTCCGAGCACCTGCTCCGGGTCGGCCCTGTAGGAGACGCCGACGCGAACGATTAGCCGGCCGATCAGGTTGCGGTGCGTCCAGTTCGTGACCGAGCCGGTGATCAGCTCGGAGTTGGGGATGATGAGGCTGGCGCGGTCGAAGGTCTCGATCTCGGTCGCGCGCACGTTGATGCGCCGGACGAAGCCTTCCTGGCCGTTGACCACGATCCAGTCGCCGACCTTGATCGGCCGCTCGACGAGCAGGATGATGCCGGACACGAAGTTGTTGAAGATCGCCTGCAGGCCGAAGCCGATGCCGAGCGAGAGCGCGCCCGCGACGATGGCGAGTTGCGTGAAGTCGAGCCCCGCGTAGGACAGCGCCACGATGGTCGCCAGCCCTACTCCCGCGTAGCCGACACCCATCAGCACCGAGTGGGAGATGGCACGGTCGACGCGCGCCGGCTCCAGGACCGAGCGGTCGAGCCAGCGCTGGACGAAACGGGTGCCGAACAGCAGCGCCAGGAAGAACACCGCCGCGAGCAGGATCCTGGCCAGCGAGATCTGGAACTGGCCGATCTCGAAACCGAAGATGCCGAGCTTCAGCCAGTCGACGATGTCGTCGCGTGAATAGCCCCACGTCAGCAGCACCAGCGGCAGAGCCGCGAGCAGCAGCACCACCTCCAGCAGGAACACCAGCGACCGCGTGACATAGCCGGTGCGCTCGTGATCGAGCCCCAGCTTCGCCTCCAGCAGTCGCCCGACCGGCCGGCCGCCGTCGGCGAGCACGCTCGCGGCGTGGCGGATGCCCACGTGTGCGAGCAGCAGGATGAGTGCCGCGCCGCCGGCGAGCATGAGCTGCGTCGCGATGAACCGTCCGAGAGCCACATACCCGAGCAGCGTCGTGGCGACGATCGCCAGCGCCAGCCCGGCGAGCGGCAGCTTCAGCCAGCGCGGGCTGAGCCGCGCCGGCGGCTCGACCAGGGCGGCCGCCCGCGTTGCGAGCGGCGTGCGCACGAACGCGGCCAGCAGAACGGCGAGCGCGATGCTCGTCAGCGAAGCCTGGGCGACGCCGACCTCGAGCGGCAGGTAGAGCATCCGCACGACATCGCTCAGCAACAGGTCGAGCGCGAGCACGGCCGCCAGGCCCTTGATCAGCCGCAGCAGCTTCGGCGCGCTGGCGTCGGCGATGTCGACGAGCGGCAGGTCGGGCGGGCACGGGGCCAGGGCGGCCCTGGCCAGCGCCGAGATTGCCGCGAAGATGATGAACGCCTGCAGCGCGGAGTCGGCGAACTGTCCGGCAGTCAGCGTCAGCAGGTCGAGTGCGGCCAGTCCGCCATAGAGGACGACGGCGGTCGCCAGCGGAGGCAGTGCGAGCGAGGCGGCCATCCAGCAGGCCCTGCCGGCGCGGGGGAAAAAGCCCGAGAATTCGTGACCGACGGAGCTGAGCCGATAGCCGAGGCGGCGAATGCTCCATCTCGCGGCGGCATTGGCGCCGACGGCGACTGCAAGAACCAGCATCAGGGCGACAGACTGCCCCCGCGCCATTTCCCACCAGCCGACCGCGATCGTCGCGACCTGCCGACCTGCGCGCGGCAGCTCCTCGGCGAGCCGGCGCCAGGTGGAGGCGGCGAGCGGGTTTCCAGAGCGCAGCAGCAGATCGCGCGCGAAGATCGCCTGCCGCAGCTCCTGGACGCGGCCGATCAACTGGCGCGAGCGGACGCGTGTCAGCTCGGCGGTCTTGATCGCGCCGGCGATCTCCGCCTGCACCGCCGAGAGGCGGGCGCGCTCGTTCGCTATGGATGGGGCTTCCGGCGCGGCGTCCTTCTCGGGCGGTGGCCCGAGCTTCTCGAGCTGCGCGACGACAGCCGCCAGTCGCGGCTGCAACTCCGCGATCACCTGCTCGGAGTCGATCTCGATGCGTTCGATCTCGGTTCGCTGCGCGGCAAGCCCGGCTTCCCTGTCCTTGACGCGCTCCACCGCCTTCTCGGCCGTCTCGATCGCGGCTGCGACCCGCGCCACCCCCTGTGCGAGGTCCTCCGGGAATACGAGTGACGGCGGCGCGGTCGTGGCGGGCTGCGCCGCAGCCGGCGTCGTCCGGTCGCCGTTCTCCGCAGCCGGCGCATCGAGCGGCCGGGCGATCGTCAGGCCGAGCGCGCCGGCGCAGACCAGTGCGGAAAGGAACAGCCGCGAAAACCTGGATGGCATGCTCCGGCTCCGTTCTACGCCACTGCTGTCCGCGTCAAGCCGCGCTGAGATGCCTGAGTCGTCCAGATCGGCGGCACCCGAACGGGTTTCCGATTTGCAGCAGCGGACCGGCGAGGAAGATCGTCTCAAGACTTGACCACGGCTTCGCTCAGAGGACGCGGCGCACGCTGGTAGACGGCGACCGGAGCCTCCACGGCGTCGCTTCTGCTCGAAATGTCGGGCTGGATTCCGGTTTCGATCACCACGTCGACGGGCCCTCCGGTCATGACCAGGTGCTCGATGCCGTCGCGCCGGATGAGCAGGAGCTTGCGCCGGCCGTCGACGTTGGCCTGATCGACCACCTCCAGCCGCTTGGGCGGACGCGGGCCGAAGATGCTCCCCGCCAGCGCGTCCTTCAGCGCGCCGCTCGGAGAGCCTGTGGTGAAATACCCGCGCAGCAGCAGACCACTCACCACCAGGAGGGCGGCGATGAACACCACGAAGAGCAGCCAGTAGAGGATTTCCATCTGGTTCGACGCGGGCGCGCCCGCGCTCCTTTTGATCCGCTGATGGGAGGCGTGCACGTCCATGTGGCGCCGGGAGGGCGGCGGGCGCTGGGCCCCCGACCGTCCGGCGACCGTTCGCACCCCCGAACGTCGCGGGCTGAGATATAGCGCGGTTTGCGGATCAGATTAACCAAATTGGCATCGGCCGGCTCGGGGTGAGCCGGCGCCCCTCCGGATGGCGGTCGCCCGTGAACGGGGTCGGGCGGCAACGATATTTTTACCTCGATCACCGAAATCTTTAGGCCGGCTCAGTTCCGGGATGGCCTGGAGCACACCGGGTGCTCGGCGCCTCCGGACCCGTAAACCGGTTCAGATGAGTTGTGCGTAAGAGTATCTCGTGATGGCCGGCAGGACCGCATTCTCGCAGAATCAGCTAGTGTCCCCCGTCATGCGGGAGAGCGAGGCGCGACAAGGACCGCTTGCGGCCGATATCGCCCTGGGGAGCACGCGAGACGGCGGAGGCATTATCGCCCTCGGCTCGGTCGCGCTCGCCGGGAGCTTCGCCGCGCTCGCCGTGCTTTCCTTCGAATCGGGCGAGCCGCTGGTGCTCACGGCGCTGGCGTTCCTCGCCACCCTGGGCGTGTTCTTCCTGTTCGGCCTCGCGGCAGGTCACATCCGGATCGCTGAGCAGTCTGCGGATTCGGATCTCTTCAGGGCGCTCGCCCGGAGCTTCGGCGATGGCTTGTGCATCACCACGCTCGAGGGCCGGCGGCTCTACTCGAACCGCGTTTTCGACGAGCTCGTCGGGCCATCCGACTACGACCAGTCGAGCGCGCTCGAATCCCTGTGCGCGGGCGAGCCGCAGGCCGCGGAGGCGCTGTTCCGGCTGGCGCGCGCCGCCGGCCGCGGCGAGAACCGGACGGAGGAGTTCCGGTTGCGCACGGTGGTCGGCGGTCAGCGCCACTCGCGCTGGTACCGGCTCGGCGTCACCAGGCTCGAGCCAGGGTCCGGCGAGGACAGCGAGCCCTTGGTCCTGTGGCGGATGATCGACGTCACCGACGAGCGCCGCCGCGAGGCGGAGACGCTGCGCGGGCTCGAGGCGACGCTGGGCTTCTACGAGGCGATGCCGCTCGGCCTGATGGTGGCCGGCGAGGACGCCGGCATCGAGCACCTGAACGGGACGCTGGCGACATGGCTCGGGCTCAGCGCCAGCTCGCTCGCCAGCGGGCTCCAGCTCACCGACATCGTCTCCGGCGACGGAGCCATGCTGCTCAGGGCGTTGGCGCGCGATGCGGGCGAGGCCGCGCGCCGCATCGATCTCGACCTCGTGCGCGAGGACGGGCGGAGCTGGCCCGCCACGCTGATGGTGGTGCCGCGCGCCGGCGGCGCGGGCTTCCTGGCGGCCGTTTTGGAGCGGGTCGCCGACGAGGATGCGAGCGGCCGCGGACGCACGGCCGAGGTGCGCTTCGCGCGCTTCTTCCAGTCGGCCCCGTTCGGAATCGCGACCGTCATGGCCGACTCCAGGATCGCAAGCGCCAACGCCGCCTTCGCGCGGCTGCTGCTCGACGGCAAGGCCGGGCGGGCGGATCTTGCCCTCGACGTGCTGACCCGCCATGCCGATCCGGACCGGCGCGCCGAGGTGGAGGCGGCGCTCCGCGACGCGCTCGCAGGCAAGGCGAACATCCAGCCGCTCGAGATCGCGGTCGGCGAATCGCGCGAGTTCACACGGCGCGTCTACTTCAGTGCGCTGACGCGCGGCTCGGCGGCAGAATCGGCCGTCCTCTACGTGATCGACGCCACCGAGCAGAAGGCGCTCGAGCTCAAGTTCGCCCAGAGCCAGAAGATGGAGGCGGTCGGCAAGCTCGCCGGCGGCATCGCCCACGACTTCAACAACGTCCTGACGGCGATCATCGGCTTCTCGGACCTGCTGCTGCAGACGCACCGGCCGAGCGATCCGGCCTACAAGAACATCATGAACATCAAGACGAGCGCCAACCGCGCGGCCGAGCTCGTCACCCAGCTCCTCGCGTTCTCGCGCCGGCAGACGCTGCAGCCCGAGGTGCTGCACCTGAGCGAGACGCTGACGGACACGTCCATGATGCTCAACCGGCTGCTCGGCGAGAGGATCGAGCTCAAGATCCTGGCCGGCCGCGACCTCTGGTACGTCAAGGCCGACCGCAGCCGGCTCGACTCGGTCGTGATGAACCTGGCGGTCAACGCGCGCGACGCCATGCCGGACGGCGGCCAGCTCACCATCCGCACGCGCAACATCGGCGAGCGCGAGAGCCAGAAGCTCGAGCCGCAGAACCTGCCGGTCGGCGAGTACGTCATGATCGAGGTCGAGGATACCGGCCACGGCATGACGCCCGAGGTGCAGGCCAAGATTTTCGAGCCCTTCTTCACGACCAAGAGCGTCGGCAAGGGCACGGGCCTGGGGCTTGCCACCGTCTACGGCATCGTCAAGCAGACCGGCGGCTATGTCTTCGTCCACAGCGCGCCGGGAAAGGGCACGACCTTCCGCGTCTTCCTTCCGCGCCACCACGTCGATGCCGACGGCGAGGCCGAGATTGCTCCAGGAAGGAACTCCAGGAAGGAGCGCCATCCGGACCTCACCGGCTGCGGGCGCGTGTTGCTGGTGGAGGACGAGGACGCGGTGCGCAGCTTCGCAGTCGAGGCGCTGAAGCGCCAGGGCTACGAGGTGCTGCAGGCCTCGAGCGGCCTCGAGGCGCTGGAGATGATGCGCGGCGCCGGGCGCCCCGTCGACATCGTCGTCAGCGACGTGATCATGCCCGAAATGGATGGGCCCAGCATGTACAAGGTGCTGTGCGAGACCAGTCCCGGCCTGAAGATCGTGTTCATGTCGGGCTATCCCGACGATGCCTTCAAGAATGCGCTCGACCCCGACGCCACCTTCGCCTTCCTGCAGAAGCCGTTCTCGCTCGCCCAGCTCGCCGCCAAGGTCAAGGAGGAGCTGGCGCGGTAGCGGCGGTGAGATCGTGAGATCGCCAAGTCGTGAGATCGTGTCGCTCAGCTCGCATTCACGGCCTCGCGATTTCACGGCCTTCCCGCGAGTACAAACCATGTACTGCATCGGATTTGTCTAAGCAACTCAACGATCAGCCCACCCTCGACAGCGCGGAACAAATAGTGTACATAAGGCATTCAATTGCCGATCCGCAACTGCTGCCATAGGGTGAGCCCCATGAAAACGCCGCACCTCCGTGTCGTCGAGGGAGAGACAATGGACAAGCAGAAGGCGCTCGATGCCGCGCTGTCGCAGATCGAGAAGAATTTCGGCAAGGGCTCCATCATGCGGCTCGGCGCCCACGACCGCTCGATCGACGTCGAGGCGATTCCGACCGGCTCGCTCGGCCTCGACATCGCGCTCGGCATCGGCGGCCTGCCGCGCGGCCGCGTGGTCGAGATCTACGGGCCGGAGTCCTCGGGCAAGACCACGCTGGCGCTGCACGTGGTGGCCGAAGCCCAGAAGAGGGGCGGCATCTGCGGCTTCGTCGACGCCGAGCACGCCCTCGACCCGGTCTATGCCCGCAAGCTCGGGGTCAACCTCGACGAGCTGCTGATCTCCCAGCCCGATACGGGCGAGCAGGCGCTCGAGATCGCCGATACGCTGGTGCGCTCCGGCGCCATCGACGTGCTGGTCGTCGACTCGGTCGCGGCCCTGACGCCCAAGGCGGAGCTCGAGGGCGAGATGGGCGACAGCCTGCCCGGCCTGCAGGCCCGCCTCATGAGCCAGGCGCTGCGCAAGCTGACGGCCTCGATCTCCAAGTCGCGCTGCATGGTGATCTTCATCAATCAGATCCGCATGAAGATCGGCGTCATGTTCGGCAACCCGGAGACGACGCCGGGTGGCAACGCGCTCAAGTTCTACGCCTCGGTGCGCCTCGACATCCGCCGCATCGGCCAGATCAAGGAGCGCGACGAGGTGGTCGGCAATCAGACCCGCGTCAAGGTGGTCAAGAACAAGGTCGCACCGCCGTTCAAGCAGGTCGAGTTCGACATCATGTACGGCGAGGGCATCTCCCGGACCGGCGAGATCGTCGATCTCGGGGTGAAGGCTGGGATCGTCGAGAAGTCGGGCGCCTGGTTCTCGTTCGACGGCCAGCGCATCGGTCAGGGCCGCGAGAACACGAAGGCCTTTCTCAAGGAGAACCCGCAGATCGCGGCGACCATCGAGCAGGCGGTCCGGCAGAACGCGGGGCTGATCGTCGATCGGATGCTGGCCCAGTCCGAGGGAGAGGAGACGGTCGAGGCGGCCGAGGGTCCGGAGGATCCCGCCGGCGGTGACGGGCCGCTGGCCCAGAAAGCCGCCCGCGGCCGGCGCTGAGGCAGGCGCCGCGCGGCCCGGATCCCTCGGCGCGGGCATGCTCTTCTGCGCGAGCATGTCGCGGGCACGGGCTTGCGAGCGAGCCGGGACGGGCTTTGGCAGGAGCATGCGGGGCGGTATAAGACTTCGTGTTCGCCGATGCTCACATCTACCTGGGCGTGGCGCTGGCCGGGCTGGTCAGCTTCCTGAGCCCCTGCGTGCTGCCGCTGGTGCCGCCTTATCTCGGCTATCTCGGGGGTACCACGATCAATCTCGCCAGCGCGGCCGAGAGCAAGCTCGACGCGCGCGTGTGGCGCCGGGTCGTGCTCGGCTCGGTGTTGTTCGTGCTCGGCTTCACGACCGTGTTCGTCGGACTCGGTGCGGGCGCCTCGGTCTTCGGGCAGCTCATCCAGACCTACAAGAGCGAGCTGTCGATCGTCGCCGGCATCGTCATCATCCTGTTCGGGCTGCATTTCCTCGGCGTGCTGCGGATCCCGCTGCTGTACAAGGAGGCGCGCTACCACGGGCAGATGCAGGGGGCGAGCCTGATCGGCGCCTACCTCATCGGGCTGGCGTTCGCCTTCGGCTGGACGCCGTGCATCGGGCCGATCCTGGCCACCGTCCTGGCGCTCGCCGCCAACGAGGCCAGCCTGGGCGCCGGCGTGGGCCTGCTGCTCGTCTACTCGCTGGGCCTCGGCATCCCGTTCATCCTGGCTGCCGTCGCCATCGGCCCGTTCCTGTCGTTCATGCGGCGCTTCCGCCGGCACCTCGGCGTGGTGGAGAAGGTCATGGGCGCCGTCCTCGTGGTGACCGGCATCATGTTTCTCAGCGGCTCGATGAACTGGCTCGGTCAGTGGATGATCGAGACCTTTCCCGGCCTGGCCCAGATCGAGGAACGGTTCACGCCCGAGACCCTGCAGATGGACATCATGAAGAAGGGCCTGGGCAATTAGGCCCGCCCAGCCGGCCCGTCCCGATCCGAACGCGCATGACTAACCATGGCTGACCGACCGCCGCCCATCCCGATCGCGCTGACCATCGCCGGCTCGGACAGCTCCGGCGGCGCCGGCATCCAGGCCGACCTCAAGACGTTCTCCGCCTTCGGCGTCTATGGCGCCTCCGTGCTGACCGCGCTGACGGCGCAGAGCACGCGCGGCGTCGACGACGTCCTGGCCATACCGCCGGCGTTCGTCGCGGCGCAGATCGACGCGGTGCTGCCCGATCTCGCCGTCGGGGCGGCGAAGACCGGCATGCTGGCCAACGCCGGCATCATCCGCGCCGTCGCCGGGGCGCTGGAGCGACATGCCCCCATCCCGCTCGTCTGCGACCCGGTGATGGTGGCGACGAGCGGCGATGTGCTGCTCGAGCCCGCCGCTATCGACGCCATGAGGGAGCGGATCATCCCGCGCGCAACCTTGCTCACGCCGAATATTCCGGAAGCCGCCCGCCTGCTCGGATGCGCCGAGGCGGCCGGCCTCGACGAGATGGCGCGGCAAGCGGAAGCCCTGAGGGGACTGGGCTGCGGGGCTGTCCTGCTCAAGGGCGGCCATGGCACAAGTGCGGTGGCCACTGATCTTCTCGCCCATGCCCGCGGCGTCACCCCGTTGGAGGCGCCGCGCATCGCCACGCGGAGCACGCATGGCACCGGCTGCACGCTGGCGGCCGCGATCACGGCGCTGCTGGCGGCCGGCGAACCGCTCGAGCAGGCGGTGCGCCGCGCCAAGACGTACGTCTGGCGGGCGCTGGAGGCGGGCGCCGGCCTCGTCATCGGCCATGGCTCCGGGCCGGTCGATCATCTGTTCGCGATCAGGCGGCAGCCTCCGCCGGCCTGATCCGTCATCGGATGAATTCGACAGTGGTGTTGCCGACTGGCACCGGCCATCTCGAATGCGCCGGCTGGCCGTTGTGAAGTCGTGTGGCAAACGCCAGAAATGCACTCGGAATTCTCCGGCGGATGCGGAGGATACATCACGATCCAAGCGCTTCGCCAGCGCTCACCGGGGGGAGAGCCGGCGACGTCCGGCTCTATCGAAGAGCCGGCCCGGTCCATTCCGAACCGGTTTTTGTTCCGGAATGCTCCCGATTCACCCTGGCTCTGCGGCTTTGGCGTCACAGCAGGGACCAATTCGACACGAACCAAGGTCCGACCCGTCGGTCTCCAATTGAGCACGGCGGGATTGAGGCGCTAGCGTGGCGGCAATGGGGGCGTCCTAGTGAGGTAGCGTCATGCATTCGAGACGGGGGATGGTGCCGGCGGTCGCGTACGGGCTCGCTGCCATCGGTTCGCTGGCCCTGACCTGTGGTGCCGCCGAGGCGGGCGGCTTTTCGGTTCGTGAACAGTCCGGTCACTACCAGGGCCTGTCGTTCGCCGGCAGCGCATCGGGCGGTGCGCTGAGCTCGATGTTCTGGAACCCGGCTGCCACGGCGGTTCTGCCCGGGCTCAACACCGAGTCCGCCTACTCGCTGATACTCCCCGAGGCGCAGGTCACGGTGACGTCGATCGATCATCCGAATCCTGGTCTCGATAATGCAATCGCGGGTTTCCCAAACAGCACTGATATTGCCGGCCCGGCCATCGTGGCTGCCAGCTACGCCGCGTATCAGTTGACCGGATACGACCCGAACCTGTTCATCGGCGTCGGGATCAACTCCCCGTTCGGCCTGACTACGAAGCCGGATGATCCGACCTATCAGGGCGCCGTGCTCGGGCGCACGACCAAGTTGCTGACGGTCAACCTGAACCCGAACGTCGCCTACCGCATCGCACCCGGCGTCATCGTCGGAGCCGGCGTGCAGGTGCAATATGCCGACGGCAAGCTCAAGTTTGCGGGAAATCCGCTTGGTCAACTTCCAAACGTCCCTAGTACCTACTTCCGCGGCGATGATGTTGCATTCGGCGCGACAGCAGGCGTTCTCCTGCAGCCCACTGCGGGCACCAGCATCGGGCTGGGTTGGCGCTCGCAGCTCACCCACCAGCTCGAGGGCGACTTCGGTGTTGTTGGAGCAGTTAAGGTCGACGCCGAGGCGGAGCTGAAGCTGCCTGATATCGTGACGCTGAGCCTGACCCAGGCGATCGCGCCCAATGCGCGCCTGCTCGGCACGGTCGAGTGGTCTCGCTGGAGTGTCTTCAAAGAGCTTCGGGTTGATCGCTCGGTCGGGCCCGACGTCGCCATCGACGCCAACTGGAGCGACGGCTGGATGTTCGCGCTTGGCGGCGAGTACGACTACAGCCGCCAGCTCACGCTGCGCGCCGGCGCGGCCTACGAGATCTCGCCGGTCGACGCGCCTGAAAAGCGCATCACCACGATCCCGGACGCCGACCGCATCTGGCTGAGCACCGGTGCATCGTACAGGTGGAGCGAATCGACGACGATCGATCTAGCATACACCCATATCTTCCTGGAGGATGGCCGGTTCGAACGTACATCGCTCACCGGGTTCGATGTGGAAGGCGAGGTCGAAGCTTCGACCGACATCATCACCGTCGGCCTGAAAATGAAATGGGGTGGCGAAGCGCCGCTGAAATAAGCTAAGTCGGGGGACGCAGGGAGCGGCCGGTGCCCTTCGTGGCGCCGGCCGCTGTGCTGCGCCGGTCCGCCGCTGCGCGGGCCCGCCGCGCGCGCTCGCGCGGGCCGTCCTCGACTGGAGCTTGCCGCCATGGATCATCTCGTGCCGACCTATGACGACGTCCTTGCCGCCGCCGAGCGGCTGGGCCCGCTCGCCGTCCGCACGCCGCTGATCGAGCAGCCTGCGCTCAACGAGAGGACCAGCGCCCGCGTGCTGCTCAAGCCGGAGACCTTGCAGCGAGTCGGATCGTTCAAGTTCCGCGGCGCCTACAACGCCATCTCGCGGCTCGACCGCTCGCGCTATCCCGGCGGCGTCGTCGCCTGCTCGTCGGGCAACCACGCCCAGGGCGTCGCGGCAGCGTCCATGATCTGCGGCATGAATTCGCTGATCGTCATGCCGCGGGACGCGCCGGAGCTGAAGATCGCCCGGACCCGACGCTACGGCGGCGAGGTCGTCACCTACGACCGCGAGACCGAGGACCGGGACGCCATCGCCCGCGCGCTCTGCGCCGAGCGCAAGGCCGCCTACATCCCGCCGTTCGACCACCCCGACGTCGTCGCGGGCCAGGGCACCGCCGGCCTCGAGCTTATGCAGCAGGCAAAGGCGCTGAATGCCGTCCCGGACGTCGTGGTGGCGCCGTGCTCCGGCGGCGGGCTGGTCACCGGCATCGCGCTCGCGGTGAAGCATCTGAACCCGGCGACGGAGGTCTACAGCGCCGAGCCGGCGGGATTCGACGACATGGCGCGCTCGCTCGCAAGCGGCCGCCGGGAGCGCAACGCGGACCTCTCGGGCTCGATCTGCGACGCGCTCATGGTGGCGACGCCGGGCGAGCTCACGTTCGAGATCGCCCGGGAGACGCTGGCGGGCGGGGTGGCGGTCAGCGACGAGGAGGTCCGCGCGGCCATGCGGTTCGCCTTCACCGAGCTGAAGCTCGTCGTCGAGCCGGGCGGCGCTGCGGCGCTGGCGGCGGTTCTCACGGGCAAGGTCCCCGTGCTCGGCCGCACCGTGGCCTGCGTGCTGTCCGGCGGCAACGTCGACCCGGCGCTGTTCGCCGAGATCATCCAGGAGTGAGGCGCGGGCTGGCAAGCTGCAACGGCCGGAGAGCGCCGCCGCCCGCGGCCGGACCCTAGAGCATGATCAACTTACATTGAAGCGTATCCGGCGTTTCTGAAGTAGTTTGCGCACTCGTCTGGCGCGACGGCGGGGATGAGTGCGGCGATGCGGGTTACGACCTGCGCGAGGGTACGTTCCTGGGCTTTGCGCAGGGCGGCCTTGAGCTTGGCGAAGAGCTGCTCGATCGGGTTGAGGTCGGGCGAGTACGGCGGCAGGAACAGGAGCCGTGCCCCGCCCGCTCGGATGGCGGCGCGCACGGCCTTGCTCTTGTGCGAGCCGAGATTGTCGACAACGACGACATCGCCGGGCCGCAGCGTGGGCACGAGCACCTGGTTGATGTAGGCGAGGAAACTCTCGCCGTTGATCGGGCCGTCGAAGACGCAGGGTGCATCGATGCGATCGATGCGCAGCGCCGCGATGAGCGTGAGTGTCTGCCAGTGGCCGTGGGGTGCCTTGCCGACCAGCCGCCGGCCGCGCGGCCCCCAACCTCTGAGCGGCGCCATGTTGGTCTTGGTCCAGGTCTCGTCGATGAAGACGAGGCGCTTGGCGTCGATGCGGCCCTGGTGACGCTTCCAGCGCTCGCGCCGACGCGACACGTCAGGCCGGTCCTGCTCGGCGGGCCGCGCGGTTTTTTTTGAAGCTCAGGCCCTCGCGATGGACGAAGCTCCAGACCGCGCCATAGCTGACGACGATGCCGCGCTCGGCGAGCTCGGCGGCCAGCGCCCGTAAGGAGAGATCGGGCACGGCCTCGATGCGCTCGAGGATGAACGCACGCTGGCCCGCCAGAAGCACGGGTCGCTTGCCGCCCATCGGCTTGGCGGCGGCATTGCCGGTCGAGCGGAAGCGTTGCCACCACTTCACCACGCTCGACACACTGACGCCGAACGTCGCGGCCACAGTCCGGCAGGATTGGCCGCTTGCGACGGCGGCTACGACGCGTTCTCTGAGATCGAGCGAGTAGGGTCGCACCATGACGGCTGGCCTCCACTCCAGCCCTCATCGTGAATCACATTCGCGACCTCTTGGGAATCCCCCGCGATTCCATCAAAGATGATCATGCTCTAGCGCATGTTCGGCTGAGATTGAAGCAGCAGCGACAAACGCGTCTCCCCTCCCCCTTGCGG
>JAHDXT010000088.1 GCA_023384095.1 Hyphomicrobiaceae bacterium
CGCCTCCGGACAAACAGTTGAATTTGTTCGACTTCTAGCCGGACACCACTGGGTCGGACCCCCGATCAGCGTCGACGCCAGTGTTCCGCCTGGTCCACTTTGCCCTTCCTTCCGTCATGGCCGCGAAGGCGGCCATCCACGCAACTCTCCACACCTGATCTGCGGCGTGTCGTGGATTCCCGCCTCCGCGGGAATGACGGTGTGGGTATGCAGTGGCAATCGTTTCGTCATCGAGGGTCGGCAAGGCCGGTGAGCGGCTGACCCCGTTTCACGCTCCACGAGCACTCGTTCAAAGGCCTCGCGGATGGCCGCCGGCGTCTGCCCCGGACCCCGATCCGGGGCGGCCATAACGGGAGATTGGGGTGGATATTGGCGGGGGTTGGGTGCAGACCGCCTGTCCCTTCTCCCGTCGTTCTCGCCGAGACCCGGAAAGGGGTCGGACCCGGCGGGTCTGACCCCGTTTCACGCTCCACGAGCGCTCGTTTAAAGGCATCGCGGATGGCTGCCGGAGCCGAACGGGCTACTCCGCCGCCCGCTTGTCGGCGAGCAGCGTCCTGCCCGGCGCGACGATCGTGAATGCCACCGCCTCGTCGCCGATCTCGGTGCGGCCGTCGCGTCGGCGCGCCACGGTGAAACGCGACGCGGCCAGATCGCCCTCGCCGGGGAAGTCCTCGCGATAGTGCGCGCCGCGCGAGTTCTCGCGCTTCAGGGCCGCCTCGGCGATCACCTTCGAGACGGCGACCAGGCTCTCCAGGTTCAGCCAGTCGTGCCAGGTCAGGTTGAAGGCGCGCTCGCCGTCGGCGAGCCCGGCCCCGTGCAGCTCGACGTCGATGGCGTCGAGGCCCGCCAGCGCCCGCTGCATGCCCGCCCGGTCGCGGATGACACCGACGTCGTCCCACATCGTGTCGAGCAGGCGGTCGCGCAGCCGGTTGAGGTCGCCGGGCCGCCTGCCGAACGGCGCCAGCGCCCGCGCCATCCCGGCCGCGATCGCGTCCTCGTCGGGCGCCCGCCAGTGCGGGTTGCGGGCGATGAAGCCCGGCATCGTGTCGCCGGCGATGCCGCCGAACACGGTCGAATTGGCCACGCCGTTGCCGCCGAGCCGGTTGGCGCCGTGCACGCCGCCGGCATCCTCGCCGGCGACGTAGAGGCCGGGCAGCTCGGTCGAGGTATCCGTGCCGCAGACGACGCCGCCCATGAAGTAGTGCGCCGTCGGCACCACCTCGACGAGGCCGCCGGCGAGGTCGAAGCCGCAGTCGGCGCAGCGCTCGACCATGCCCTTGAACTGCCGGCGCACCTTGTCCGGCCCGAGATGGCCCATCTTGATGTAGACGCCGCCGTTGCGCGTCACGCGGCCGGCGCGCATCTCGGCGTAGATGGCCTGGCTCACCTTGTCCCGCGTCGCCCGCTCGGCCTTGGGGTCGACGCGCTCCATGAAGCGTTCCATGTCGCCGTTGAGCAGGTGCCCACCGGCGCCGCGCAGCCCCTCCTCGAGCACGGTGCCGGTCATGCGGGTGTCGGGACCGGCCAGCAGCCCGGTGGGGTGGAACTGCACCATCTCCATGTCGCGCAGCGGCAGGCCGGCGCTCAGCGCCATGGCGAGGCCGTCCATGCTCTTGTCGCCGGAGGGCGTGTGATAGCGGTACATCGTCGGCCCGCCGCCGGTGGCCAGCAGCACGGCCTTCGCCTCGACGAAGCGGAAGCCGCCGGTGCGGATGTCGATCATCAGCACACCGGAGATCGACTCGCCCGCCTTGTCCTTGACGAGCGCGATGGCGCGGTGCTCCTCGAGCCGCTGGATGGGCCGCGCCCACACCTGCTCCATCAGCCGGTTGATGATCTCGATGCCGGTGAGATCGCCCTTGTGCACGGTGCGGTCGAAGGTCTGGCCGGCGAACGCCTTGCCGTGCAGCGAGCCGTCGGGGTTGCGGTCGAAGAAGCAGCCGATCTCGTTCTCGAGCTCACGCACGCGCTCGACGGCCCGCGTTACAAGCGTCCAGGCCAGCTCCTGGTTGGGCAGCCACTTGCCGCCCTCGATGGTGTCCATGAAATGGCGCTCGACCGAGTCGCCCTTGTGCAGCGCCACGTTGTAGCCGCCCTGGACCATCCGTGTGCAGCCGCACTTGCCGAGCAGCCCCTTGGTGGCGATCGTGATCGCGGCATAGGGCGCGGCTCGATGCGCGTGCAGCGCCGCGAACAGCCCCGCTCCCCCCGAGCCGAGGATCAGGATGTCCGTTCTCATCCGTTCGAGCATAGGCGGCCTCAGATCACGCGGGCGAGGAAGACGAGGGCAGCCGCGGCCGCCGCAGCGGCTGCCGCGGCGGCGAGCACTTTCTGGGTCGGGCGCCACCCGACGGCCTCGATGACGAGGATGCGCAGGCCGCCGAGCAGGTGAACGGTCAGCAGGAAGACGAGACCGGACTCCGCGAGCTTCACGACGGGCTGCTCCGCCCAGGTCAGAAAGCCGTCTAGCCGAGCTTCACCTTCGATGGCAAGGCCCAGCGCCAGGAAGTGCAGCGGCAGGAAGCAGGCGAGAGCAATGCCGGAGAGGCGATGCACCAGGGCCGCGATCCATAGCCCGTGGCGCCGGTGCGCCGTCGTCCGCCGGGATTCGACTTGGATGCTCATGGCATCACCACCGCGATGACGGCGCGGGCGCCCAGCACCGCCAGCAGCAGGCCGAACCCCCACATCAGCACGTCGAGAGCGGCGGGGCGCAACGTGGTCCACTCATGCAGCACCGTGCGCACCCCGATCGCGCCATGGACGGCAGCGAGCACGACGAACACGCCATAGAAGAGCGCCCAGCCGAAGCTGCCGCGCGTCCGGCCGAGGATCTCGGCCGCAGAGAGGCCGTTCGCGGTCGCATAGAAGATGACGACGAGGTGCCCGACGATCAGCGGCACCATCAACGCCGCGCTCAATCGCTGGAGGACGTAGAGGCGGAGGGTCATGGCCCGCACTCCCATCTTCTCACTTCCCCCTTGCGGGGACGGGTCGGGGAGGGGGGTGCCAAGCACACGAACCGAGGTTGTTTCCCCCAACCCCTGACCCCTCCCCGCCAGGGGGAGAGGAACGGTCCTGTATGCCTCAAATTCCCTCTCCCCATCTCAGATGGGGAGAGTGTTAGTGCCTGCCCCGGACTTGATCCGGGGGTGAGGGGCAGAAACCTGCGCGGCAGAAGGTGGCCGCCCCTCACCCCGACCCTCTCCCCGCAGGCGGGGAGAGGGAGAGCGAAGATCTCTCCGCCTGACGGGAACGGCGAGCCGCGCATCACAGCTCCCCCTTCAGGTAGGCCAGCATCGCACGCCGCTTGAGGCCGGCGATGGAGGCAGTGGGGCTGATGGCCTTGGGGCAGAGGTCGGCGCAGGACTGGTGCGAATGACAGCTCTGGCAGCCGCCCTTGCCCGCGACCGCCGCCAGCCGTCCCGTCTGCCCCGCGTCGCGCACGTCGTTGACGAGCGTCCAGGCGCGGTTGAGGGCGGCCGGGCCGAGGTAGTCCCCGTCCCAGCGCACGGTATCGCACGCCGCGTAGCAGACGCCGCAGTTGATGCACTCGATCGCCTCTTCGATGGTGATCCGCTCGGCGCTCGCGGGCGAGATGGCCTCCACGGGATCGTGGCGGGTCCGCGACGGCTCGAAGCGGGCCTTCGCCTCCTGCCACTTCTCGAAGAAGCGGGTCATGTCCGCCGCAAGATCGCGGATCACGGGCATGTTGGCCAGCGGCGCGATCTCGAGCCTGCCGTCCTCGATGACATTGGCAACGTGTGTCCGGCACGTCCAGCGCGGCCGCCCGTTGACCGTCATCGCGCACGAGCCGCACATGCCGACCCGGCAGGCGAACCGATAGGCGAGCGTCGGATCGGCGTTGCGCTGCACCCAGGTGACGATGTCGAGCACCGTCTGACTCTCGAAGAGGGGCACAGTGAAGCGCTGATAGCGGCCCTCCTCGCGGCCGCGCCAGATCAGCACGTCGGCGGTCTGGCCGGCTGCCGCCGCCCGTTGCTCACTCGATGGCATCGATTCCTTCCCGGTTACGTGGCTGCGCCGGCTCACATAGCCTACCATCAGCGCACAGTCACCGCCACGCGGTGCACGGCATTGTTGCCGAAACCGCCGCTGTCCCAGGGCGCCTCGAGCGGCTGCACCTGTCCGGCGGCATCGGTCGCACGGCAGACGAGCTCGTGCTCGCCGGGCGTCGCGTCCCACGTGAATCGCCAGCCGCGCCAGGCATAGTTGCCCGCGTCCGGGTCGAGTGTGGCCTCCTGCCACTCGCCATCCACGCCAACCTCGACGTTGGCGACGGGCACTCCGCCGCCCGACCAGGCCCGGCCGCGAAGCTCGACGGGCCCGTGCTCGAGCAGACGGCGCCGCGTGTACCAGTCCGGAATGCCCGGCGGGACCATCAGCGACTTGACGCGCATGTGCGTGACGGGCACGCCGGCATCGTCCCGCTGGCGCCGGTAGATGTAGGTTCCGACCTGCTGAAAGCCGTCGAACGGCCGGTCGAGCACCTCGATCCGGCTCAGCCACTTGACGCTCGCCATGCCGTACCAGCCGGGCACGATGAGCCGCAGCGGAAATCCATGCTGCGGCAGCAGAGGCCGGCCGTTCATGGCGTGAACGAGCAGCACGTCGTCGGACATGGCCAGATCCGGCGCGAGGCTGCGGCCGTAGTCGTGCTCGATGCCGACGTCGAAGCCCCGGTCGGCGCCGAGGAAGGCGATCTCAATGGTGTCGGCCGCCATCCCGGCGCGCTCGAGCAGGTGCCGCAGCGGCGCCCCGGTCCATTCGGCCGTGCCGACGGCGCCGTCCTCCCACGGCTGACTCTGCGAGCGCGGGTTGAGCCTGGCCCGGCCGTTGCCCGCGCACTCGATCGTCACCCGCAGCGTCCTCTGGGGGAGCCGCGCGATCTCGGCGAGCGACACCTCCAGCGGCGTGCTCACGCGCCCGCCGACCCTGACGGTCCAGGCGTCGGCGGACGCGACATAGGGGATATCGAAGTGGACCAGCAGATAGTGCAGGCCCACCGGCGTCAGGTCGTGGCGCAGCGCCTCCAGCGGCAGGCCGGAGTTGCGGTTGGCGAGAGCCACCTCCTCACGCTTGAAGTCGCCCTCGACGTGAGGGCGCTTTTCGGGGTGCAGGAACGGATTTCCGCCGAGCGCCATCGCAACTCCACTTGTCCTGAGACCGGGTGGCTGCGGAGTGTATCAAGCCGGCAGCAGCAGCGGAAGAACACCAGCTCGGCGTCCCTCGGCCGCCGCCGGTCGATCGCAAGCTGACGGACAGTTGACAGTCATGGGCTCATTGCTTCGGTTGCATTGGCGCGCGCCCGCGGCTCTGCTAGACACAAAAGCACCTGTTTTCGAGTCCACGTCGGCGGGAGAACAGCGCCCGGGGGGTCACAACGGCGATGACGACGCAAGGGGCGGCTATCCGCAACGGCCGGACCGCAAGGAGGGCCGGCAAGAACGGAACCGAGCGCAACGGCGTTGCGTCCCGCGAGGCGACTGCGGGGCGCGCCGTCGCCTGCGCCGTGCGCACGGTCGAGATCGAAGCGGACGCCCTGGCGGCGCTCGCCGCCGCGCTCGAGCGCGACCTGGCCGAGCCGTTCGCCGCCGCGGTCGAGACCCTGACCGCGGCACGCGGGCGCGTCATCGTCACGGGCATCGGCAAGAGCGGCCACATCTGCCAGAAGGTCGCCGCCACTTTCGCCTCTACCGGCAGGCCGGCGTTTTTCCTGCACCCGAGCGAAGCGGCGCACGGCGACCTCGGAATGGTGACGAGCGACGACGCGGTGCTCGCCATGTCCTGGTCCGGCGAGACCGTCGAGCTCAAGAACGTCATCACCTACTCGCGGCGCTTCAAGGTTCCGCTGATCGCAGTGACCTCACGCCGGGACTCGGCTCTGGGCAGGTCGTCCGATGTCGTGCTCGAGCTGCCGCAGGCCAAGGAAGCCTGCCCGCACGGCCTCGCCCCGACGACGTCGACGACCATGCAGCTCGCCCTCGGCGACTGCCTCGCCATCGCGCTGTTGGAGGCCAAAGGCTTCACGGCGCACGATTTCAAGGTCTTCCACCCCGGCGGCTCGCTCGGCGCCCAGTTGAAGTTCGTAGCCGACGTCATGCACAGGGGCGAACGCCTCCCGCTCGCCGGCGAGGACGAGTTGATGAGCGCTGCGCTCGTCACCATGACGCAGAAGAGCTTCGGCTGCCTCGGCGTCGTCGACGCCAGGGGCAAGCTCGTCGGCATCCTCACGGATGGAGACCTGCGCCGTCACATGGGCGAAAGGCTCTTGAGCGCGCGGACCGGCGAAATCATGACGCGCCGGCCCAAGACCGTCGGTCCGGACCTGCTGGCGTCCGCGGCGCTGGAGCTGATCAACGCGGCGCGCATCACAGCTCTGTTCGTGGTGGAGAAGGGCAAGCCGGTCGGGATCGTGCACATCCACGACCTGCTGCGGATCGGCGTGGCCTGAGGCCGACGAAACTGGTCCGGAGGCAGCAGGCCCCGGACCAGTCATGAAGTCGGTTCAACCTGTCGAAAGCAGCGTCAGGCGGCCTTGATCTCGGCGTCCATGCCTTCCCCGGCTTCCGCAGGGCGGCGGCCGCGGGCGCTCTTGGCCAGCACTTCGGTGATGCGCTGCACAGCGCCGCGCTCGTCGAGCTTCTCGACTGCGGCGATCTCACGCGCCATGCGGTCGAGCGCCGCCTCGAAGAGCTGCCGCTCGGAATAGGACTGCTCCGGCTGCGACTCCGACCGATAGAGATCGCGGACCACCTCCGCGATCGCGACCAGGTCGCCCGAGTTGATCTTCGCCTCGTACTCCTGTGCGCGGCGGCTCCACATGGTCCGCTTGACCCTGGCCCGCCCCTTGAGCGTATCCATGGCCTTGCGGACGATGTCCTCCTCGGCGAGCTTGCGCATGCCGACGCTCTGCAGCTTGCCCGTCGGCACCCGCAGCGTCATCTTGTCCTTCTCGAACGTGATGACGAACAGCTCCAGCGACATGCCGGCGATCTCCTGCTCCTCGATCCCGACGATGCGGCCGACGCCATGCGTCGGGTAGACGATGTACTCGTTCGTCTTGAAGCCATGGCGCTGGTAAACCGGCTTCTTGGCGGCCTGAGCATTGTGCCGGGCCTCGACCGTCTTCGCGGCGATATCCCTCGGCGTCACCGGGGCCGAGATCTTGGGCTGGGCCGGCTTGGCCATGGCTGCGGTCATCGCCCGTTGCTGGAATGGGCCGCGCCGATGCGTGCGCAGCGCGGCGGCCGGCATGGGAGGCTTCACCGCAGGCTTGGGCGCCTCGGCTGCAGCGACCCTCGCCGACACCTTGGCGGCGGGCTTCTCGGAGCCGACCGGCTTCCTGACGGCGGCCTTGTCAGCGGTCTTGGCAGCGGTCTTGGCAACGGTCTTGGCAGCGGTTGATTTCTTGATCGCTTCAGCTTTGCTCGACAATTTGCTCGCACCTGTTTTGGAGTTCCTGGCCGGAGCACCGGCTTTCGCGGCGGTCATCTTGGCACCAGAAGGCTTGCCTGCCGCCGGCTTGCTGGCCGTCGCCGGCTTCGCGCCACGCTTGACGGTCGTCGTCTTGGCTGCCCCTTTCGCGCTCCGGGTCGTGACAGGCGTCTTGTTCTTCTGATTCTTCTGAGCCATTTTCGTTGTCTCACTCTCTAGCGACCTGCGCCCGCCGGACCTCGGCCCGGCCGGGCATCCCGCCCTGGACAGGGCGCGGTGACAAGATCAATTCGCCGACAAGGTTGCCGTCGGCCAGAGCGTGCCTATCCAACTATGGCCCACGCGTGGGGCATAGTTTGCCTCTCAGCATCGATGGCTTGGCTGGCGTTCCGCGCATCGAGTCCCGCAGACCATGCAGCGCGGCGTGGGTCATCCAGGCAAATACGACGCTAGGCCCGGGCGACCGGACTCTGCGTTCCTCATTCGTTTCAGCTACGCTACATGGAAAGTAATATAACACAATCTTCACGAAAAAAGAAGGGTCCAAAGGTTAAAGGCAGGGCCATTCAAAGATTCTGTCCGGTGACGACGGCGAGGGCGTCGGCACGGT
>JAHDXT010000089.1 GCA_023384095.1 Hyphomicrobiaceae bacterium
GGACAAACAGTTGAATTTGTTCGACTTCTAGCCGGACACCACTGGGTCAGACCCCTTCGGCTCAGTTTCGTTTCAGACCCAGCTGGGGCTGACCCCGTCTTTCATCAGTCAGCCGGTGCGCTCAGCGCTGCCGGCGCGGCTGCGACGGTGACCGGTCGGGTTTCACAGGTGAGCCCGGCTCGGTGCTTTCGGGCGGCTGCCGGCTGGCGGCCGACTCTCCGGCAGTTTGACCGGAACCTCGGGTCGGTTCTCCAGCAGCGCCGATCTCCCGCTGCCCGGCCTCCCTGGCCGTCTCGCCGGCCTTGCTCAGCACCTGCTCGGCCCTCTCGGCCAGCGACTTGCCTTCCTCCCCGGGCATGAGCCCCTGGGCGCGGGCCTCCTCGGCGGCGCTGCGGTAGACCTCGGTGGCGGTGACCTTGCCCTTCTCGTAGAGCTGCCCGCCCTGCTCCGCGATCGCGTCGCGAAGCTGGTCGCGGGTCTCGCCCATGTATTCGTCCTCGATGCGGGTGATGGGCAGCATCGCACCGACGACCGCGCCGAGCGCCACGCCGATCGCGCCGAGCACGAGCGGCTGCTGCTCGAGCATGGTGTTGAAGCCCTGCATCGTGCGCTCGCGGAGCTGGCTGGCGCTCTCGCCGGCCATGTGCGCCGCCTCGGCGCCGTACTCTCGCGCCGAGCCTGCGGCGGTGCGCATGGTATCGCCCGCCACGCTCATCTGCTCCCCGACGGCGCCGGCCATGGCGCGCATCGACTCACCGGCGCCGGCTGCTGTCGTGCGCACGCTTTCTTTTGCACGTTCGCCCGCCTCGCGCAGACTCACTCCGCCTTGCTCGGCAGTCTCCTGCACCGTCATGCCCATCTGGGCCGCGGCCTGCTGCGCGCGCTCGCCGATGCCGTCCGCACCGGGTCTGCCACCCCGGGCCTCAGGCATACCGGGATACACCCGGACGGCGTGCGACCGCCCGGCCGCCCTGTCGCGCTCGCTCATCATCAGCCACAGGACGCCGAGCCCGATCAGGGCCGTCGGCATCGGATTATCGCGCACCTGGCGGCTCAGATTGCTGACGAACTCGCCGCCGTTGCTGCCCATCACCTGCGTCCTGACCTCATCGAAGATGTGGCCGAACGACAGCCGGTCCCTGAGCGCGTCCAAAGTATGAGAGAGGTCCGCGCGGGCGCGCTCGACCTCACGTTCGGCATGGCCTGGGGTCTCTGTCACTTGACCTGCTCCTTCAACATCTCGGCATCGCGCTGAACTTGTGTCTGCGTTCGTTTGGGGAGGATGCCCTCGCCCAGCAGTGAGCGGCCCTGCTGCAGCAGCACCACGCCGATGATGCCCACGGCAAGGCCGACCAGCAGCGACGCCCAACCGGCGCCGAGGCCCAGGTTGGTGAGCGCGACGATGAGCGCCTGCAACAGGATGAGCAGCGAGACCAGCAGGCAGATGCCGGCGGCGGCGAGGCTGCCGCCCGCGGTCTGCAGGTTGGAGAGCTTCTCGCTCACCTCGGCGCGGAGGAGTCCCGCCTCCTTGCTGACCAGCGACGAAACATCCCGCCCCAGCTCCGTCACGAGGTCGGGGATCGAGCGGGCGCTCCTGACATCCGCGCCCCGCAGCTCCGCCCTCACTTCCGTATGTCTGACTTCTGCCATCTCGTTACCTCGTGCTGCCGGCCGCGGGGCCGAGGCCGTGCTCTCGCTCCTGGCGGGCGAACTCGGCGAGCTGGCCGCCCTGCCCGGCGCGCTGCGCGGCGGAGCGGGCGGCAGTCTGATGGCGGCTCGAGCTCTTGGCGAAGCGGGCCATGGCCAACCCCGCCAGTAGCGCGCCGCCGAAGAATGCGGTGGGGTGGTCGCGGGCGAACCGCTCCACGTCCGACACCATGTCCTGGAAGTTGCGGCGGCCGATCGACTGCGAGAAGTCCTCGAGCCCGCCGGCAAGGCCGCGCGCCATGCTCGCCACCTGCCCTTGCTGATGCGTTTCCAGGTCGTCGGCCGCGCTGCGGATCGCAGAGACGATGTCCATGATCCCGGATGCCGCCATCTCCTTCTGCTCGGAGACGACTTTCTGCGCTTGGTCCTGCAAGTCCGACGACATCTGCCTCGCCTGGCGCTGAGCCCCTTCGCCGAGCTGCTGGGCCTGCTCGCGCGCCGACGCCGCGCCGCGCTCCAGCGTCTGCTTCATCTCACCGACTGCCGGCCCTTGACCGGGTCGATCGCGTTCGTTCGCCATTGGGCCGATACTCCAGCTCCTGAGCTTCACTGCGCGCCTTGCGGCTGACGAGCAGCCTCGTCACGAGGACCACCGCGGCACGTCCGGCGCGGCCGGTTCGCGGCGTGCGGCAATCCCCGATTCGGCGGCTCTTTCAACGACGAAACAGACGGCCAGACTATTGGTTCCAGCATCCGCAGGCAGGCAAGGCAGCAGGCCGCGCCGGGATCCACGCATCGGCGCGAACGCTTACCCCGGATGACGAGCAGAACCCATGAAAGGCTATTCAGGACGAGCGCATGCGGTTCTCGGACAGGAGTCGCACCGCAGCCTCCGCCGCCGACAGCCCGCCCTCGAGGACCGCGTCGGAGAGGCTGTCGATGCGCGCGGTGTCCGCCTGGCGGACCTCGGCCTCGATCAAATCGGCGGCGGCGCGCGCGATCAGGTAGCGCGCACGCATTCTCCGGCGCACCCGAGGGTCGACCGCCAGCCGGGCGCCTCCCATCTCCTCGATCGCCTGCGAAAGCTCGGGCACGCCGTTCCCGGTGGTTGCCGTCGTCTCGAGAACCGGCGTCCGCGACCGCCCTCCGGCGCGCATGGCCAGCGCCGACTTGAGCTGCTGGAGCGTGCGCCGGGCGCCCTCGCAATCACCCTTGTTGACGACCAGGATGTCGGCGATCTCGAGCAGCCCGGACTTCATCGCCTGAATCTCGTCGCCGAGTCCGGGCGCCGACACGACGACGCGCACGTCCGTGACCTGGGCGATGTCGATCTCCGACTGGCCGGTGCCGACCGTCTCGACGAGCACGCGGTCGTAGCCGGCGGCGTCCAGCACGTCGATCATGCGCACCGCCGCCGGCGAGAGCCCGCCGAGATGCCCGCGGGCGGCGAGCGAGCGCACGAATACGCCGTCGTCCTCGAGCGCCGACGACATGCGCACTCGATCGCCGAGGATGGCGCCGCCCGAGACGGGGCTCGACGGGTCCACCGCGATCACGCCGACCGTGCAGCCTCGCCGCCTGAGCTCCCGCACGAGGGCGTCGGCAAGGGTCGACTTGCCGGCGCCGGGCGGGCCCGTCAACCCGACCACGAGGGTGCGTCCGAGATGGCCCTGCAGGCCGCGCAGAATTTCGCCCGAGGCCGGCGACTGCCGCTCGGCCTCGGTCAGCGCCCGGGCGACGGCGCGCCGCTCGCGGGCGATGACCCGCGGGACGAGTTCGCGCACCCAATCGGCGCTGCTGCCCGACGTGCCGTCTGCATGGTCGCTCTGCTTCATCGCCGCCTAGTACCAGACGCCCGGCCAGCGCAGGCGCGGCGCGATCGGAGCGTCCCGCCAGGGCGCCGGCGCCGCGGCAGCTTCCCCCTCCCCGATGATGGGCGGCGGTTTCGGCCGGGTCTCGAGCTCGAGCAGACGGGCGATCCGGTCCTCCGTGCGCGGGTGGGAGCGCAGCAGCGAGGGGTGCGGCACCCGGCGTCCGGGGACGGGGAACATGAGGTCCTCCCAGAAGCGGCCGGTATAGCGCTCGAGCTTGCGGAGAGCGGAGACGAGCCCGCGCGGGTCGCCGGTCAGCAGGGCCCCCTCGAGGTCGGCGTCGTACTCGCGGGCGCGCGACAGCCCGAGTTGCAGCAGGCTGGAAACCAGCGGCGCCAGATAGAGGAGCAGGATGGCCCACCACGACACGAGCGTGATGCCGGCGAGCATGCCTACGAAATTGAAGCCGGCGAGCAGCACGGCCGTGGTCGACAATGCCTGCGTGAAGCGGCTCATGGCGTCGGCGAGCCCCATCACCCAGAGGTCGTTGTTGCGGACGTGGCTCACCTCGTGGGCCAGCACGCCCGCCAGCTCGCGCAGGCTCAGCGTGCGCAGCAGACCCTCGGTGATCGCTATGCTCGCGTTGCCGGCGCTGCCGGTGGCGAACGCGTTGAGGGTCGTGCTCGGAATGACGAAAAGGCGCGGGCGGGCCGGCAGCTCGGCCCGCTCGGAGATGATGTCCAGGACACGTCCGACCGGGCCGAAGCGCGAGTCGACCTCGCGCGCGCGGTACATGCGCATGACGGCGTCGGGCGATACGCGCGGGGCGAGGATCAGCAGCAGCACGGTCGCCAGCCCGGCCCAGACGAGGCCGGCCCAGCCCCACAAGAGCATGGCGGAAAGGCCGAGGAGCACGCCGATCCCGAGCAGCAGCAGCACCGAATGCAGTCTGTTGCGATGCTTGTGCCCGCGTCGCGTGTTCTCGTCTAGCAGGTGATCCACCGGGTCGCGTTCCTTCAGGGCGGATGCCGGCTTTGCGAATCGCACTACAAACTATCGCACTGGCGAGCAGCCGGCACCCGCCTTCGCAACTCCATCCGCGCCGGCGGCCGCTGCGGCCCTACATCCTGGAGATGAGCGCGGCGTCGCCCGTCGCCCGCGGCTCGCCCGGAGCGGTCGCCATTGCCGCCTTGACGATGTCCTCGGCGCGGTCGACGACGGTGAACCGGACTTTCAGGTCCTCCCGGATGAACGCGTCCGCCCGCATGTGGTCCAGGAGCTTGAGGAACGGCGTCCAGAACCCCTCGATGTTGGCGATGATGACCGGCTTCTGGTGCTGGCCGAGCTGCGACCACGTGAGCTGCTCGACCAGCTCCTCGAGCGTGCCGATGCCGCCGGGCAAGGCGACGAATGCGTCCGACTTCTGAAACATCAGCATCTTGCGCTGGTGCATGTCCTCGGTGACGACGAGCTCGTCGACGTCGCGCAGCATCTGCTCGCGGTCGGAGAGGAAGGCCGGGATGATGCCGGTCACGCGGCCGCCGGCCGCCAGCGTCGCACGGGCCACCTCGCCCATAAGCCCGAGGCTGCCGCCGCCGTAGACAAGCCCTACTCCCTCTGCTGCGAGTGACCGGCCGAGCGTTCGCGCCGCTGCCGCGTATCCGGGCTTGCCGCCCACGCCGGAACCACAGTACACGCATATGTTCCGGACTCCGCCGGCCGGTCGTCGGTTTACGATCTTCTGCTGCATCGGAACTGCCTGCAATTTCTTGGTTTCCTCACCGTAGTGCATCGACTGTACTTAGTCATATTGCCCTTCACATGGCATTTCGTAAGCCTATGGCCGGACCGAATTGCGGCGCAACCACGAACCGCCGGCATGGACGAACGGCGCCGGCCGCCCGACGAGCGTGGGAGCCTGTCGGACCAGTCGCTTCTGCTGGCGGCCGCCTGAACTGCCGGTTGGAGTCCCCGGGTAAATGCAACAGCAACCGGGCCGGGCCGGTTCCCGCAGCGTGGCCGGGCGGGGGGATCGTCAACCGCCTCCCGGGAACGTATATCCACTGGCGGACAGCCAGCCCGCGCACAGCAACCCTGACGTGCGCAACGGGCCAGGCGAGCGTCCGGGGCTCTCGAGGCCAGCGAAGCCTCGGCCTGAAAGGCGGTATATGACGATCCAGCAATCCCTCGAGGCGGCGCAGAGGCGCAGGCGCGGCTCGCAGACGCTCGGTCTCGGCGGCCGCGCAGACCATTGGACGGTCTTCATCGGCCTGCTGCCGTTCGTCTGGCCTGCTGGCCGACCCGACCTGCGGCTGAGGGTGGTGCTGGCCTTCGTCGTGCTGGTGCTGGCCAAGCTCGTCACCGTCGCCATCCCGGTCTTCTTCAAGCAGGCGACGGACTGGCTGGCCACGAACGCGCCGGGCGAGGCGCCCATCGGCGTCGGCCAGGGTCTCGGGCTGGCCGCGGTCGTCCTGATCCTGGCCTATGGCGTCAGCCGCGTGCTGATGATGGTGCTGAACCAGGTGCGCGATATGTTCTTCACCAGGGTCGGCCAGCACGCCGTGCGCGAGCTCAACAACCGCACCTTCCAGCACCTGCACCGGCTGTCGCTGCGATTCCACCTGGAACGGCGGACCGGGGGCTTGAGCCGAGTGGTGGAGCGGGCCACCCGCGGCATCGAGCTCATCATCCGCATGGGCATCCTCAATGTGGTGCCGACGGTGCTCGAGCTGCTGCTGATCTGCGGCGTGCTGCTCTATTACTTCGACTGGACGTACGTGCTGATCGTGCTGGCCACGGTCGGCGGCTACATGTGGTTCACGTTCGCGGCCAGCGAATGGCGCATCGCCATCCGCCGCGAGATGAACGACAGCGATACCGACGCCAACACCAAGGCCATCGACAGCCTGCTCAACTTCGAGACGGTCAAGTACTTCGGCAACGAGGAGCTGGAGGTGCGGCGATTCGATACCTCGATGGCGCGCTACGAGAGCGCCGCCGTCAGGACCTACTACTCGCTGGGCGTGCTCAACTCCGGCCAGGCGCTCATCTTCACGGTGGGCATGACGCTGGTGATGCTGCTGACCGCGCGCGGCATCATGGCCGGCCAGAACTCGATCGGCGACTTCGTGCTGGTCAACGGCATCCTGATCCAGCTCTACATGCCGCTCAACTTCATGGGCATGGTCTACCGCGAGATAAAGCAGGGCCTCGTCGACCTCGAGACCATGTTCGCGCTGCTGAACGAGGCTCCCGAAGTCGTGGACAAGCCCGGCGCCAGGCCGCTGCGTGTCGATCAGGGCACGATCCGTTTCGAGAACGTCGAATTCTCCTACGAGCCCGACCGCCCGATCCTGAAGGATATCTCGTTCGAGGCGCCGGCGGGGCGCATGGTGGCGATCGTGGGGCCTTCCGGCGCGGGCAAATCGACCATCAGCCGCATCCTGTTCAGGTTCTACGACATCTCGGGCGGGCGGGTGACCATCGACGGCCAGGACATCCGCGACGTCACCCAGAAGAGCCTGCGCGCCGCCATCGGCGTGGTGCCGCAGGACACCGTGCTGTTCAACGACACGATCTTCTACAACATCAAGTACGGCCGCCCGGATGCAACGGATGAGGAGGTCTACGAGGCGGCGAGGCTGGCCCAGATCGACGGCTTCATCCAGCAGCTCCCGATGGGCTACAGGACGATGGTCGGCGAGCGCGGCCTGAAGCTGTCCGGCGGCGAGAAGCAGCGGGTGGCGATCGCGCGCACCATCCTCAAGCAGCCGCCGATCCTGATGCTGGACGAGGCGACCAGCGCGCTCGACAGCCATACCGAGAAGGACATCCAGGACGCGCTCGACCGTGTCGCGCGGAACAGGACGACGCTGGTCATCGCCCACCGGCTGTCGACGATCGTGCACGCCGACAACATCCTCGTGCTGGAGAAGGGTTGTCTCGTCGAGCAGGGCACCCATGCCCAGCTCATCGCCAGGGGCGGCCTCTACGCCGGCCTCTGGAGCCGGCAGCTCGAGGCCGACAAGGCCCGCGAGGAGCTCGCCCGAACGCTGGAGGAAGCGGAGAGGGCGGGAGCGCTGCGCCCCTCCGGCGGGGACAGGCCCGTCCCCGCCTAGAGCCTGTTCGGCTGAGATTGAAACAGCAGCGACGACCACTTCTCAGGGCCATTCAAAGATTCTGTCCGGTGACGACGGCGAGGGCGTCGGCACGGTCC
>JAHDXT010000017.1 GCA_023384095.1 Hyphomicrobiaceae bacterium
CAGGGCCAGGACGTGCTGTTCTTCGTCGACAACATCTTCCGCTTCACGCAGGCGGGCTCGGAAGTGTCGGCGCTGCTCGGCCGCATCCCCTCGGCGGTGGGCTATCAGCCGACGCTCGCCACCGACATGGGCGCGCTGCAGGAGCGCATCACCACGACGACCAAGGGCTCGATCACCTCGGTGCAGGCCATCTACGTGCCGGCCGACGACCTGACCGACCCGGCGCCCGCGACCTCGTTCGCTCACCTCGATGCGACCACCGTGCTGGCGCGCTCCATCGCCGAGAAGGGCATCTACCCGGCCGTCGACCCGCTCGACTCGACCTCGCGCATGCTCGACCCGCGCATCGTCGGCGACGAGCACTACGCGGTGGCACGGCAGGTGCAGGCCATCCTGCAGCGCTACAAGTCGCTGCAGGACATCATCGCCATCCTCGGCATGGACGAGCTCAGCGAGGACGACAAGATGATCGTCGCGCGCGCGCGCAAGATCGAGCGCTTCCTGTCGCAGCCGTTCTTCGTCGCCGAGGTCTTCACCGGCGCGTCCGGCAAGCTCGTAAGCCTGCAGGACACGATCAAGGGCTTCAAGGGCCTGTGCGATGGCGACTACGACCACTTGCCGGAGCAGGCCTTCTACATGGTCGGCAGCATCGAGGAAGCAATGGCCAAGGCCGAGCAGCTGGCAGAGGCCGCCTGAGCGGCAGGGGAGTTTCATGGCAGAAGCGAAAAAGGCGAAAAGCGGCGGCAAGTTCGGCTCGTGCTGCGACGAGCTGAAGGAGGCGATGGCCGGCGAGGACTTCGAGCCGCTGGTCACCGAGGGTCGCGACGGCGTGCTCTATCTGGCGGTCGGGCTCGTCGATCTCGAGGAGGACGAGCCCGGCATGGTGGACCATCCGATGTACTTCTGCCCGTTCTGCGGCACCCGCGTGCAGACCGCCGAGGACGTCCAGGCGAAGGCTGCGGCAAACCCGGATGACGACGAATGAGCGAACCTGTCCGCGGGTGCGCACGCGTCATGGGCCCCGAGGCTGAGGAAAGATCATGGCCGATACATTCAAGTTCGAGCTGGTGAGCCCCGAGCGGGTGCTGCTGTCCGAGAACGCAGAGCAGGTCGTGCTGCCCGGCGCGCAGGGCGACTTCGCAGTTCTCGTGAACCACGCCCCGCTGCTCGCCATGCTGCGCCCCGGCGTCCTCGCCGTGCAACTCCCGGGCCGCACGCGCCGCGTTTTCGTCAAGGGCGGCTTTGCCGAGGTCGAGCCTGACCGCCTGACCGTGCTGGCGCAGACCGCGTTCGATGCGGACGCGTCCTCGGCTGTCGCGGCCGAGCTGGCGATCTCGCAGGCGGAGCTGGACGAAGCCGAGGACGACGAGGCGCGCTTCATGGCCCAGGAGGCGGTGGACCGCCTGCGGGCGCTGCAGGCTGGCCGCGCCTGAACGGATTCTCACCCGCTTTCGCCCTGTGCCTCATGCGAGGTGGTCGAACTCCCGGACCACGGCCTCGTAGACCGGGCGCTTGAAGGGCAGCGCCAGCCCGGGGATCTCGTCGAGGTCGGCCCAGCGCCACGCATCGAACTCGGCCTTGCCGTCTGGCGGGGTCAGCAGAACCTCGCTGTCGTCACCGAGAAAGCGCATCGCGAACCAGCGCAGGCGCTGGCCGCTGTAGCGCCCCTTCAACGCGATGCCGACGAGATCCTCGGGAAGCTGCCAGCTCAGCCAGTAGGGGATCTCGGCGAGGACCTCCACGGACGTGACGCCGGTCTCCTCTTCGAGCTCGCGCAGGGCGGCATCGCGCGGCAGCTCGCCTTTCAGGATGCCGCCCTGCGGCATCTGCCAGATGGGGCCGGCGCTGGGCTGAAGCCATTTCGGCTGGCGCCGGCCGATCCAGGCCTGGCCGCGCTTGTTCAGCAGCATGATCCCCACGCAGCGCCGGCTGGGAAGATCAAGCCGGCGGGCCCGGCGTTTCGAGCTCACGAGCGCTCTCGTCTTCCTGCATGATTTGCGAATCGCAGCCTACCATCAGCCGGATCGCCGCGCGCGGCGTATGATCGGCCCGGCCTTCATTCCCGCTGAACCCTCGAGGCTAGCTTCCGGTCGTGCCCGCGAGCCGGCTCGCCCGCGGCGCGAAGTTGGCGATGACGGCTTCGTATACGGCCCGCTTGAACGGAACGATCAGTGCCGGCAGCTCCTCGAGCTGCGCCCAGCGCCAGGCGTCGAACTCGACCTGGTGCCCGGCCGCCGGGGCAAGGTTCACCTCCGAGTCCTCGCCCAGGAACCGGGCCAGGAACCATTTCTGCCGCTGTCCGCGCCAGCGGCCGCTCCAGGCCGTTCCGGTGATGCCCGGCGGGAGGTCGTAGCGCAGCCATTCCGGGTGCTCGGCCACGACCTCGACCGTGCTCATCCCCGTCTCCTCCTTGACCTCGCGCAGCGCTGCCTTGCGCGGGTCCTCCCCGGAATCGATGCCGCCCTGCGGCATCTGCCACCAGGAGCCCGGCCCTTCCGGCTCGCCCGGAGCATCGGCCCGGCGCCCGATCCAGACGAGCCCCTCGCGGTTGATGATCATGATGCCTACGCAAGGCCTGTAGGCTTGCTCGCGGTCGCTCTGCATTCCGCCGGAAATCTCCTGGGCTCGCCCGTTTCGTCGAGAGCCGTTGTGCCATCTCGAGGCGTGTCAGCGCCAGAGCCTCGATTGACCACCCCGTCCGGCGCGGCTTAGCTAGGCTATGATTCCTGGACCGCAGGTGCCGTGAAATGGTGATCGAGCTGGAGGAGCTCGCGAGGCGCATCCCGGATGCCGCCAGCCTCGCGATCCCGCCCGACTACTCGGGTTGCGCCATGCAGGCGGTGAAGGCGCTCATCCGCCGCCGATGCCGGAACCTGCATCTCATCGGCGTGCCGAGCGGCGGTTTCCAGGCCGACTGGCTGATCGGCGCAGGCTGCGTGGCGAGCGTCGAGGCGGCGGCGATGACGCTCGGCGAGCACGGACTGCCGCCGCGCTTTGCCGCCGCTATCCGCCGGGGGCGGATCGCGATGAAGGACGCGACCTGCCCGGCGATCCATGCCGGATTGCAGGCGGCAGAGAAGGGCATCCCGTTCATGCCGCTGCGGGGCATCCTGGGCTCTGACCTCCTCGCCCACCGGCCCGACTGGAAGGTGATCGACAATCCCCTCGGAGCCGGCGGCGACCCGATCGTCCTGCTGCCTGCGATCAGGCCCGATGTCGCGCTGTTCCACGCGCGGGCCGCCGACCGCGCCGGCAACGTGTGGATCGGCGTGCGCCGCGAGCTGATGCTGATGGCTCACGCGGCGCGATCCACGCTGGTCACGGTGGAGCGCATCGAGGACACGGATTTCCTCACCGACGAGACGATGGCGGCGGGCACGATTCCCGCGCTCTACGTCTCGACCATCGCCGTGGCGCCAGGCGGAGCCCGCCCGGTCGGCCTCGCCGGCGCCTACCCGCCCGATGTCGAGGCGCTCGCGGCCTACGTCGAGGCGGCTCGGACGGAGGAAGGCTTCCGGCGCTGGGCGGACGAGGCCATCTTCGCGAAGGTGACGGCATGAGCGCTGCTCGGCCGGACGGCGTCAGCCGGGCGGAGGTCATGATCGGCGCCATCACCCGCATGCTCGACGGGCTCGGCCACGTGGCGGTCGGCGCCAGCTCGCCCATTCCAGGCTCGGCGGCGCTCCTGGCGCGGGCGCTCTCCGGCGGCGCGCTGCGCGTCTCGCTGCTCGGCAGCCGCCGGCACAACCCCTTCACGGACGGGGGCCGCGAGCTGTTCGACTGCGCCGCCCAGGGGCGCATCGACGCGTTCTTCCTCTCCGGCGGCCAGATCGACGGCGGCGCGAACATAAATCTGGTGGGCCTCGGCGGTTATCCGCAGAGCAAGGTGCGGTTCCCTGGCTCGTTCGGCTCGGCCTACCTCTACCATCTGATCCCGCGGGTCATCCTGTTCCGCGAGGAGCACTCGCCCCGCACGCTGGTCAGCAAGGTCGATTTCGTCAGTGCGGCGGGAACCTCGCCGGAAGGTGAATTTCGCCCCGGCGGCCCCCATGCGCTCGTCACGGGACTGTGCGTGTTCGCGTTCGAGAAGGCCGGCCGTCGGTTCCGGCTCGAGAGCGTTCACCCTGGCGTCAGTCCCGCGCAGGTACGGGCAGCGACAGGATTCGACTTCGCCGCTGCGGGCCGCGTGCCCACGACGAAGCCGCTCGACCGGAATGCGCTCGCGCTGCTGCGCACCGACGTGGCCCGCCAGGTGGCCGAAACCTATCCGGCGTTCGCGGCCAGGACGTGGGGTGTCGCCGCTGGATGAGGCTCGCCGACGTAAGGCGTGTCCGCAGCATAACAAGCTCTCGACATAATCCTGGTGCTTACCCTCGCTCGGGGAGATCGAAGGGGCAGTACCATGAGTCAGCCGTTCGAGGCTCCCGCGCGCCTGCGCAAGCAAACCGGTCGTGAGCGCCGCAGATCGACGTGGGCACGCCTCGGGGGCAGCCTGGCCGGATGCATCTCGCTGTCGCTGGCTGCCAGCGGTTGTGTCGTCGAGCCGATGCCTCGTTCTCCGACCGCGCTGGCGGCTCCGGAGGTGCCCGCCCAATTGTTGGCCCGGACGCCGGAGCCGAAGTGCACCTATACCGATGAAGAGCCGGGGACCCGGCCGCGAGTGACGGCCTCCAACGCTCCGGCCAACGACGCCGCCGCCGCAGGCGCGAATACTCAGTTATCTGCCGAGGAAGCAGCAGCGGCGGCAGCGGAAGCCCTCCAGCGCCGCGAGCGTGAGCGAGACTGTTTCCGTGACGCCGAGCAACGCGTGCGCGCCAGGCTGACGGAGCTCCAGGCCTCCGTGCGCGCGACGCCGCGTGCCGTGGAGAGGCAGGCCAGCGCCGCCCGTTGAATGCTGCAGCGGGCGCTGTCCGCCTTGCTTATCCGGGCCGCTTGACGTCACAATCCGCCCCGCGGCGACTGGAGAGGACAAAGAACGATGCTGAGCATCGGGAACCCGGCGCGCGAGCGCCTGCAGAATGGCGAGCTTGCGATCGGCATCGGCCTGCGCCAGGCGCGGACGGTCGATATCGCCAGCGCCATGAAGACCTGCGGTTTCGACTGGCTGTTCATCGATCTCGAGCACGGCGCCATCGGGCTCGACACCGCGGTGCAGATCTCGGTGGCCGCGCTCGGCGTCGGCATCTCGCCGATCGTGCGGGTGCCGAAGGCCCGCTACGACCTTGCCACGCGGGCGCTCGACGGCGGCGCCTTCGGCATCGTCATGCCACATGTCGACACGGCGGCGGAGGCGCGCGAGATCGTCGATCGCCTCAAGCTGCCGCCGGCAGGCCATCGCTCGATCACCGGCGCCATGCCGCAGCTCGGTTTCGCGGCCGCGCCGCTCGCCGAGGCCGCCGCCACCCTCAACGCCAACATGCTGGTCGTCGTCATGCTGGAGACGCCCGAGGCGATCGCCAACGCGGAGGCGATAGCCGCCGTGCCGGGCATCGACGCGCTGCTGATCGGCACCAACGACCTTACCTGTGAGATGGGCATCCCCGGCGAGCTGATGCACGAGCGCGTGGCGCACGCCTACGAGGTCATGGTGGCCGCCTGCCGCAAGCACGGCAAGTGGGCGGGCATGGGTGGCGTGTACTCGGACGAGGGCCTCAGGCGCTACATCGGCCTCGGCGTCCGCCTGATCCTGGGCGGCAGCGACTTGAGCTTCCTCATGGCGGCCGGCCAGGCGCGCACGAAGTCGCTGCGCGCGATCGGATAGGCCCTCGGACCATGGGGGACGGCTCTGGCCTTTCTGATCGAATCGATTCCTTTGCCCCAGATCCCCCCTCTGCCCGCGCGCGGGAGAGGGTCGGGGTGAGAGGCAGCCGCGAGCACAGCGCGAATTTGTGCTCGCCGGGGGTCAGACCCGGGGTCTGAAACGAAACTGAGCCGAAGGGCAGTGTTCCGCCTGGTCCCTTTGCCCTTCCTTCCGTCATGGCCGCGAAGGCGGCCATCCACGCAACTCTCCACACCTGATCTGCGGCGTGTCGTGGATTCCCGCCTCCGCGGGAATGACGGTGTGGGTATGCAGTGGCAATCGTTTCGTCATCGAGGGTCGGCAAAGCCGGTGAGCGGCTGACCCCTTAAGCGCTGACCCCTAACCTTCCACATTTCATTTGGAAGAGGGGACTTGGACGTCTTCATCTGAACCAGAAAGCCCTAGCTGCCCGCAGGCTCCCGGGGCTGCGACAGCGCCTCGATGGCGTCGGCGAGGTGCTCGTCGGTGATGTTTCGGGCCGCCTGCGCGACGCGAATCCTGTGCGCCTCGCGGAGAACGTCGGCGTGGCTGGCGCCGGCCGGTGGCTCGAACTTGTAGCAGGCCAGCTCCAGGAGCTGGCCGAGCGGATCGCGGAAATAGAGCGAGTGCATGAAGCCGCGGTCCACCTCCCCCGAGTTGGCGAATCCGCGGGAGCGCAGCCGGCCGGCGGCCTGCGTGAAGGTGGCCCGCGATACGGCGAACGCGATGTGGTGGACGTTGCCGGTGCCGGTCGGGTTGGGGGTCGAATCCCGCTGCCAGGATTCGCTCGTGAAGATGGTGATCAGCCGTCCGTCGCCCGGGTCGAAATAAAGGTGATTCTGGTCGGGAGCGTCGAGATTCGGCTGCTCGAAGACGAACGGCATCCCGAGCACGCCTTGCCAGAAATCGATCGAGGTCTGGCGGTCGGCGCCCACCAGCGTGATGTGATGCACGCCCTGGCACTGCACGCGCTGCATTTGAAAAACTCCCGCTTGTTGGGTCGAAGCGTCGGGCTCCGCGCGTGCCAGGGTCAAGCTTGCACTGGAACGCGCCAGCGCCTCATGTCGCGTCGCCGCGCTGCTCGGCCTCAAACTCCTTCTCGAGGTTCTGCTCGAGCTCGACGAGGTCCTGCGGCAGTGGCATGCCATAGGCCCTGAGCTCGTTCAGCTTGCGCATGACCACGAGATAGATCTCGTGACGATCCTCGGGGCGCCTCTCGTTCTCCATTTGGGTCAGCAGGAGACCGAGCTCCGCCTGCACGTCTTCAAAGGCCATGGCTGCTCCTTCGTTTGGCCACTGCCCCCCATTTCCCAAGACTACACCAAAGCACCGGTCAGGTCGCATCGAAGTCGAGCTCGATCCGCGGCGTCAGCGGGCGGGACTGGCAGGCGAGCACATAGCCGGCCTCGAGCTCCCATGACTCGAGCGAGTAGTTGACGTCCATTGCGACGTCCCCCTCGCGCAGCTTGCAGCGGCAGGTGCAGCACATCCCGCCCTTGCACGAGTAGGGCAGCCGCACGCCCGCCTTCAGGGCAGCATCGACCACGCGCTCGCCGGCCGGCACGGTGAAGGTGTGGCGGATCCCGTCGAGGACGGCAACGGCCTCGGCGCCCTCGGTTTGCGGCGCGGCGGCGGGCGGCGGATCCGGACGCTTCTGGTAGGCGCCGCCGCCTGGCGCGAAGAACTCATGATGGATGCGCTCGCGTGCAAGGCCCTCGGCGATAAGGGCATTGCGCGCCTCTTTGATCATCCCCCCCGGCCCGCACAGGAAGACATGGTCGACTTGGCCGAGATCGACGAGCTTGCGGGCGATCGTCGTCACCTTCTCGCGGTCGATCCGGCCCTCGAAAAGAGCCGTCTCGCTCGCTCCTGCGCGCGACAGCACGTGGGCGAGCCGGAAACGATCGAGATTGCGGTCCTTGAGGTCCTCCAGCTCCTCGCGGAACAGGATCGTCTCGGGGCTGCGGTTGCCGTAAAACAGGCTCACCTCCGTCGCCGGCTCCCGCGCCAGCGCATGCTTGACGATGGCGATGATCGGCGTGATGCCGGCGCCCGCCGCGAATGCGACCAGATGGCGGGGCCGGCCATCGCCGGCGGGCAGGATGAAGCGACCGGACGGCGGCATGACATCGATGGTTTGCCCCGTGTCGAGCGTGGCGTTGGCCCAGTTGGAGACGACCCCGCCGGCGACCCGCTTGACGGCGATGCGCAGATCCGTGTCCTCCGGTCCGCAGCAGAGAGAGTAGGTGCGCCGCAGCTCCTGCCCATCGACGAGGACGCGCAGCGCCACGTGCTGTCCCGGCTGGTGGCGAAAGGCGTCTGCGAATGCCGGCGGCACGGCGAGCGTCACCGAGATCGCGTCGGGCGTCTCGCGGCGCACCCCGGTGATCGTCAGCTTCTCGAAATCGTGCATTGTTCCGATTTCCCGCGCCGGATCTGCCGGCCCGATCAGATGCATTTGAAATAATCGAAGGGCTCCCGGCAGCTCGTGCAGCGCCATAGCGCCTTGCAGGCGGTCGAGCCGAACTCGGAGATCCTCTCCGTTCCCGGCGAGCCGCAGCGCGGGCAGGCGACCTCCTCTCCGGTCTCGAACAGCGAGCGCTTGCCGGCGCCGCGGGACGGTGGTGCGATGCCGCAGGCGCGCAGCTTCTCGCGCCCTTCATCCGACATGCGGTCCGTGCTCCAGGGTGGCGAGTGCGAGAGGCGGACGTTGGCGTGAGCGAACCCGGCCCTCGCCAGCGCCGTCTCGACCTCGATCTGGATGATGCCCATGGCCGGACAACCGGAGTAGGTCGGAAGAATGACGACGTCGATGCGCCCGCCGGGGCCGATGCTGACGTCGTGCAGGATGCCGAGGTCGGCGATGGTGAGCACCGGGATCTCCGGGTCGCGCACGCCAGCCGCCGCCTCGTAGGCGCGCCTGCGCTTGCTCGCCAGATCGGCCTCGTTCCATTCAGGCATGATGTTGCCTCACCAGCTCGCGCCGGGATGGGCCCGCTGCAGGTATTGCATCTGGGCCAGCAGATGGCCGAGGTGCTCGGTGTGCACGCCGTCGCGCCCGCCGCGATGGCCCGGTGCCGCGGGGGGCCGCTCCAGCGTGGCCTCGCTCAAAACCCGTTCGACGGCCGAGTCGAAGGCCGGTCGCACTTGGGCCGGGTCGGCGCCGAATCCCGATTCGGCCATCTCCCGGTCGAGCGCATCGGAAGCGAACAACTCGTCGACATAGGGCCACAGCATATCGAGCGCGGCTTGCGCCTTTGCGTGGCTCTCGGCCGTGCCGTCCCCGAGGCGGATCAGCCACTCGCCCGAATGGCGCAGGTGGTAGGCCATCTCGTTGCCGGCGCGCGCCGCGATGCCGGCGACCTCCGGGTCGTGCGACCGTGACAGCGCTCGATGGAACGGATACGCGAACGCCGAGAACAGCACGTGGCGGACGATAGTATCGGCGAAGTTGCCATTCAGCTGCTCGACAAGCTGCACGTTGCGGAACTCGTGCTCGCTGCGGCGGAACGCCAGCCCATCCTCGTCTCGCATGCCGCCTTCGAGCTTGCAGGCGTGCTGGTAGAAGGCGCGGGTCTGCCCGATCAAGTCGAGGGCGAGGTTGGATAGTGCGATGTCCTCCTCCAGCGTCGGCGCACGGCTCGACCATTCGGACAGCCTGTGGCCCAGCATCAGGGCGTCGTCGCCCAGGCGGATGAGCCAGGCGGCGCGCCGATCGGGGTTGATCGGGTCCGCCGATGGCCTCATGGCCGTCCAACCTTGCCCGCCCGCGACCGGTGGAGTTGAATTCGGCACGTCACATGTTCCCGACTTCCTCCGGCACCTCGTAGAAGGTCGGATGCCGGTAGATCTTGGTCGCGGTCGGCTCGAGCATCATGCCCTTGTCGGCGGGATCGCAGGCCACGATGGCGCTCGAGGGCACGACCCAGATCGACAGCGCCTCGCCGCGGCGGGTGTAGATATCCCGCGCGCTCTGCAACGCCATCTCGGCGTCGGCGGCGTGCAGACTGCCGACGTGGCGGTGCGCCAACCCGTTGCGGGGGCGAATGAACACCTCCCAGAGCGGCGTCGGGGCTTCGGTCATGATCGACCCTCTCCAATCCTGGCTTTTCGGCAGGGCTAGGCTGCCGGCCTCTGCGCGCGCGCCCGCTTCTTGGCTGCGTATGCCGCCGCTGCCTCCCGGACCCAGGCGCCATCCTCATGCATCCGCGTGCGGCGCCGCATGCGTTGCACGTTGCACGGACCATGACCGGCGAGCACCCGGTTGAACTCCGCCCAGTCGATGGGCCCGTGCTCCCAATGCCCGGTCTCGGCATTGAACGCGAGCTGCGGGTCGGGGACGGTCAGGCCCAGGTGCTGCGCCTGCGGCACCGTCGCGTCGATGAACTTCTGGCGCAAGCCGTCGTTCGAGAAACGCTTGATCTTCCAGCGCATCGAGGTCTCGCCGTGCTGGCTGTCGCGATCCGACGGGCCGAACATCATCAGTACGGGCCACCACCAGCGTTCGAGCGCATCCTGCGCCATCGCCTTCTGCTCCGGCGTGCCGCGGCAGAGCGCCAGCATGATCTCGTAGCCCTGCCGCTGATGGAAGGACTCCTCCTTGCACACCAGCACCATGGCGCGGGCGTAGGGACCATAGCTGCAGCGGCACAGCGGGATCTGGTTCATGATCGCGGCGCCGTCGACCAGCCAGCCGATGACGCCGATGTCGGCCCAGGTGAGCGTCGGGTAGTTGAAGATCGACGAGTACTTGGCCTTGCCGGACAGGAGCTGCTCGTAGAGCTCCTCGCGGGTCACCCCGAACGTCTCGGCGGCGGCATAGAGATAGAGGCCGTGCCCCGCCTCGTCCTGGATCTTGGCGAGGAGCTGGCCCTTGCGCTTCAGCGTCGGCGCGCGGGTGAGCCAGTTGCCCTCCGGCTGCATGCCGATGATCTCGGAGTGGGCGTGCTGCGAGATCTGGCGGATGAGCGTGCGCCGGTAGGCTTCCGGCATCCAGTCGTTGGGCTCGATCTTCTCTTCGGCATCGATCCGCGCCTGGAACCGCTCCATGCGCGCCGCGTCGTCGGCCTGTGGCTCGGCGGACTTGTCCTTCTGGTCGAGCGCCTGGGCGTACATGGTCGCCTTCCTCGATCTGACGATTAAAGATATGTAACAGATGTGCCCTCGTCAACGGCGGGGGATGTAATATGACGATCAGCCCGCCCGGCCCGGCGCAAACCGCTGGCCGAGCGCGCGCCCCGCCGGCGGGAGCGGGCCGCTCCTCGACTTGGCGTGCTGAGACAGCCAGTCCTCCGACGCGCCGAGCAGCCGCTTGTAGGTGGCGGCGACCGACCGACGGACCCGGAATCCGGGCCAGGATGCCGGCAGCAACTCGGCGGGCAGGTCGGGATCACGCAGCACGACGCGCCGGAACTCGTGAATCAGGAGAATGCGGGCTGCCAGAGCATCGGCCGGCCCTACCCTGCCGGCGACGAGGGACGCGCGGAAGAGCGGCTCGAGCCGCTGCTCGAGGCGCGCATGGGATTGGGCGACGGCATCGAGGTCCCAGGCCCGGGCGGCGAGTTGCGGCTCCGTCCCGCCGTCGCGCCCCGCCCCATGGACGAGAAACAGCTCGGCCTTGTCGAAGTTCGGAGCATCGACCGTCACGGGCCGCAGAAACGTCTCGCCCGAGATCATGCCGAATCCTGACATCGTGAGCCGCCGGCGAAGCTCGGCCTTCCCTGCGGGACTGCCGGCCATGGAGATGGCGACCTCCCAGGTGCCGTCCCAGGCCGGCGCCCCCGCCCGGTAGATGCGGCGCGCGGCCGCCTCGGTGGCCTCCAGCCCGTGACCGGTCAACCGATGGTAGCTGCGGCGGCCATCTCGGCTGCTCTCCAGCCAGCCGTCGGCCACCAGGCGCGACAGGGCCGTGCGAACGACGCCGCCGTTGAACCCGAGCAGCGCCGTGATCTCGATCAGGCTGCCTGTCCAGAGCGAGCCGCCGCGGGGCACGGCCGCATCGCCGAACACGGTCATGATGACCGACCAGGCGGTCGGCTGGCCGGCCCCGGCCAGCACCGTTTCGACAGCACGGCACAGCGGGCGTTCTGGTTCCATTCTTGTGGCGTGCCGGAGACTAATCACGCGGCCGCTTGTCGATGACGCGGCGGGCCTTGCCTTGCGAGCGCTCGATGCCGCCGGGCTCCGCGACGGTCACCTTCGCCGCGATGCCGATGCCGCTCTTGATGCGATGGCCGAGATCGGCGGCAGCGGCCTCCCTGTCGGTTCCGCCGCCGATACCCGCCTCGACCAGAACCTCCATCTCGTCGAGCCGATGTGCGCGCGTCAGGACGATCTGGTAGTGCGGCGCGAGGCCCTTCACCTTCAGGATATGCTCCTCGATCTGGGTCGGGAACACGTTGACCCCGCGCACGATCATCATGTCGTCCGAGCGCCCGGTGACCTTCTCCATCCGCCGCATGGTGCGCGCCGTGCCCGGCAGCAGCCGCGTCAGGTCGCGCGTGCGATAGCGGATGATCGGCATAGCCTCCTTGGTCAGCGAGGTGAAGACGAGCTCCCCCTTTTCGCCGTCCGGCAGCACCTTGCCGGTCTCGGGATCGATGATCTCCGGGTAGAAGTGGTCCTCCCAGATGTGCAGGCCGTCCTTGGTCTCGACGCACTCGTTGGCGACGCCGGGTCCGATCACCTCCGACAGGCCATAGATGTCTACCGCGTGCATGTCGAAGGCCTGCTCGATCTCCTGCCGCATGGCGTTGGTCCACGGCTCGGCCCCGAAGATGCCGACCTTCATCGAGCACTCGCGCGGATCGATGCCCTGCCGGCGGAATTCATCGAGGATCGCCAGCATGTAGGAGGGCGTCACCATGATGATGTCGGGCGCGAAATCGCAGATGAGCTGCACCTGCCGTTCGGTCATGCCGCCCGAGACGGGGATGACCGTGCAGCCAAGCCACTCCGCCCCGTAGTGGGCGCCGAGCCCGCCGGTGAACAGGCCGTAGCCATAGGAGACGTGAACCTTCATGCCGGGCCGGCCGCCGGACGCGCGGATCGAGCGGGCCACCACCTCCGCCCACATGTCGACGTCGCGGAGCGTATAGCCGACGACCGTCGGCTTGCCCGTCGTGCCGGAGGACGCATGCACCCGCACCACCTGCTCGCGCGGCACCGCGAACATGCCGAACGGATAATTCTCGCGCAGGTCCGCCTTGGTCGTGAACGGGAACTTCGCCAGATCATCCAGCGAGCCGAGATCGTCCGGATGCACGCCGGCGGCATCGAACTTCTTCCAGTAGTGCGGGACGTTGTCGTAGACGTGCCGCAGCGTCCGCTGCAGCCGGATGAGCTGCATGGCGGCGATCTCGTCGCGGGACGCGATCTCGATGGGGTCGAGATCCTGCCGCCGCGGAGTCAGGTCGAGCATGGCTTTGGGCTCCCTTCGATTCCTCCCCCATCGAGGATGGGAGGGGGAAACTCATGCGGCCTCGAGTGCGAGGCTGATGCCCTGGCCGACGCCGATGCACATGGTGCACAGCGCGCGGCGCGCGTTGCGCTCCCGCAGCTCGATGGCCGCGGTCAAAGCGAGACGCGCGCCGGACATCCCCAGCGGATGCCCGAGGGCAATAGCGCCGCCGTTCGGGTTCACGTGCTCGGCGTCGTCTGGGAGCCCGAGCTGGCGGGTGACGGCCAGCGCCTGGGCGGCGAACGCCTCGTTGAGCTCGATGACGTCGAAGTCGGCGATCCCGAGCCCGAGCCGATCCATCAGCTTGCGCGACGACGGTGCCGGCCCGATGCCCATGATCCGTGGCGGGACGCCCGCGGTGGCGGCGCCGGCGACCCGCGCCAGCGGCATCAGCCCGTACTTGTCGATGGCCGCCGCCGAGGCGACGAGCAGCGCCGCCGCCCCGTCGTTCACGCCGGAGGCGTTGCCTGCGGTCACGGTCCCGCCCTTGCGGAAGGGGGTCGGCAATTTGGCGAGCTGCTCGATCGTGGTCTCTCGCGGGTGCTCGTCCTTCGCGACGACGACGGGCTCGCCCTTGCGCTGCGGAATGGCGACGGCGGCGATTTCCTTGTCGAGCCGTCCGCGCTTCTGCGCAGCCGCCACCCGCATCTGCGAGCGGAGCGCGAAGGCGTCCTGGTCGGCGCGCGAGATGCGGAACTCGGCAGCGACATTCTCTGCCGTCTCGGGCATGGAATCGATGCCGTAGGCCTCCTTCATCAGCGGGTTGACGAAACGCCAGCCGATCGTCGTGTCGTGGATCTCCGCCTGGCGCGAGAACGCCTCCGCCGCCTTGCCCATGACGAACGGGGCGCGCGACATGCTCTCGACGCCACCGGCGACGACGACCTCGGCCTCGCCTGTGCGGATGGCGCGGGCGGCCTGGGCCAGCGCGTCGAGGCCCGATCCGCACAGCCGGTTGATGCTGACGCCGGGCACGTCGGCCGGCAGCCCGGCGAGCAGGGCCGACATGCGTGCGACGTTGCGGTTGTCCTCGCCGGCCTGATTGGCGCAACCGAAGATCACGTCGTCGATGGCCGAGCCGGGCACGGACGGGACGCGCGCCATCAGCTCACGGATGGCATGGGCGCCGAGATCGTCCGGCCGGACCCTCGCCAGGCTGCCGCCGTAACGCCCGATCGGCGTTCTGATGCCGGTGACGAGATAAGCCGGTCGCATGTTCTCACTCCGAGTTGCTGGTCAGCAGTCCGCCGGGAACCGTGCGCGAGTGGCCGCGGAAATCGGCGATCACCGTCCCCTGCTCGTCGGTCACCCTGATGTCGTAGATGCCGCTGCGCTCGGCACGGTGCCGCTCCCTGGCGTCGGCGACGAGCCGCATGCCCATCCGGCCCGGCGCGATGAAGGTGACGGAGCAGTGCTGCGCGACGACGCTGTCGCCGTAGGTGTTGCAGGCATACGCGAAGGCGCTGTCCGCCAGCGTGAAGATGAATCCGCCGTGGCAGACGCCATGGCCGTTGACCATGCTCTCCGTGACGGTCATCGCCAGCCGTGCCTCGCCGGGGCCGATGTCGACGAGCTCCATGCCCAGGCCGCGGCTGGCGCTGTCGTCGGCCCACATGGCGTCCGCGCACTGGCGGGCGATGGCTTGCGCTCGAGGGCAGGCGGTCATTCCCGGCAGCTCCCGGGCTCGAGGCGGTGCGAATGCTGTGCCGGAGCCATCAGGTTTTTCCGGTGAAGCGCGGGGCGCGTTTCTCGATGAAGGCGGCGACGCCTTCCTGGTAGTCGGGGGTGAAGCCGAGCCTGCGCTGCAGCTCGCGCTCGCGGTCGAGCTGCGCGTCGAGCGTGCTGGTTGCGGCCTGGAGCATCGCTTCCTTGATGGCGGCGAACGCCTGCGTCGGCCCGGCTGCCAGCGACTTCGCGATCGCCGCCGCCTCGGACATCAGCTTGTCGTCGTCGACGGCCTTCCAGATCAGCCCCCAGGCTTCCGCCTGTTCGGCCGGCAGCGGCTCGGTCAGCATCGCCAGTGCCCGCCCGCGCGCCTCGCCCAGGAGCCGCGGCAACAGCCAGGTGCCGCCTGAGTCGGGCAGTAGGCCGATCTTCGCGAACGCCTGGATGAATCTCGCCGACCGGGCAGCGAGCACGATGTCCCCGTGCAGCGCCAGGTTGGCGCCGGCGCCGGCCGCAATGCCGTTGACGGCGACCACGACGGGCTTCGGCAGCGCCCGCAGCCGGCGGACGAGCGGGTTGTAGTAGGCGTCGATCGTCAGCCCGAGGTCCTTCGGCGGTCCGCCGGGCTTGACGTGGCGATCCGACAGGTCCTGGCCCGCGCAGAAGCCGCGGCCGGCGCCCGTCAGCAGCACGGCGCGGCAGCCGGCGTCGCGCTCGATCTCTTCGAGGGCCGAGGCCAGCGCCTCGTGCATCTCGACATTGAAGCTATTGAGCTTGTCGGGGCGGTTCAGCGTGACGCGGGCCACGCCTTCCTGCATCTCCATCAGGATGGTGCTGCCTGTCACGGCGTCCTCCTCGCTTGCCGGACTTCGGGTGTTGCGAATTGCATTGGCTGTCCGGTCGGTCAAACTGATAGATGGGGATCGGCAAAGAGCGCAAGGGGCGGGAGCACCCATGCTGCGGGTCGAGGACCTCAAAGCCAGGTATGGGCGGGTCGAGGTGCTGCACGGACTCGACCTCGACGTCCGGCAGGGAGAGATCGTCGCGCTCGTCGGCGCCAATGGGGCGGGCAAGACGACGCTGCTGCGGACGATCTCGGGCGTGCACGCTGCGAGCGGCGGCCGCATCCTGTTCGAGGAGCAGGACATCACGCGCGCCGCCTCCCATCTGCGCGTCGGGCTCGGCATCGTCCAGGTGCCGGAGGGCCGCCAGGTTTTTGCTCCGCTCACCGTCGAGGACAACCTGCGGCTCGGCGCCTGGCGGCGGTCCGGACCCGCGCCCGAGGACGACATGGCCAAGGTGCTGGAGCTGTTTCCGGTGCTGAAGGATAGGCGGCGGCAGGCGGCGGGCGCCCTGTCGGGTGGCCAGCAGCAGATGCTGGCGGTCGGCCGCGCGATGATGGCCAGCCCGCGGCTGCTGCTGCTCGACGAGCCGAGCATGGGGCTGGCGCCGCTGATCGCGGCCCAGATCCTCGACGTCATTCAGCGCCTCGCGAGGAGCGGCATCACCGTTCTCCTGGTCGAGCAGAACGCGCAGGCCGCGCTGGCCATCGCCGATCGCGGCTACGTCATGGAAACCGGCCGCATCGCGCTCACCGGCCCGGGCCGCGCCCTGCTCGCCGACGAGAACGTGCGCAAGGCCTATCTCGGATTGTGAGCCTCGGCCTTCAAAGCGCGGAGGTCCGGATTGACCGGTTGCAGGCGTCGGCGAGCGCCCTGGCGTCCCGGCGCACGTCGCCGGCCGGCTTGTCCGGCTTGTAGAGCGCCGAGCCGATGCCGAACCCGGCCGCGCCGGCCGCCAGGTAGGCGGCGAGGTTGTGCGCGCCGATGCCGCCGACCGGCACCAGCCGCACGGAGGCGGGGAGCACCGCGCGCCACGCCTTCACCACCGGCGGCGGCATGGCCTCGGCCGGGAACAGCTTCAGGGCGTCGGCGCCGGCGGCGAGCGCCGAGAATGCTTCCGTCGGGGTGGCGACGCCCGGCAGGCATGCGAGGCTGCGGGCCTTCGCCGCCGCGATCACGGCGGGATCGCTGTGCGGCATGACGATGAGCCGACCGCCGGCGTCGCTCACCCGATCGACGTCAGCCGGCGTCAGCACGGTTCCGGCGCCGATCAGCGCGCCCGCGCCGAAGCGGTCCGCCAGGATCCGGATCGACTCGAGCGGATCGGGCGAATTGAGCGGCACCTCGAGGATGCGGAAGCCCGCTTCGACGAGCGCCGCGCCGACGGCGTCGCACTCGGCCGGGGTGATGCCACGCAGGATGGCGGCCAGCGGGCATTCGGCCAGGGCGCGGTCGAGATCCATCATGGTGCTGCTCCCAGCAGTCCAGCGGCCCGTGCAATCAGCAGGTGTCCCGCGACAACACTGTCGGAGGGGCCGCGGTTCCAGGCCACCCCCAGCGCTTCCGCGGCCTTGCCGTAACGCATGGTGAGCTCGTCGCTGCCGAAAATGGTGATTGTTTCCCCGGCGCGCGCCGACGCCGCGATCTCGGCCCCGATCAGCAGGCCGGACAGGTACTCCGGAAGCTCGTCTGCCGGCAGCAGCTCGAACAACCCCAGCGTGCGCACGCTGAAGAGCTGGTGCAGCAGGCGCCCGGCCGGCCCGCCGCGCCGCGCTGCCTCCACGCCCTGCAGAAACCCTCCGCCGGCCGGTGCGCCGTCCCTCATCAGCCGGCCCAGGATCGTGTGGCCCCTCAGCGCACCGTAGACCTCGCCCGTCATGTAGGTGGTGAAGCCGGTGATGGCGCCGCCGGAGACCGCCACCCATTTCGAATGCGTGCCGGGGTGGACGAAGGTGGCCTCCCGCGCCGTCAGGGCGGCGATGGCGCCGACGATCTGGGCTTCCTCGCCGCGCATGACGTCCGGAGGCTCGCCCGGGGGGACATGATCGAGGCCGGGCACGAGATGGACGGTGCCGATGCCCTCCACCTCGAACTCAGTCAGCTCGGCGGCGATGCTGCGGACGCCGGCGGGGCAGCGCACGTAAGGCGCCTCGACCCAGCCCTGGCGGCTGCCGATCATGCCCGACATCATGACCGGCAGCGTGCCGTGCGCCCTGATCCAGGCGGTGACCTCGCCCCTCAGCACGCCGGCAAACGCGCCGTTCTCGACCGAGAGAATCCCTTTCGGGCTTTCCCTCTGCGCAAAGACCTTGCCATCCGCGCCGGCGAGATAGGCGCGGAAGTTGGTCGTGCCCCAGTCGACGGCGATCAGGCTCGGCGTGCTCATCGAGGGCGCTTCCCGGTATGGCCGATGCGTTCAGCTTATAACGCTCCGGGGCGCAGTCCGGCACCCATCCATAGCCCGGATCATCGGCTTTGCCACGGACGCAGGTCGACCCCAAGAGCTGCGGCGCGGAGCCAGCCAGTCGCGCCGGGCACGCGCACGCTGTCGGCCCGTGCTGTCCCTGGCCCCCGGATCGTGACCAGCACCCCGACCAGCGCCAGGGCGAGGCCGGCCACTTGCGCCAGCTCCAGCGGCTCGCCCAGGATCGCCGCACCGAGTCCCGCGGAAAAGGCTGGCGACAAGGTCTGCAGGATGGCCGCGACGGGCGCGCCGGCGAGGCGCACAGAGGCGAAGAACAGGGCGGTCGCGCCGATCGCTACCAGCCAGCCGTGATAGGCGGTCTGCAACAGCATGTCGGCCGGGGGCGCCGAGAGGCCCAGCGACGGCCGGCCGAGCAGGTAGACGGGGGCGAACAGCGGCGAGAACAGCGCCAGCGTGACCGTCAGCTTCAGGGGATCGACCTGCCAGCGCCGCACGCACTCGTTGAGCAGCGCCCAGGCCAGCGCCGCTGTGGCAAAGATCAGGACGCCCGAGGGCGACACGCCGGCAGCGCCGGCATGGCCGCTGAAAATGGCGAGCCCCGCCAGCACCGCTGTGATCCCGCCCGCAGCGGCCCGCGATGGCGGCGCGCCTGCCAGCGCGCAAGTCAGACCGAGAGCGAGCACCGGCAGCAGCCCCGACAGCAGCAACGCTCCACTGCCCGCGGTGGCGTGGCGATACCCCGCTACGACCAGCGCGTGGTAGAGCGGCCCCGCAAGCAATAGCTGCACGGCGACGCGCGGCCAGCCGATCGCCAGCCGGACGCGCTCACCCAACACCAGCACGAGCAACAGCGCGACGGGGAAGCAGCCGGCGTAGCGCAGCAGCGTGATGTCCCAGACATCGAGGCTGGTCGTCACGAGATGCCGGGAGACCACGGCGCCGCCGCCCCAGATCGCAGCCGCCATCAGGCCGCAGATGACGCCCAGGTTGAAGCGGCGCGTGCTCGCCGGCATGACAGCTTTCTGGATCAGGATGCGGGCTCCTCGTGCGAGGGCGACCGGCCGCGTGGGCGCGCCGTCTCGATCGGGTTGGTGCCTCCGCGCGAGCTAGAGTGTGCTCGACTTGAATCGAAACAAATCAGCTCACGCTTGATCTCCCTTCCTGCAGGAGAGGGGTGGGATGAGGGTGGGTCGTCGGCCGATACGATGCCCTCCCCTTGACGGGGAGGGCGGCGCATCGGGCCGCAGGGGCGATGCGCGGGTGGGGTGGGGCCACGGATGAGACGTCGGCGCAAGAGCAGCCCCACCCCCGACCCCTCCCCGCAAGTGGGAAGGGAGACGTGCTCGCTGCGAGCGTCTCAGTCTCAACCGGAAAGCCTCTAACATTGCCCCGCGGCGGCCGAGATCATGACTTCCTCAGTGAAATGCTGCTCCCCTGCCTCGGCGATGAGCGTCCTGAGCCCCCTGACGAACTCGATCAGCTCGAGCTGCACGAGGGTCGCCGTGACCGAGTCGTCGCTGCACAGGCGATGCATCGACTGCATAGCGGCCTCGCTCGTGTAGCCCCAGACCGTCTTGAAGGTCGCACGGTCATCGTCGCCCGCCAGCCGGTAGGTGCCGCCGTAGCGGACGCCCTTGAGCTCCGCGTCCGACGAGATGCGGCCTTCGCTGAGCAGGATCTCGCGGGTGGCGAGCCAGCCCGTGAAGTCCGCCGGGCTCGCCACGCGGTAGCGCCATTGGACGACGACCGGCGAGATCATGATGCGCTTCTTCAACAGCTCCTCGGCATGGGCGCCGAGCATGTAGGGATTGAACGGCACGCTGAGCCCCGTGCGGACCTGGAGCTCGACAGGCTCAGCCGCCGGTCGGCCCACCGGGGCGCGGCTCCTCATGTGGTCCGCGAAGGGAACGCTCAGGCCAGTGCGCACCTGGAACCGGACGGGCTCTGCGTCCGGCGGCGGCGCCTCGTCGCGAGCTGCCATGTAGCCCGCGAAGGGAACGCTGAGCCCGGTACGCACCTGCATGTTGACGGCCGCGATGTACGGTGCGGCGCCCGTTTCAGCGCGCCCGATCCGCCGCGCAAGCTCCTGGCGATAAGTTGACATGCTCTCCTCCATTTTTTCTGTTCGACAACCAACCCTGTTGCACGAGCCGGGCGCATGAGTGCGCCTCTTGATTTTCCCCCCTCTCCCCCTCATTCGGTCACGCTGATGATGTTCCGCTGCAGGAGCGTGTCGAACCCCGCATGGAACTGGGAATTCGCCTTGTCCCGCCCGACCTTCGGGCCGAGGACGGCAAGGTAGTCGGCCTCGATCTGCTGGAAGGGCCGGCCGTCGCAAAGCTCGACGATGAACCAGGCGGTCGTGTTGAGGTCGTAGATCTCCGGCTCGTCCGGCGTGAACGCATAGCACCGCCCCCACTCGTCGAACCGTCTGAGTACGACGTTACTCGTCTTCGCGTAGCAGCCGTTGCGGGAGAGCACGGAGGTCCACTCCTTCGTTATGGTGCGCGCAGTAGGGATCGGCCGCCGTCCAGCGGCCGTGGAAGGCGAACGCCGTCGAGCGGCAGCCGCCGAAGGTGCCCTGGGTGGCCGAGCATTCCGGGCACCCGTCCTCCACGGCATTGGAGCGCAGCTCCCGGTAGAGCGGGTGGTTCCAGGTCTCGACGAACGGCATGTCGAGGATGCTGCCGTAATCGACGTACTCGCGCAGATAGGGGCAGCCGATGGAGTCGCCCTGCGGGCTCACGGCCGCGTTCTGCCAGCAGCAGTTGCCGTCCCGCGGGTGCCACGACTGCATGAGCTGCACGCCGGGCGGCACCCTGAGGCTGCCGAGCGCGCGCGTCATCTCGTCGAGCGACAGCGACAGCTCGCTCCAGTTCCGCTTGGCGCGCCCGAGCGGATAGAACCGCAGGACGCCGACCTGATCGCAGCCGAGCTCGACGGCGAGGTCGAGGTAGCGCTGCAGGTGCTCGTGGTTCCGGCGCGACAGGATGCCGAGGATGGTCACCTTGAGGCCGGCGGCCCGGGCGTGCCGTATGCCGCTGATCGCCGCCTCGAAGCTGCCCGGCTGGCCGGTCAGCTCGTCCTGCACCTCAGGCAGCGCCGCGAAGAGATCGACGTAGAGCCGCCCGACTCCGAGCGCCTTGAGCCGCTTGGCGCGCGCCGCGTCGATCAGGGTGGCGTGGGTCCTGATCGCGACGTAGAGGCGGCGGTTGCAGTAGGCCAGCAGCTCCTCGAAGTCGGGGCGGTGGAACGGCTCGCCGCCCTCGAAGAAGATGTGCAGGAAGCCTTCTGCGACGAGCCGGTCGATGAACGACTTCCACTGCTCGGTCGTGAGCTCGGGGCGCCGGCTCGATCCGCAGTCCGCGTAGCAGAGCTTGCAGTCCATGCTGCACGTCTGCGTGACGCAGATCGTCAGCTTGAAGGGCTTGTCCAGTTTCGGGACGCCCTGCGGCAGCCCTCCAGGGCCAACCGAGCGAACCAGCTCGTTCACGCTGCCATCTCCTCCAGACTGTACGCGATATCGACTGCACCGTGGCCGAACCGCGGGCTCCAGTACGGCCTGCGGCCGGCCGGCAGCGCCGCCAGCCGCTGCGGTTCGAAGCTCCGGCTGCCGGCGAGGCGCTGCATCAGCAGCGCGACCGCCCCCGAGGTGAGCGCGGCCGCCGCGCTCGTGCCGCTGGTCTCGACGAAGCCCTGTGTTTTCGAACGCGCGCCCCAGATGCGGTGGCCGGGTGCGGAGACGAGCGGGGCAGGCGTGGCCCTCCCCCACGACCACGGCGCGGGTCCCAGGCTCGAGAAGGGGAACACGGCAGCGGTCTCGCCATGGCGGTGATGGTCATGGCCGGCAACGACGATCGCCCCTCGGGCTGTCGCGATTCCCGACAAGGTCGAAGCGGCATGGCTGGGGTGGAGCGTCGAGCGGCTCGAGAGGCCGTCGTCGCGCTCGATCCAGGCATGGACCGGCGCGCGCCCGCCGTCGGGCGCTGCCGCGCAGCGGATCTCGAACGACAGCTCGCCCCTGCCGGCCGGCCAGAGATGCTCCGGGATATACGGCGGATGCACCAGGATGCGCACGCGTGACAGCGGCGCGCGCGCCTGCGGCACGTGGTCGGCGATGCCGATGCGGACGCCGTCAGCCGCGATGACATGGGTTCGCCCGGGAATGACCGGCACCGCCGCCGCACCGCTGCTCTCCACCGGGCCGGAGATGCTGATCTCCAGCGGGGCCGCCAAGCGGTACCAGATCTCGAGCTTGTTCTGCGTGAGGTCGTCCCGGTTCATGCGCCATGCGAACGAGAGCGGCCGGCCGGGCTCGGCATCGCCGCTGCAATGGCCTTCCTCGACGCCCGCATTGCCGGCACCAACCACGACGGCACAGGGCGGCCCGTCGCCTCGCACGCCCCGCTCGACGAGATCCGTTATCTTCTGCTCGACCGCGGAGCGGCCGTCGTGCGCGCCCGCGTAGGCGCCGATGCTGAGATTGACCGCCAGGGCGGCGGCGCGCATGCGGGAGGCCCGCTCGTAGACGTACTCGAGCGCACTGACGATCTGCGGTGCCGCGTCATAGCTCCGCCAGCCGTTCCAGATCGGTTGCGCCTCCGGCCGCCAGCCCGCCCAGGTCGGTACGCCGGCCGCGTCCTCCTCCTTCCAGTGATGATCGAGGAGCCCGAGCTGCACGCCGATGAGGCCGGCGGCGGGCGCAATGCCGCGGAACCCCGCCACGGCGCTGCCGGCGGCGATGGACGCGATGAGCGTGCCATGCGCTCCCGCCCGCACACCATGCCGTTCGAAGCTGTTGGCGTGGGGATCGTAGGCCGCGTCAGCCGCCAACCGGCTGCCGGTCTGCTGCGCCTTGGCGATCAGCCGGTCGATGGCGCCGGCATTGAATTCGCGGCCGGTGTTCTGGTCCCAGAGAGCCAGGAACCGGGTGCCTCCAGTCGCAGGGTTCCGCAGGCACGGATGCAGGATGTCGAAGCCGTAATCGACGAAGCCGATGACGACGCCGCGCCCGTCGAGGCCGCTCTGCAGCGGCGGCACGCCCATCTGCTGCAGGGCGCGGGCATTGAACGGCTGCGCACGGTTTGCCATCAGGCGCTCCGGGAGGGGCGGAAGGCCGAGCGGCTGGAGCCGTCGCGCGCATCGGCGCGATCTCAGCCCGCTCGTTGTACGCAGCACATGGCTGCTCACATACCGCTCACGGCGCGCGCGGCGCTCCCGGGCAATTACCCAGTAGCGAACGGCATCTTCACATGACAGATGGCCCGACCATTGCCAAATTCCGCGTTGAGCGCCTCACTCCGGCAGCCGGTCGACGAAGGTGGCGAATTCGCTGAGCGGCGCGCGCTCGGTCCGCAACCGGTTCACGTCGGCTTCGGGATCGGCATAGCCGAGCGCCATGCCGCAGACGAGGATCTGATCGGGCGGGATGCCGAGCCGCTTCTCGATCACTCGGTGATACCGGCAGAAGGCTGCTTGCGGGCAGGTCTCGAGCCCCACCCCGCGCGCCGCGATCATGATCGACTGCAGGAACATCCCGTAGTCGAGCCAGGCGCCGAGCCCGAGATCGCGGTCGATCGTGAAGATGAGCCCGACAGGCGCATCGAAGAACAGGAAGTTGCGGGCGTGCTGCGCACGCATCGCGGCGCGGTCGCCTTTGGCGATGCCGATGAGGCCATAAAGGCCCCAGCCCGTCGCGCGCCGGCGGGCGAGATAGGGCTCGCGCCAGGCGTCGAGATAGTAGAAGTAGTCGTCGTGGCCGGGCTCGTCGCGCAAGTATCGGTCGTGGAGATCGCGCGCGAGGCTCGCCTTGGCCTCGCCTTCGAGCACCCAGGCCCGCCAAGGCTGGGCATTGCTGCCCGAGGGCGCCCGGCTCGCGATCGTCAGAATGCGCTCGATGAGCGGTCGCGGCACCGGCTTCGGCAGGAACGCGCGGATGCTCCGCCGGCCGGTCATGGCCTCCTCGACTGTCATAATGCCTGCTGGTCCGTTGACGCTGTTTCACTGTGGTTCGGGGCCAGACATTATGGCCGCGGGAGCCGCAGCGCCAGTGACCGGGCCACCGCCGACAGCGCAGCTTGCGGCGCCCGCTCGCGCATCCTAGGCTGCCCGGCATCAGGGGACGCCCCGGCCCGACCCGGCGGCGGAAAATTGCGAATGGAGCTGCCATGTCCGTGGTCCTTGCCGAGCACCCGGCCGAGGGTGTCGTGCTGCTGCGCATCAACCGGCCCGAGGCGCGCAACGCGCTCAACCTCGAGGTCCGCAAGGCCCTCGTCGCGGGGCTTCGCGAGGCAGCGGAGGATCCTGCGATCCGCGCCGCCGTCATCACCGGCAACGAGAAGGCGTTCGCGGCCGGCGCCGACATCCGCGAGATGCGCGACCTTGGCCCCATCGAGCTGATGCAGCGTGGCACCCACAAGCTGTGGGACGACATCGCCGCCTTCCCGAAGCCGCTGATCGCGGCGGTGAACGGCTTTGCGCTTGGCGGCGGCTGCGAGCTGGCGCTCCATTGCGACATCATCATCGCCGGAGAAGGCGCGAGGTTCGGCCAGCCGGAGGTGAAGATCGGCATTCTGCCGGGTGCCTCGGGCACGCAGCGGCTCGTCCGCGCCGTCGGCAAGTACAAGGCGATGCTGATGGTCCTCACCGGCGAGATCGTCGGGGCGCGGGAGGCGAGCGAGATGGGCCTCGTCAGCCGCGTCGTGGCCGATGGCGAGGTCGTCGGCCACGCGACGCAGATGGCGGCGGCCATCGCCAAGCTGGCACCCGTTGCCGTGGAACTCGCCAAGGAGGCTGTGCTGGTGGGACAGGACGCGTCGCTGGCGACGGGATTGAGCCTGGAGCGCAAGGCGCTGTGGCTGACGTTCGCGACCGAGGACAAGCGCGAGGGCATGTCGGCCTTCCTCGAGAAGCGCGCGCCCGAGTTCAAGGGGAAATGAGGCCATGGCGCTCGATCCCAATCGCGAGGACCTCGTCGTCGGCGTCGTCGGCACCGGCGCCATGGGGCGCGGCATCATGCAGGTCGCGGCCCAGGGCGGGATGCGCGTTCTCGCATATGACGAGCAGCCGGGCGCCGCCGAGGCGGCCTTGCAGCAGATCGCCAGGACGCTTGCGGGCCTCGTCGACAAGGGCCGGCTCGCCAAGGCCGATGCCGACGCCGCGGTCGCGCGCATCGGCGTAGCCGACGGCATCGCGCAGCTCGCAGCCGCGGACGTGATCGTAGAGGCGGTCGTCGAGCGGCTGGACGTCAAGCAGGCGCTGTTCGAGACGCTCGACGGCCTGGCCCGGCCCGATGCCATCATCGCGTCCAACACGTCCTCGCTGCCGATCACGGCCATCGCGGCGCGCTGCCGCCAGCCCGAGCGCGTGGCGGGGATGCATTTCTTCAATCCAGTGCCGCTGATGAAGCTGGTGGAGATCGTTCCCGGGCTGAAAACCGCGCCGGCGGTTGTCGAGGCGCTGACCGTGATCGCGCGCCGGATGACGCGGGTGCCGGTGGTGTGCGCAGACAGCCCCGGCTTCGTCGTCAACCACATCGGCCGCGCCTACGTGCCGGAGGCGGCGCGCATCGTGGCCGAGGGCATCGCCGAGCCGGCGGAGGTGGACCGCATCATGACGGACGCCGTCGGCATGCGCATGGGGCCGTTCACGCTGCTCGACCTGGTCGGGGCCGACGTCTCTGTCTCCGTCATGGACAGCCTGTGGAGCCAGTTCTACTGCGAGCCCATGTATGCGCCGCAGCCGATCCTCAAGCTGCGCGTCGCGGGCGGGCTCTACGGCCAGAAGACGGGCGCAGGCTGGTACGACTACAAGGACGGCAAGCGCCAGGAGCAACCACGCGCCGAGCCGCCGTCGAGCCGGCCACACGCCGCATGGGTGAGCCCGCGCGAACCGGCAGCGAGCGCCAGGGCGACGGCGTTGCTGCAACGGCTCGGTGTGCGCCTCGAGGATGGCGAAGCCCCGGGCGCGGAGGCGCTGTGCATCGTGACGCCGACGAGCGGCGACTGCACCACCGAGGTCGTGCAGCAGGGCCTCGACCGCCGGCGCACCGTCGCTCTCGATACGTCGTTCAATTTCGAGAAGCATCGCACGCTGATGGTCCCGCCCGGGATAGATGGCGCCATGCGGGATGCGGCGCACGGGCTGCTGGCCTCGGACGGCGCGGGCGTCAGCGTCATCAACGACAGCCCGGGGTTCGTCGCCCCGCGCATCGTCGCCCACATCGTCAACGTCGGCTGCCAGATCGCCCAGCGCAACATCGCCTCCCCCGGCGACATCGACCTCGGCGCCAAGCTCGGCCTCTCCTACCCCTTCGGGCCGCTCGAGTGGGGCGACCGGCTGGGGCCCGGCTGGGTGCTCGAGATGCTGGAGGAGCTGGAGCGCTTCACCGGCGAGCCGCGCTACCGGCCCTCGCCATGGCTGAAGCGGCGCGCCTGGCTCGACCTGCCGCTCACGACGCCGGACGGCCGGGGCTGAGGCATGCGGCTCGAGCGGCTGTTCCATCCGCGCGGCATTGCAATCATCGGCGCATCGGCCGACCTCACCCGCATCGGCGGCCATCCGGTCAAGGCCCTGACGCGGGCGGGCTACGCGGGCGGCATCTTTCCCGTGAACCCCAAGTACGCGGAGATCGCCGGCCGCAAATGCTATCCCGACGTCGCGGCCATCGACGGGCCCTGCGATGTCGCGATCGTCGCGGTGCCCGCGCGGGCGGTGGCGGAGGCAGTCCGCGCCTGCGGCAAGGCGGGGATCGGCTTCGCGATCGTGCTCACTGCCGGGTTCCGCGAGACCGGCGCGGCGGGCGCCGGGCTCGAGGCGGAGCTGAAGACCGCCTGCGCCGAGGCCGGGGTGCGCGTCATCGGCCCCAACTGCCAGGGCGTGGTGTCGGTCGAGCAGCGGATGTGGGCGGTGTTCGGCAGCATCTCGGACGAGGTGGAGCTGCGCCCCGGGCGCGTTTCTTGCGCCTTCCAGTCGGGCGGCTTCGGCTATGCCATCGTGAACCTCGCCGAGGCGCAGGGCGTCGGCTTCCGGTACTGCGTCTCGACCGGCAACGAGACCGACATTACGATGCCGGAGCTGCTGGCGGACTTTCTCGACGATCCGGGGACGGACCTCGTGCTGGGCGTCCTGGAGGGGACGGCCGACGCCCGGGCGCTCCTCGATCTCGGCCGCAAATCGCTGCAGCTCGGCAAGCCGGTGCTGATCTGGAAGTGCGCCGTCACGGACGCCGGCGTCAAGGCCGCGGCCTCGCACACGGCCAACCTGACCGGCAGCCATGATCTCTACCGGGCCGCCTTCCGGCAGTCGGGGATCATCGAGGTCGACGACGTCGAGCCGATCGTCGATCTCGCCAAGCTCGTGGCGCAGGGGCGCTGGCCGGCGGCCGACCGTGTCGGCGTGCTGTCGATCTCCGGCGGCTCAGGGATCGTCTATGCGGACAGGGCCGTCAGCCAGGGGCTCGTGCTGCCCGAATATTCCCCCGCGACCGTGGCGGAGCTGAAGAGTGCGATCCCGACCTTCGGCTCGGTGCAGAACCCGACCGACGTCACCGCCGGCGTCTTCAACGACATGACCATACTGACGCGCACCCTCGAGGTGGCGCTCGCAGACCCGCGGATCGACCAGCTTTCGGTGCTGCTCGCCTCGATCCCCGGCCCGCCGGCCCTGCGCGCCGCCGATGCCATCGCCGCCGCGGCAGCCGCGTCGGCCAAGCCGGTCCACATCGCCTGGTCGGGACGGCGCAGCAAGTCCGAGCCGGCCTATGCCGCGCTCGAAGCGGCGAGGATTGCGGTCGTCCCGACTCCTGTCCGGCTCGCGACGGCGGCGGCCAGGCTGGCCCGCTTCGCGAGGGACCGGCGGCGCCTGCTGCCGAGGGTCCCGCCGGAGGTCGGCCTGCCGGCGGGATTAGAGCTGCCGGAGGGCGCGGGCGCTCTGAGCGAGGTCGAGAGCAAGGCGGTGCTCGCCGCCTGCGGCGTGCCGGCCACCCGGGAGGTCCTGGTTCGTGACGAGGCTGAGCTGGAAGCGTTGACCCGCGACCTCGCGGGACCGTTCGCCGTCAAGATCGTCTCCCCGGATATCGCCCACAAGACCGAGATCGGCGGCGTGCGCCTCGGCGTTGCCGCCGGACCGGCGCTGGCCGAGGCGTTCCGGGCCGTTGTCGCGAACGCCCGCGCGGCCGACCCGTCGGCGCAGATCGACGGGGTCCTGGTGGCCGAGATGGCGACAGGTCTCGAGTTGCTCGTCGGCGCCGTCGACGATCCCGGCTTCGGGCCGGCGGTCGCGCTCGGACTGGGCGGAGTGCTGGCGGAGGTGCTGCGGGACGTCACGCATCGCATCGCGCCATTCGACCTCGCGACGGCGCACGACATGATCGGCGAGCTGAGAGGTGCGCCGCTGCTCGACGGGTATCGCGGCAGCCCGCCGAGGGACCGCGATGCGCTCGCCGAGCTGCTGGTCCGCGTCTCGGTGCTGGCCGCCGCGCTCGGACCCCGGCTCGAGGAGATGGACATCAACCCCGTCTTCCTACGCGAGCGGGGCCAGGGCGCTGTCGCCGCCGACGCCCTCATCGTGCTCCGGTGATCCCGAGATATCAGGGCTCGATCACGCCGACCGGCTTGCCGGCGAGCCAGGCTTCGATGGCGCCGACCATGCCTGAGTAGAACACACGGTAGGTCTCCTCGGTGACGTAGCCGAGATGCGGCGTGAGCAGCACGCGCGGGGCGGAACGCAGCGGATGATCCGCTGGTAGCGGCTCGCGGTCGTAGACGTCGAGCGCGGCGCCCGCGATGCGCCCCTCGTTCAGCGCCGCGATCAGCGCCGCCTCGTCCACGATCGGCCCCCGCGACGTATTGACGAGATGCGCCGAGGGCTTCATCAGCGCCAGCTCGCGCGCGCCGATCAGTCCGCGTGTGCGCTCGGAAAGCCGGGTGTGGATAGAGACGACATCGGCGCGCCTGAGCAGGTCGTCCTTGGCGACGTACTCGGCGCCGGCCTCGTAGCAGCGCTGCTGGGTCAGGTTCTCACTCCATGCGATCACCTTCATGCCGAAGGTGCGGCCGAACTTTGCGACCTGGCCGCCGAGCCGGCCGAGGCCGACGAGGCCCAAGGTCAGTCCGCGCAGGTCGCGGCCGAGGGTCGTCTGCCAGCCGCCGGCGCGCATGGCGGCGGCTTCGACATGGACGTGGCGGGCGAGCGCCAGCATCAGTGCCATCGTGAGCTCGGCAGTCGAGTTGCCGGGGCTGTCCGTCCCGCAGACCAGCACCTTCTGCCTGGCGGCCGCGGCGACATCGATCGCCGCATTGCGGCGGCCCGAGGTCACGATAAGGCGCAGGTTGGGCAGCCGGTCGATCAGGCTCGCCTGGAAGGGCGTGCGCTCGCGCATCAGGCAGAGGACATCGAAGCCGACGAGCGCGCGGGCGGCGGCCTCCTCGCCGACGAACGGCTCGTGGAAGATGGTGAGCCGGTGGTTCTCCCGGAGGCGGGACCAGTCCGCCAGCTCCAGGGCTGCCTTCTGGTAGTCGTCGAGAATCGCGATCGCGACCATGTCGTGTCCTCCCGCTGCTCCGCTATGCTTTGCGCCTGACCGAGCGGATGTCTACATAGGACATGGCGGCTCGCCGGAGATAAGAACTTGGTTTACCTCCTCATCATTCTCGCCATGGTCCTCGGGCTCGCCCTGCTGCCGCAGGTATGGGTCCAGCGGGTCATCGAGAGGCATTCGGCGGACCGGCCCGACTTCCCGGGCACCGGCGGCGAGTTCGCGCGCCATCTGCTCGACGGGCTGGGGCTCGAGGGCGTCGCGGTCGAGGAGACGAAGCTCGGCGACCATTACGACCCGGAGGCCAGGACCGTGCGCCTGTTGCCGGCCCACATGGGCGGGCGCTCGCTCGCCGCGGTCGTGATCGCCGCGCACGAGGTCGGCCACGCCATGCAGGACGCCGCAGGCTATCCGCCGTTGAAGGCCCGCACGCGGCTCGCCAAGCAGGCGCAGAGGATCGAGTCGTTCGGCGCCGTGGTGATGCTCGCCGCCCCGGTGCTGATGATCCTCTCGAAGTCGCCGCACATCCTGCTGCTGCAAGGCTTCGCGGGGATCCTGATCCTGTCCATGACGATCCTGATCCACGCCTCGACGCTGCCGATGGAGTACGACGCGAGCTTCCGCCGCGCGCTGCCGGTGCTGAAGGCGGGCGGCTACATCCCGGCCAAGGACATGCGCGCCGCGCGGCAGATCCTGCGGGCGGCGGCCTTCACCTACGTTGCGGCGGCGGCCATGAGCCTGTTCAACGTGATGCGTTGGTTCCGCGTGCTCAGGATATGAGGCTGCATCGGCTCGCCCTCGCCTTCGCGGCCCTGGTCGCGGCGACGACAGCCGGAACGGACGCCCGCGCCCAGCGCTGCACGGCGGATTTCGAGTGCCAGCGCACGGGCCTGCGCGGAGAGGCACGGTGCGTCGGCGATACGCTCGTCATCACGCAATCCAGGTGCGTGGGCGGGACGTGCCGCAGCATGGACACGCGGCAGAGCTGCGCGACCCGGGGTGCCGGCCGCTGCATCGGCAATGTGTTCGAGGCCACGACGGGGCGGTGCGATGCACTGCTCGGCCGCTGCGTCCAGCGCGCCGACCGTGACGTGTGCATCCCCTCCTGCAACTGCCGGCAGAATGTGCTGACCATCGCGACGGAACGGTGCTCGCCCAATATCGGGTGCCATCGCGCCACAGTGCAGTGCGAAGCGGGATGCACCTGTGAGCCGGAGCCGCGCTGCCTCGACGGGCCGGCCGGCAAATGAGCAGCCGCGGCCGACCGCCCCAGCCGATGCGGGCGGCAGTTGCGCTCGGCCATGCACCGGCGCTACAAGCCGCCGATGCCCAATCCCACGGTTGTCACGAGACCCCGCAAGTCGCGCGCGGCCACGCCCGCGCCGGCCCGCACGCGCAGAAGCAAGGCGAAGCCGCCGAAGGTCGGTTTCGTCTCGCTCGGCTGCCCGAAGGCGCTCGTCGACTCCGAGCGCATCATCACCAGGCTTCGCTCCGAGGGCTACGAGATCGCGCCGGACTACCAGGGCGCCGATGTCGTGGTCGTCAACACCTGCGGCTTCCTCAACTCGGCGAAGGAGGAGAGCCTGGAGGCGATCGGGGAGGCAATGGCCGAGAACGGCCGCGTCATCGTCACCGGCTGCATGGGTGTCGAGAAGGGCCGCATCATGGCCGCGCACCCCGGTGTGCTCGCCGTCACCGGCCCGCATCAGTACGAGGAGGTGGTCGAGGCGGTGCACGATGCGGTGCCGCCGCTGCACGACCCCTATGTCGACCTGGTGCCCGCCGAAGGCCTGCGGCTGACGCCGCGGCACTATGCGTATCTGAAGATTTCCGAAGGCTGCAAAAACCGCTGCGCGTTCTGCATCATCCCGAGCCTGCGCGGCGATCTCGTGAGCCGGCCGGCGGCGGCCGTGATGCACGAAGCGGAGCGGCTGGTCGCAGCGGGGGTGAAGGAGCTGCTGGTCATCAGCCAGGATACGAGCGCCTACGGCATCGACCTCAAGTACGCCGAAAGCAAATGGCGCGGGGCGCCGCTAAGGGCGCGCTTCCTCGATCTGGTGCAGGCCCTCGGCAGCCTCGGCGCCTGGGTGCGGCTGCACTACGTCTATCCCTACCCGCACGTCGACGGCGTCATTCCCCTCATGGCCGAGGGCAGGATCCTGCCCTATCTCGACATTCCCTTCCAGCACGCCAGCCCGAAGGTGCTGCGTGCCATGCGCCGGCCGGCGGCGAAGGAGAGGACGCTGGAGCGCATCCGGCGCTGGCGGCAGATCTGCCCGGACCTCGCCATCCGCTCCACGTTCATCGTCGGGTTTCCCGACGAGACCGAGGAGGACTTCGCGCTCCTGCTCGACTGGCTGAAGGAGGCGCGGCTCAACCGGGTCGGCTGCTTCAAGTACGAGGCCGTCGACGGCGCCGCCGCCAATGCGCTGCCCGGCGCCGTGCCGGAGAAGGTCAAGGAGGAGCGCTGGCACCGGTTCATGGCCATGCAGCAGCAGGTCAGCCGCGATCTGCTGAGCGAAAAGAAGGGCCGCACCATCTACGTGCTGATCGACGAGGTCGACGACAAGGGCGCCATGGGCCGCTCGCCATGGGACGCGCCGGAGATCGACGGCAGCGTGTTCCTCGATGGCGAGGGGCGGGTGAGGCCCGGCGATCTCGTCCGCGCCCGCGTGGTCGAGGCGGACGAGTACGACCTGTGGGCCGAGCTGCGCCAGAACGGTCGAGCATAGCCGGACTCGGAACGCCCGCGCGCCGCTGCCGTTCACCCGCTGTCCGTTGGTGAGCGGAGCGACGATATGCGCGACGGAAAGCGGGAAACCGTTTCGCGGCTGTTCCAGGTCTTTGGGCGCACTTACGCGGAAGAGCTCAACATCCGCGTCGAGCGGAATATCCCGTCGGAATGGTTCAAGCTGCTCGTTTACGTGCTGCTTTCGAGCAGGCGCATCGGCAAGAGCCTGTCGCTCCGGGCGACCCGGGAGGTCTTAAAGGAGGGCTGGATCACGCCCGACCGGATGGCCAGGACCACCTGGGAGCAGCGTGTCGAGGTTCTGGATCGCGCACGTTACGTTCGTTACGACTACAGCACGGCCACCTACCTCGGTGACACGACCGACCTTCTTCTGGCGAAGTACAAGGGCGATCTGCGCAACCTGCGGGAGGCAGCCGAGCACCAGCCGGCACGCGAGCGCCAGCTCCTGAAGGAGTTCAAGGGCATCGGCGACGTCGGTTGCGATATCTTTTTCAGGGAAGCGCAGGCGGTCTGGGGCGAGCTCTACCCCTTCGCGGACCGGCGCGCGTTGAACGCCGCGCGGCAGCTCCGGCTGGGGGCGACGGCACGCGATCTGGCGAAGCTGGTCAGCCGCAAGGACTTCGTCCGCCTCGTCGGAGCGCTGGCCCGCTGCGACCTGGAGAACCGTTACGCCGATCTGGGCACCTAGAGCGTTTTCCGATCGAACTCGATCGCAAGGCCGGCGCCTCGCTTAACCGTCATTCCCGCGAAGGCGGGAATCCAGGGCACGTCTCAGCTAGGGTGCGGGTCGAGCGGGAGTGTCCTGATCTCCGACACACAATCGCGGCTCGGTGACCTGGACGCCCACCTTCGTGGGCATGACGGAATGTCGAGCGCAGTTCTGCACAACAAGCCTCCTTGCTCAGGTATTTCCAAGTCTGTGCGATCGGAGGCAGCTCTAGGCCTCTTCTCGCCGGACTGGCGCCGCGCGACGAGTGGTGACGGCAGACGGCCACAACGCCAGCGTGTGTTCGGCGGGCCTGAGTGCCGTGCGCCGGGCGTTCGCCTGCATGACACTGTCACTCGCCGGGCACGCTAGATCTGGAATTTCCCTCGATTCAGAGCTTGTTATGGCTTCGAGCAGCCTCTCGGACTTAGCGTCATGACCGGGGAGTTGCCTGGGGGGATTCAGAATGTGGCGAGCGGGCCTGTGTTGCATCGCGCTGGCGGCTGCGCTGACGACATCAACGGTGCTGGCCGGGCCTGACGAGGCTGCGGGGAGCGCACTTCCGGCCGCGCTTGCGACCGTACCGGACGCAACGGTGCAGCCTGCCCCGGCGGAGCCGGACGACAGCGTCGATCACGTCACCATCGTGCTTGCCGGAGACACTGGCCTCAACGGCGGCATGCAGCCGGTCCGAGCCGACGGCGCGCTGCGCCATGGCCGGCTGATTCCCTGGGAGGAGCTCACCTCCGGCGTGCGCGGGCTGATCGCCGGCGACCTCGCTTTCGCCAATCTGGAGACGGTTGTCACCGAGCGCAACGATCTCCCACCGGTCCCCAAGGCCTTCAACTTCCGCAGCCATCCGGCGGGCGTCAAACACCTCGTGGGTCTCGGCTTCAACCTGTTCTCGACGGCGAACAACCACTCCATGGATTTCGGGCCCGACGGCATCCGCGACACCATCCGGCTGCTCGACGGTTTCGAGGAGCACGGGCTCGCGGCGCATGCCGGCGTCGGACCGAGCCGTGAGGAGGCGGGCAGACCGGCTTCGGCGGTGGTGAAGGGCGCGCGCGTGCTCATCTCGGCTATCGGTATCGGCACGGGCGGACTGTCGAAGTCCCGCGCCGGCGCGGGTCGGCCGGGGCAGTTGGCCTACCATGCCGACAAGGACTTCGCGGAGCTAACGGAACGGCTTCGCGCCACGCCCGGCGACTACCGCATCCTTTCCGTTCACTACGGTCTCGAGCTGCAGGTGTCTCCGGGGAGCGCCGATGTCCTCAAGCTGCGTGAGGCGGCAGCCGCAGGATCGGGGATCGACCTAGTGGTCGGGCATCATGCCCACGTCGTCTCAGGCGTAGCCGAGATCGACGGCAAGCTGATCTTCTACGGCATGGGCAACTTCCTGCATCCGGGCATGCAGGACATGGCGAAATTCGGCATCTGCCGCGACTTCGGCCTGCTGGCGCGCGTGCATCTCGCCCGCCAGGCGTCGGGCCGGCTTGCGGCGCGCGCAGTGGAGGTCGTGCCGCTGGCGGAGATGCACGCCAAGGCGAGGGCGATGCTGCCCGCCGATGCCGGAGCGCGGATCCACGTCCTCAATCACCTGGCGGAGCAGTTCGATGACGCGGCGAGCGGCTCGACCGGCGTCCGGTTCACACCCCAGCTCGACGGCTCCGGGCTCTATTGCTTCCCGGGCGCCGCCGAGGAGAAAGGCCGCGCCGGCGAGCTGTGCCGGCTATGGCAGGCGCCGCCCGCCGCCCCCGCGATGCTCGCGCGCCGCATCGCGGCGGCCTGCGGCCGGTCGCCGCCCGTCGTATCGCGCTCGAACGCAGAGCGGCGGCAGCGCTCCCGCTCCGGCTCGGCCCGTTCGGCGGCGGGGGAACCGTTCATCTTCAACCCCTTCGGGCTGTGATCGGCAGGCCGCCTGAGCAAAACGGCGCCCAGCGTGGGGCTTGTCCACAGCCGCGACCCGGAGGGCTGCTGCCCGGAGGCGTCGAATCAGTGCTTACCTCTCTCGCCTCGGCTGGCGCCTTGTGCGCCCGGCCAACCACGAGGGAGAGGCGAGCCATGGCGAACTTCACGACGCATATCGCGGTCGGAACCGTGGTCAGCGGCGGGCTGGCGACGCTCACGCTCGCAGCCGATGTGATCGCCCCCGAGAACCTCATCGCGGTGACGCTCGCCGGCGTGCTGGGCAGCGTCCTCCCGGACATCGACCTCAAGGATTCGCGGCCGAGCCGCGCCCTCTTCTCGGGGCTCGGGATATTCCTGTCGTTCTGCGTGCTGTTCACCGTCGCCTACAAGTATTCCATCGCCGAGATGTGGCTGCTCTGGCTCGGCTCCTTCGTTCTCTTCCGCTACGGCGGCGAAGCGGTGTTCCACCGCTTCTCTTATCATCGCGGCATCTGGCATTCGATCCTGGCCGGAGTGCTGTTCGGCTTTCTCGCGGCGATCGTCTTCAAGGACGTGCTCGGCCGCCACGAGGGCGTCGCATGGCTCGCGGGCGGGTTCCTTTTCGTCGGCTATGTCACGCACCTCGTGCTCGACGAGCTCTTCAGCGTCGATGTGCTCGACACGCGGTTCAAGGCGTCGTTCGGCACGGCGCTCAAGCTCTATGACGGCCGCAGCCTCGGGGACACGGCCGTGGTCGCCATCGCGGCGGCCCTGCTGTTCACCATGACGCCTTCGGCCAAGCCGTTCGTAGAGGGCATTTCCTCGCGCGAGATGTGGGTGGGGTTGCAGCAGCGGCTGCTGCCGGAAGACAAGTGGTTCGGGCTCGTCGGCCCGCTCGGCCGGCTCGCAGATGGGCCGCAGCCGGGCGCGGACATCGCCACCGGCTCGATCGATGCGGCGCCCAAAGCCGGCGAGGAGCCGCGCTGACCTAGATCCTGCCGATCCGCACCTTTCCCCGCAGGCCCGCAAGATAGGTGGCGACGAAATCGTCCACCAGGACCTCGACCGAGTCGCCCGTGATGCCGGACAGCTTGTCCGCCGTCGACAGCGACGCCAGGCCGTGCAGGCCGGCCCACAAAACGCGGGCCGACCGTTCGATCGCCTGTGCGTCGAGCCGGTCGGGAGGGATGTGGCGCGCGAGTGCGCTCTCGATCCGGGCGACCAGCCGCTCCAGACGTTCCGAGTACCAGGGAGGCACTTCCGATCCGCGCGGGATTGCGTGCTCCGCAATGAGATTCCATAGCTTGGGATGCTCGCGGCAAACGCTCAGGTAGGCTCTGGCGAGCCGGCTCAAAGGCTCGTCGGCCGTCCCCTCGGCCTCCACCTCGGCGAGCCTGCGGTCGAGCGAGTCGAGGAGCATCGCCTCGACCTGCAGGACCAGATCGTCGAGGCTGTCGAACAGATTGTAGAGCGTCCCCGGAGAATAGCCGACCCGACGCGCGATCTCCCGCGCAGAGAGGCCGGCCAGCCCGTCCTCCGCGATGATGTCGTGCGCAGCGCGGATGACGAGCCCTCGCAATTGCTCAGGAGTGTGCGTGGAACGGCGCCCCATCGTACGTCTGGACCGATCACGTTCGACCTCTCCGAGACAGATATGTGACTGCGCGACGTTCCGCAAAGAAAATATCAGTATAGGGATCGCATTTGCAGGCTCTGGCGCCGTCGTCCGATGCTACGACATCAGCGTATGCCGTCACCCACCGCAGCGCAGGACATGGGTGCTGCATTGATGGAAACTTGAATTCAATCCCACGGGATGGCAGACCCCCGGCGGCCGATCAGGAGCCGCGGCCCTCGAAGAATTCCTTCACCTTGCTGAAGAACCCGGCGCTCTCGGGGCTGGTGTCGTTGTGGCTTTCGCGCTCGAACTCCTCGAGCAGTTCGCGCTGGCGCCGTGTCAGGTTTTTCGGGGTCTCCACCTGCACCTGGATGTACATGTCGCCCGAGGCCTTCGAGCGGAGCACCGGCATGCCCTTGCCCTTGAGGCGGAACTGCTTGCCGGTTTCGGTGCCTTCGGGCACCTTCACGCGCGTCACGCTGCCGTCGAGCGTCGGAACCTCGATCTGACCGCCCAGGGCTGCGGTGATCATCGAGATCGGGGCCATGCAGAAGACGTCGGCGCCGTCACGCTGAAAGAGCTCGTGCGGCTTGAGGGTAAGAAAGATGTAGAGGTCGCCGGCCGGTCCGCCGCGCAGCCCGGCCTCGCCTTCCCCGGCGAGCCGGATCCGGGTGCCGTCCTCGACGCCGGGCGGGATGTTCACGGAGAGCGTGCGCTCGCGCACCACGCGCCCGGAGCCGGAGCAGTGGGGACACGGGTCCTCGATGATCTCGCCGCGGCCATGGCAGCTCGGACAGGTGCGCTCGATCGTGAAGAAGCCCTGCGAGGCTCTGACCTTGCCGAGCCCGCCGCATGTCGGGCAGCTCGTAGGCTTGGTGCCGGGCTTGGCGCCGCTTCCCGCGCACTTCTCGCACGACACGCTCGAAGGCACCCGGATCTGAGCCGACTTGCCCAGGTACGCCTCGCCGAGCGAGATCTCGAGGTTGTAGCGCAGGTCGGCGCCACGCTCGCGTCCCGAGCGCTGGCGCGGGCCTCTGCGGCCACCCATGAACTCGCCGAACAGGTCGTCGAAGATGTCGGACATGGAAGCGGCGAAATCAGGCCCGAAGCCGCCGCCGGCTCCGCCGCGGCCGCCATCGAATGCAGCGTGGCCGAACTGGTCGTAGGCGGCGCGCTTCTGGGGATCCTTCAGAGCCTCGTAGGCCTCGGCGATCTCCTTGAAGCGATGCTCGGCATCCTTGTCGCCTGAGTTGCGGTCCGGGTGGCACTCCTTGGCCAGCCGCCGAAACGCCGATTTGAGCTCCTGCTCGCCGGCGCCCCTGGATACGCCGAGAACCTCGTAGTAGTCGCGCTTGGCCATTTACGGACGCCCATTCTCGATCCCGCCCGCAGGGTGGCGACTGTCGTCCCCCGTGCGACGGACCAGACCCCGCCCGATCCGACGATCCGGGAGCACTTCGTGCTCGCCGGGAGCGCCCGGTCGACGGCGGGGGTCTTTTTCCTGTTGCCCCAGTCCGGCCCGTGCTGTCAGGCCGACTTCTTCTTGTTGTTGTTGTCCTTGACCTCTTCGAACTCGGCGTCGACCACGTTCTCGGCCCCCGCCTCGCCCGGCCTGCCTTCACCTCCCTCGCCGCCCGGCTCGGCTGCCCCGGGCTGCTGCCCGCCGTAGATGGCCTCGCCGATCTTGAGCGACGCCTGTGCGAGCGCCTGCGTGGCCGACTTGACCCGCTCCAGGTCCTCGCTCTGGGCGGCTTCGCGGGCCGCAGCGATCGCACTGTCGACGTCCGCCTTGACGGCAGCGGGGAGCTTGTCGCCGCTTTCGGCGATGGACCGCTCGGTGGAATGGACGAGGGCCTCGAGGTGGTTCTTGGCCTCGACCATCTCACGCCGCTTCTTGTCCTCGCTGGCGTGCGCCTCGGCGTCCTTGACCATACGCTGGATGTCCGCGTCGCTGAGGCCGCCGGAAGCCTGTATCCGGATCGACTGCTCCTTGCCGGTCGCCTTGTCCTTGGCCGACACGTTGACGATGCCGTTGGCGTCGATGTCGAACGTCACCTCGATCTGGGGCACCCCACGCGGCGCCGGCGGGATGCCGACCAGGTCGAACGTGCCGAGGTGCTTGTTGTCGGACGCCATCTCGCGCTCGCCCTGGTAGACCTTGATGGTCACCGCGGTCTGGCCGTCGTCGGCGGTCGAGAACACCTGGCTCTTCTTGGTCGGAATCGTCGTGTTGCGGTCGATCAGTCTGGTGAAGACGCCGCCCAGCGTCTCGATGCCGAGCGACAGCGGGGTGACGTCGAGCAGCAGCACGTCCTTGACTTCGCCCTTGAGGACGCCGCCCTGGATCGCCGCGCCGACGGCAACCACCTCGTCGGGGTTGACGCCCTTGTGCGGCTCCTTGCCGAACAGCTCCTTGACCACCTGCTGCACACGCGGCATGCGCGTCATGCCGCCGACCAGCACCACCTCGTCGATCTCCGCGGCCTTGAGGCCGGCATCCTTGAGCGCCTGCACGCAAGGTGCCCGGGTCCGGGCGATGAGATCCTCGACCAGGCTCTCGAGCTTGGCGCGCGTCAGCTTCATGGTCAGGTGCTTGGGACCGGTCTGGTCGGCCGTGATGAACGGCAGGTTGACCTCGGTCTGCGCCGCGGACGACAGCTCGATCTTGGCCTTCTCGGCCGCCTCCTTGAGACGCTGCAGGGCCAGCTTGTCGCCCCTGAGGTCGATGCCGTTCTCTTTCTTGAACTCGTCGGCGAGATAGTTGACGAGCTTCATGTCGAAATCCTCGCCGCCGAGGAAGGTGTCGCCGTTGGTCGACTTCACCTCGAACACGCCGTCGCCGATCTCGAGGATGGAGATGTCGAACGTGCCGCCGCCGAGGTCGTAGACGGCGATCGTCTTGCTTTCATTCTTCTTCTTGTCGAGACCGTAGGCGAGCGCGGCGGCCGTCGGCTCGTTGATGATGCGCAGGACCTCGAGACCGGCGATCTTGCCGGCATCCTTGGTCGCCTGCCGCTGTGCGTCGTTGAAGTAGGCCGGAACCGTGATGACGGCCTGCGTCACGCCGTGGCCGAGGTAGGCCTCCGCCGTTTCCTTCATCTTCTGCAGGATGAAGGCCGAAATCTGCTGTGGCGAGTACTGCTTGTCCCTGGCGGCGACCCAGGCGTCGCCGTTGGGGCCCCTGACGATGTCGTAGGGGACGAGCTTCTTGTCCTTCTCCACCATCGGATCATCATAGCGCCGGCCGATGAGGCGCTTGATGGCGAAGAAGGTGCTGGCGGGATTGGTGACGGCCTGGCGCTTCGCCGGCAATCCGACGAGCCGCTCCCCGTCCTCAGTGAACGCGACGACCGACGAAGTGGTGTTCATGCCCTCGGCGTTGACGATGACCTTCGGTTGCCCGCCTTCCATGACGGCCACGCACGAGTTCGTCGTTCCGAGGTCGATTCCTATGACTTTCGACATATCGGCCTTTTCCTCTGTCTGTTCGGCTGACCGCCCAGGCCCGATACCACGGCGCCCGGCAAGCCCGCTTCCCGCGCGGGGTTGGCGAGGCGGTCCCCTGGAGCTCTTGCAGCAGGTCAGCCGGTATATAAGCGGGGGGGATGGGGGCTGCAACGGCAGAGCATGACTGGGTTGTGACTAATAATGGCGGCTGGTGCAGCTTGGGCCTCGAACATCGGCACCACGCGATGCGCGCGTCCCAGGCCCTCTCCGCATCGCAATGGGGAGAGGGGAAGAGGTGCTAGTCCGTCGCGCCAGCTCCGTTCCCGCCGTCGGCAGCGTCATGCGGTTGATCGGCCTCCTCGGCCGGCTCGGCTGGCTTCTCCGGCGGCTGTTGCCTCGCCCCGCCCTTGGCGACCACGACCATCGCCGGCCTCAGCACGCGGTCCTCGATCGTGTAGCCCGGTTGAAAGACCTGCACCACGGTGCCGCTCGGCACCTCGGGGTTCTGCTGCTCCATGACTGCCTGGTGGAGGTGCGGGTTGAACGGCTGGCCGGCGGGGTCGATGCGCCTCACGCCGTAGCGCTCGAGCACGTTGAGGAACTCGCGTTCCATCATCATGACGCCGTCGAGCAGGCTCCTCAGGGTCGGGTTCTGCTCGGCTGCGCCGGCCGGCACCGCTGAGGCGGCCCGCTGGAAATTGTCGCCCAGGACCGCGATATCGCCCGCGAACCTCGAGATCGCGTACCTGGAGGCGTCGGCCTTCTCGCGCTCCGCGCGCTTGCGAATATTGTCCATCTCGGCATGGGCCCGAAGCAGGCGGTCGGTCAGATTTGCGACCTGGGACTCGAGCTCGGCTGCACCGGCCTCTGCGTCGGCGGCCTCGTCGCGCGAGGGCTCCATCGCTTCATCAGGCGTGTCGGGGGATTCGGCAGCGTTGGCGGCCGCATCGGCTTCCGGCTGCTTTTCCGCGGCCGCCATCTCGGTGGCCTTGGGCTCTTGGGGGCTTGAATTTGCAGTCATAAGTCGTCGAGTACCTGTTCTTGCTGGGAAGAGACAAGCGTGAAACGCGGCGGGCAGGAATTCGCCCGGTATGATGGGTCGGGGCGAGGAAAAATCAAGTGAGGAGCCGACCGACCAGTCTGGCCGTGTAATCGACCATGGGGATGATCCGCGCATAGTTGATCCGCGTCGGCCCGATCACGCCGAGCACGCCGACGATCTTGCGCGACTTGTCCTGGAACGGCGCCACGATGAGCGACGACCCGGAGAGCGAGAACAGCTTGTTCTCCGAGCCGATGAAGATGCGCACGCCCTCGGCCCGCTCTGCGAGGCCCAGGAGCTGGATGAGGTCGCGCTTGGTCTCGAGATCCTCGAAAAGCTGGCGGATGCGCTCCAGCTCCTCGATGGCTGTCAGGTCCTTGAGCAGGTTCGACTGCCCACGCACGATCAGGCTCTGGCGGTCGCCGAGCGCTCCCGCCCACTCGGCGAGCCCGGCCTCGATGACCTTCTGCGTGAGGGCGTCGAGCTCCGCCCTGGCGCTGGCGATCTGCTGCTCGATGCGGCTCCTCGCCTCGGCCATGGAAAGCCCCAGCACGTGCGCATTGAGGTAGTTGGCCGCCTCGATCAAGGCCGAGGGCGGAAGGCCCGGGTGCAGCGAGATGACGCGGTTCTCGACCGTCTGGTCATCGCCGACCAGCACCACCAGGGCGCGTCCGGGCTCCAGCGGCACGAACTCGATGTGCTTCAGCCGGCTGACCTGCTTCTCTGCCAGCACCACGCCGGCGCAGTGCGACAGGCCGGAAATCATCTCGCCCGCCTCGGCGAGCAACTGCTCGATCGACGTCTCGCGCTTGTACCCGATCTGCGACTGGATCTGCGCGCGCTCGACGTCCGTGAGGTCGCCGAGCTCGAGCAGGCCGTCGACGAACAGCCGCAGCCCCACGTGCGTCGGCATGCGTCCGGCCGAGGTGTGGGGGGCGAAGATGAGTCCGAGCTGCTCCAGGTCCGACATCACGTTGCGCACCGACGCCGGCGACAGCGTCATCGGCAGATTGCGCGACAGATTGCGCGAGCCCACGGGCTCGCCGGTCGCGAGATAGGTCTCGACGATCTGACGAAAAATTGCGCGAGAGCGCTCGTTGAGCCTTTTCAGCTCGCTCACGGTGCGAGTCATGCTTCTCGTTGCTAAGGGACGTAGGCTCCGTCAACAACCTCGAGCCTGAATCTAGGCTCAGGCGGGCAAGCTCGTCAAATCGCGGATCGATTGCGGTTGAACGGCTGCGGGCGCTCGCCTAGGGTGCCGCGCACCAGGGCTTGTCCGGCGGTCGGCTGGCCTCCTCGCTGATAACCAGAATGCCTCTCATGCGACCCTCCAAGCGCAAGCCCGACGAGCTCCGCCGCGTCTCTTTCGAGCGCGCCGTATCGATGCACGCGGAAGGCTCCTGTCTCATCAAGTTCGGGCACACGCACGTGCTGTGCACGGCGAGCCTGGAGGAGCGCGTGCCGCCCTGGCTCAAGAACCAGGGGCGCGGCTGGGTGACGGCCGAGTACGGAATGCTACCGCGCGCCACCACCGAGCGCACGCGCCGCGAGGCCAGCCTCGGTCATCCCTCCGGCCGCACCCAGGAGATCCAGCGGCTGATCGGCCGGGCGCTGCGCTCCGTCGTCGACGTGCAGAGGCTTGGCGAACGGCAGATCTCCATCGACTGCGACGTGCTGCAGGCCGATGGCGGCACCCGCACCGCGGCGATCACCGGGGCCTGGGTCGCGCTCCACGACTGCCTGCATTGGATGCGGGCTCGCGAGATGATCGGCGAGGGCGTGCTCAAGGACCAGGTCGCCGCCGTATCCGCCGGTCTCTACGAGGGCGTTCCGGTCCTGGATCTCGACTATGCCGAGGACTCGGAGGCCGACGCGGACGCCAATTTCGTGATGACCGGGTCGGGCGGCATCGTCGAGGTGCAGGGCACCGCCGAGAAGACGCCGTTCAGCCAGGAGCGCTTCGACGAGCTGATGGCGCTGGCGCGCAAGGGCATCAAGGAGCTGGCGGCGCTGCAGCAATTGACGGTGGCGTGAGCCGATCTCGATCTTAACCGTCATCCCGGACGACGAGCCGCGCTGGCGGCGAGGAGATCCGGGATCCAGCATAAGAATCGTCCGAAGGACGCAACATATTGAGCCTTTGGCACTTTTGGCACTGGATCCCGGAGCGGCGGTCGCTGCGCTCCCTTGTCCGGGATGACGACATTGATGTGAAACCTGTTTAGAGCGCCGAAGACGCGATGACACCGGCAGGGGTTCTGGAAACCGTTCTCTACGTGAACGATCTCGACGCGGCGGAGCGTTTTTATCGCGACGTGCTCGGGATGGAGCCCTTCTCCAAGGCGCCCGGGCGACAGCTCTTCTACCGATGTGGCGACCAGGTGCTGCTGCTGTTCGATCCTGAGGCGACCTCCAAGCCTCCCGCTCCGAACGCACTGCCTGTACCACCGCACGGTGCCGTCGGGCCGGGACACGTCTGTTTCCGGGCCAGCGCCGGCGAGATCGAGGCCTGGCGGCAGCGGCTCGCCGGCCATGGCGTCGCCATCGAGGCGGACTTCGAGTGGCCGGGCGGCGGCCGCTCGATCTACTTCCGCGATCCGGCCGGCAATTGTCTGGAGTTCGCCGAGCCGCGCATCTGGGGCCTCTCCTGATGCGCCGTCTGCTGCCGGGAACTCGGCTCGTCGTCGCCAGCCACAACCCCGGCAAGCTGCGGGAGATCGCCGATCTGGTCCAGCCCTACGGGCTCGACGCCGTCTCCGCCGGGTCGCTCGGCCTGCCGGAGCCCGAGGAGACGGAGACGACCTTCGCCGGCAACGCCCAGCTGAAGGCGGTGGCTGCGGCGACAGCGTCAGGGCTGCCGGCGTTATCGGACGACTCCGGCCTCGAGATCGAGGCTCTGGGCGGCCGTCCGGGCATTCACTCGGCTCGCTGGGCCGGCCCAGGGAGGGATTTCAGCCTCGCCATGCAGCGCGTCGCGGACGAGCTCGAGACGGCGGGCGCCTGGAGCGGCCCGGGCCCGCGCGCCAATTTCACCTGTGCGCTCAGTCTTGCATGGCCGGACGGCGAGGCGCACATCTTCGAGGGAAAGGTATTCGGCCGGCTCGTGTGGCCGCCGCGCGGCGACCGTGGGTTCGGCTACGACCCCATGTTCCTGGCCGACGGCGAGTCCCTGACGTTCGGCGAGATGGACCCGGCAGACAAGCATGCGATCAGCCACCGCGCCCGGGCCTTCGCCCTCTTCGTGGATGCCTGCGTCGACGGCCGGCAACCCTGACGAGGCAGGCTTCGGCGTCTACATCCACTGGCCGTTCTGCGCATCGAAGTGCCCCTATTGCGACTTCAACAGCCACGTGCGCATCGGCGGCATCGACGAGCCTCGCTATCTGGCAGCCTTCCGGCGCGAGCTCGGCACCACGCGCGAGCGGATCGGCCCGCGCACTGTCACCAGCGTTTTCATCGGCGGCGGCACCCCATCCCTGATGCAGCCTGCGACGGTCGGCGGCATCCTGGACGACATCGGCCGGCTCTGGTCCCTCGCTCCGGATGCCGAGGTGACGCTCGAGGCGAACCCGTCGAGCGTCGAGGCTCGCCGGTTCCGCGGCTACCGGGCTGCCGGGGTCGATCGCGTCTCGCTCGGCGTGCAGGCGCTGCGTGACCCGGATCTGAAGGCGCTCGGCCGGCTGCATTCGGTCGCAGAAGCCAAAGCCGCCATTGCCGTCGCCAGCAGCACGTTCGCGCGCTTCAGTTTCGACCTGATCTATGCGCGGGCTGGGCAGTCCGTGGCAGCGTGGCGCGAAGAACTCGGCGAGGCATTGGAGCTTTCGGGCGGCCACCTGTCCCTTTACCAGCTCACGATCGAGGAGGGCACACCGTTTGCTGCGCTCCACGCCGCCGGCAAGCTGCGCGTGCCCGATGGCGATCTGGCAAGTGAGCTTTACGAGCTGACCAACGCGTTGACGGCCGCCCATGGCCTGCCAGCCTACGAGATCTCGAACCACGCCGCGCCGGGTCAGGAGAGCCGCCACAACCTGCTCTACTGGCGCTATGGCGAGTATGCCGGGATCGGCCCAGGCGCGCACGGCCGCCTGGTCGCCGGGCACGAGCGGCTGGCGACCGTGAGCGAGCGCGCGCCGGAGCGCTGGCTGGCGGCCGTCGAGCAGCAGGGGGATGGACTGCTGTCGGCGGAGCCGCTGTCGCGGCAAGAGCAGGCCGACGAGGCCCTGCTGATGGGGCTGCGGCTCGCAGAAGGACTCGACCTCGGCCGGCTCGAACGGATCGGCAGCGTGCTGCCGGGGCGCGGGGCGATCGAGGAGCTGGTAGCTCGGGATCAGCTCGCCGTATTATCCGATGCGGGCCGCCGGATCAGGGCGACACCCGCGGGCCGGATGGTGCTCAACGAGCTGGTCCTGCGTCTTTCTGCAAGCTTCGAGAGCGGGTCGCGCCGACGCTGACTGCATGATCGGCAATTCCCTCACCTGTCAGCCGGACACCTCGCCCCTTCGGCTGCGCCCAGTGGACAGGCGCCTGCCGGCGGCTTATGCACGCCGCCATGATCAGGAAGCTCTATGACTGGACGATGGACCTGGCGGGCCACAGGCGGGCACCGCAGGCGCTGTTCTGGGTCGCCTTCATCGAGAGCTCCGTCTTCCCGATTCCTCCCGACGTGATGCTGATGCCCATGGTGCTGGCCAACCGGCTCAAGGCTTGGGCCTATGCCGGCGTCGCAACGGCCGGCTCGGTCCTGGGCGGCATCGCCGGCTACCTGATCGGCCTGTTCCTGTTCGACCTCGTCGGCCGGCCGCTGCTCGATCTCTATGGCTACGGCCAGAGCTTCGAGCAGTTCGCCAGCAACTACAACGAGCACGGCGCGCTGATCGTGTTCTTCTTCGGCGTGACGCCGTTCCCCTACAAAGTGATCACCATCGCCAGCGGCGTGACGCAGCTCAACCTTCTCGTCTTCGTCCTTGCCAGCATCGCCTCGCGCGGCTTGCGGTTCTTTCTCGTGAGCGGCCTGCTCTACTGGTTCGGACCGCCCATTCGCGACTTCATCGAGAAGCGGCTGGGGCTCTTGACGATCCTGTTCTTCGTGCTGCTTTTCGGCGGGTTCATCGCCGCCAGATACCTCGTGTGAAATGGTGACCTCGACCCTGCCTCGACCCGAGCGAGACCCGGCTTACAGATGTGGCGCCGCCGCCCTCGCCGCGGCAGCCGCGATCATCCTCGCCGCGCTCGCGTTCGAGCATATCGGCGGCTACAGGCCCTGCCCGCTCTGCCTGCAGCAGCGCTATGCCTATTACGCAGGCATCCCGCTGCTGTTCGGCGCGCTCGTGCTGGTCAGCATGGGTCGGCGGAAGATCGCGGCAGCGATCTTCGCCCTGGTCGCCGCGGCGTTTCTCGCCAATGCCGGGCTCGGCGTCTACCACGCCGGCGTGGAGTGGAAGCTGTGGGCGGGGCCGCAGACCTGCCAGCTTGCGCTGGAGCCGCTGCCGACCGGCCAAGGCGGCCTGCTGAAGCAGCTCGAGACCGTTCGCGTCATCCGCTGCGACGAGGCGCCGTGGCAGCTCCTCGGCCTTTCCTTTGCCGGCTGGAACGCCGTGCTGTCGCTATTGCTGTCGCTCGGCGCGTTCACCGCCTCCCGCCTCGCCTGGCAGCGCGCCTGACAGCGCCACCGGCCGTTTCTGCTCCCGACCGGCGTCGATTCAGAGCTGAACAATCGCTCAGTGAAAAACCTTGTGTTGGCCCAAAACGTGTCACCGTACGGTCACACGGCAACGGTTAAGTTCATCCCGTTCGCGGAACACAGTGCGAACACGAGTGTAGCAGGTGAGGAGCGTACCAGTGCAAGGCGTATCGCGTAACGCTGCCTCCCGTCTGCCGCTGCCGCGGCCCCAGTTCAAGCGTACCGCCCGGGATGCCAGCGTACCGGCATCGGGTGCGACGGCCGCCGAGTTCGTAGGACTGTCGCCGCGTTCGCGTACCAGTAGCGTTCCGTTGCGTCCCGTTGCGTCAGAGTACGGCACTTCCCCAGGAAATGTGCTTCGACGCGCATTTCTCGCGATCAAGCGGGCCGCAGCAGCGAAGGAGAGTAGGCGTATCGCTGGGCGGCTCGCGCAGATCGCGGAGCGGCTTGCGGATGCGAGGCGGTTCATGGACCGCCGGGGCAGGCTGCCGCCGCGACCCGGGAAGGGGCCGCAGGTCGTGAGTCGGCGTCTGCAGTGAGGCGTGAGCATGCAAGGAGTCGGTCAGGCCGAGAGCCCGTGGCTTCCGCTGCACGAGGCGGTGGGATCGCTGATGGGCGCATTGAGCAAGCACCGGAAGGTTTCAATAGCAAAGCCTGACCGCAGGACCGAACCAGCCCCGACGGCCGGGAGCTGAGGACAGAATTGGAGGCGAGCTTCGCCTCCCGCGAGCTGGCAAGCACGAACGGCGTACGACGACAGTCTCCTCGAAGGCCTCACATTGCACGGTCCCGCGTAGTGATGCCAGAGCACCGGGCGTGTTTGCCACCCTTCCATGGCCCGCGACGGGCCGCGTCGAGACGTGAGGCAATGTGATGAACCGCGATCATATCAATCCGCTGCAGTGGCATCCCGCCGTCGGCGTCGCGCGGCAGGTATGCGCGCGCGTTTTCAGCGACGGCGGCACGCCCGCCGATGCCGTGATCGCATTCGGACTCGCCGCCGGGGATGCTCAGGCCATGACCTGGAGCAAGGCGGTCGAGGTCATCGCCGAGCGGCTCTGCCTCCGCGACCTGCGCAAGGCGGCCTGACAACGATGATGCCCTCCCCTCGACGGGGAGGGCGCGCGCCGAAGCCGCATGGGTGGGGTGGACCACGGATGAGACATCGGCGCGAGGGGACCCCCACCGCCTCCCTTCACCGTCATTCCCGCGGAGGCGGGAATCTGCGACGCATCTCCACGAGCACTCGCTGAGAGGCATCGCGGATGGCCGCCTGCGCGGCCATGACGGGATTGGGGCGGCTGTGGGGGTGCCCGCGGGCACCCCCACCCCCCGCAAGGGACCCGCAAGGGGGAGGGGAGAAGATCGATCCCAACCCGGAAAGACTTTAAGGCTCGAGTTCGGTATCCCAGTAGAGATAGTCGAGCCAGCTCTGGTGCAGGTAGTTCGGCGGAAATAGCCGGCCGTTGCGATGCAGCTCGAACACCGTCGGGCGATAGGGGAGCTGCCTCGGGCGCATGCCCGCCTTGTCCGGCATCGCGCCGCCCTTGGCGAGATTGCACGGGGCGCAGGCCGTCGTCACGTTGTCCCAGCGCGTCTGGCCTCCCCGTGACCGGGGGATGAGGTGGTCGAATGTGAGATCGTCCTTGTCGCCGCAGTACTGGCAGCTGAAGCGGTCGCGCAGGAACACGTTGAAGCGCGTGAACGCCGGGTAGAGGGCGGGCCGCACGTAGGTCTTGAGCGCGACGACGCTCGGAATGCGCATCTCGAAGGACGGGCTGCGCACGCACTTGTCGTATTCGGAGACGATGTTCACCCGCTCCAGGAAAACCGCCTTGATGGTGTCCTGCCAGCTCCACAGCGATAGCGGATAGTAGCTGAGCGGCCGGAAATCGGCGTTCAGGACCAGGGCCGGCATGGATTCCGGCGGTGTCGCTGAGGCTGTCACGTTTGTGCTTCCTGCACTCTACCCTTGCGGATCGAGCTACGCACGTCGCACTCGCGCTGAGCCGGGATACTATAGCCGCGTGCCGTCTCTGTGAAGCACGTGCGAAATGCTCGCGATCGCGAATTGTCACAGCAAGCTGGCGCTCGCGGGCGCCCGTGTCAGCGGGCCTGTGCGGCGCCCAGGGCGCGCGCGAGGAAGTCGCCTGCCAGAGCCAGGCCGATCGGGTCGATGCCGTGGCCGATGCCTGGAAGCACATGCCATTCGACGGGCACTTGTGCGTCCGCCAGTGCCTCCCGGGTCATGTGCAGCGCCTCGACGGGAATGAGGTCGTCCTCTTCACCGTGAATGAGCTGCACCGGCGGCCTGGCCTGCACGCCGCCCGCAAGGTGCTCCGGCCCGGCGGCCAGCCCCGAGAAGCCGACGATGCCCGCCGCGGCCGTCGTGCGGCGCAACCCGACGTGGAGCGCCATCATCGTGCCCTGGCTGAACCCGACCATGGCCATGCGGGAGGCAGGCAAGCGGTAGCGCCGCAGCTCGGCGTCCAGGAACGCGTCGAGCGCGGGACCAGCCTGGTTGACCCCGCGCCACAGCTCGCCCGCGTCGCGGAACGTGAGCGCGAACCACTGCCGCGCACTGGGGCCAGCCTCAGGCAGCGGCTCCGGCGCGTCGGGGGCGACGAAGGCTGCGCCCGGCAAGACCGGCCGCCACGCGTCTGCAAGCCCGATAAGGTCCGCCCCGTTGGCGCCATAGCCGTGTAGGAGCACGACGAGCCCGGTCGCGGTCGTGCCGGGCTCCTGGCGAGGTCCGTCGAGCTGTCGCATGGAGATGAGCGGTCCCTCGTCAGAGCGGCGCGCCGGAGCGCCTTTGCTTGAGAATGGGGTAATAGGCCCAGAGCAGCCGCGCGGCCACCCCGCGCCACGGCCGCCAGCGCTCCGCCAGCTCGGTGAGCTCGGCGGCTCCCGGCCGGTAGCCGAGCCCCAGGGCACCGTCCGCCGCGACCTGCAGCGCCAGATCGCCGGCGGCGAACGCGTCGCGCCTGCCGAGGCAGAACATGATGAAGATGTCGGCCGTCCATGGGCCGATGCCGGGAATGCACGTAAGCTGCTCGTGCACCGCCTCGTCGCGGAGTGATCCCAGGCTCTCGACGACGAGCTCGCCTGCCGCAGCCGCAGACGCGATGTTGCGCAAGGTCCGGATCTTCGGCGTGGACAGTCCTGCGCGGCGCAGGACCTCGTCGCTGGCGGCCAGCAACGTGCCGGCGCCGAGCGGGGCGACTGCGACCTCCAGGCGCGACCAGATGGCGGCCGCGCTGGCGATCGAGAGCTGCTGGCCGACGACGATGCGCGCGAGCCCCTCGAGGCCGGCGGGCCGCCGCCGCAACGGCGGGTCACCGGTCACGTCGTGGACCCGGCGCAGGGCGGAGCATTGCCGGCGCAGCGCCCGCATGCCGGCCCGGATGTCGTCCTCTGTCTCGATGGTGCTGCCGCGGCCAGCAACGGCCCGGCCTGAAGAGTTGCGCAGTTTGGCCATTCCCGTCCGCTCGTGCGTTATCCTATCTTACCCATGGCGCCCCGGCCGCAGCTTAGCGCAGTGTGGCGTGGCGATGGAAACATGACCGGATTGCGAACCCCTGTCCTTCGAGCTGGCCGTTGGCCGGCGTGCGCCGCCGGCGCTGTCCTGCTCGCATCCGCGGCGGCAGTCGCTGCAGAGGCCGGCCCGTGGCTGGAGTACCACAACGAGAGGTACGGCTTCTCGCTGCGGGTGCCGGCCCGCTACTTCGTGGAGGGCATCTCGCGCAATCCCGAGGCCGGTAATGTCTGGATCTCTCGCAACCGGCAGGCGCGGCTGATCGCCGTGGCCGGCCCGAACGAGACCGGCGGCTCACTGGACTCCTACCGCAGCTTCGTCATGGCGAAATCCTACGCCGGCGCGCGGTTCGATTACATGCCCGTGCACGACGACTGGTTCGTCCTGTCCGGCGTCAAGGGCAACCAGGTGTTCTACGAGCGCGTCACGTTCGTCTGCGACGGCCGCTATATCTATGGCTGGCAGATGTTCTATCCGGTCGGCCAGAAGCGGGTCTACGACCGGGTCGTCGAGGAGGTTCACCGCAACTACCGCGTCGGCAGCGGCGAGGGCGGGAGCTGCGATTAGCGCGCCGCTGGCATGGGAAAACCTGTTTTTCGATTCGCGCCGAGCCCAAATGGCGAGCTGCATCTCGGCCACGCGCTGTCGGCGCTGACCGGCTTGGAGATGGCGCGGCGTCTCGGCGGACGCTTCCTGCTCAGGATCGAGGACATCGATCTCGCCCGCGCACGCCCCGAGCATGTCGAAGCCATCCTGGAGGACCTGGCGTGGCTCGGTCTCACGTGGGAGGAGCCGGTGCTCCGGCAGTCGGAGCACTTTCCCGTCTATCGCGAGGCGGCGGCGAGGCTCGACCGGCTCGGGCTGGTCTATCCCTGCTTCATGACCCGCGCCGAGCTCGCTGCGGCACTCTCCGCCCGGCCGCAGGCGGCCGACCCCGACGGCGCGCCGCGGATCGCGCGGCACGAGACTGGTCTGGCGCCGCAGGAAGCGGCGGCGCGGATGGCGAGCGGCCAGCCGTTCGCGCTGCGACTGGACATGACGCGGGCGCTCGCCGTGCTGAGAGACCGGCCCGGAGGCGGCGAGCTCTCGTTCGCGGAGATCGACGCTGACGGAACCACGCGACGCATCGCTGCGCGGCCGGCGCGCTGGGGCGACGCCGTCATCGTGCGCAAGGACGTGCCGGCGAGCTATCACCTCGCCGTCGTCGTCGACGACGCGCGCCAGGGGGTCACGCACGTCACCCGCGGCCTCGACCTGTACGCCGCGACGGACCTGCACCGCCTGCTGCAATTGCTGCTCGGCCTGCCGGAGCCCGTCTACCACCATCACCGGCTCATCACCGATGCGAGCGGCCGCAAGCTGTCGAAGAGCGCCCGCGACACCTCGCTGCGGGCGCTCAGGGCTACGGGGGCGACGCCGCGGGAGATCCGTCGACTGACCGGTTTTGGCTGACGAGCGCTCTCGCGCCATCCGGGCGAAAGGCGTTGGGCGAAAAAAGCGTCACAATGACCCGATTATTAATCGATCATTAACAGTTACAGCGATCTACTCGCAAACGGCGGAACGTTTGCATTATCAAATCATTTCGAGAATGTCCCCCGACAGGCGCGCGGCAGGTACCGGGATCCGGCAGGAACATGGGGTTATTGCTTCAGACACTTGTGCGAGATTACCAGTCCGTGGCGATCGGGTTCGTGCAGGTGTTTGCGGCAAGCGGCGCCCTGGTGTGCTTTGCCTACTGGCTCAAATCACGCGTGATGCCTGATACACCGGGCCGGGTCGCCCGAAGGTCCCGGCAGCGCACGCGGCTCGTGTCGCGGCGCCAGCGGCCGCAAGCCCGGCCCGCTTACTTCGAGGCCCCGCTTGCTGCGCTACCTGCGGCAGCTTTGCCGATTCCTGCCGAGGCGCACTCCGAGCGCGCCGCAGAACCTGTTCGCCTCACGATCGCGCGCGGGGAACGGGCGCAGGAATTGCATTCCCGGGCCGCCGTGCGCCTCGAATCGGCAGAGTATGCATTCCGGCGCCTGCTCGAGGACCTGTCCCACGTCATGCCCCTGCCGCAGCGGTTGGAGTCTTGCGAGGACGCACCCCTGGCCGGTGGCAACACGCACCGGCTCGCGACCAGGCTGGCGGCCTGATCGCGAAGCTCGAGCAATGCGGACAGACCCCGGCTTGCGCGGGAGCTGCCGACGCCCACATGGCGAGACAGCGAGCGCCTCAACCGTCGATCCAGACATCCTTCGCTTCGATGTAGATCGAGGGATGGATCCTGTAGCCCTTGATCTTCTTGTCGGTGAAGTTGAACACGGCGCGCCAGACCGGAATGACGGCGGGCCCTTCATCGAGCATGATCTGCTCCAGCTTGGCCACCACGCTGCGCCGCTTCTCGACGTCGAGGTAGCCCTCGGCCTCGGTCAGGAGCTTGTCGAACTCGGCGTTCGACCAGTTCGACTCGTTCCAGGCGGCCCCCGAGCGGTAGGCCAGGCCCAAGACCATCACGCCGAGCGGCCGATGCGCCCAGGTGGTGAACCCGAAGGGCAGCTTGGTCCAGTTCGGCCAGTACTGCTGCGAGGGCACCAGGTTGATCTTGACCCGGATGCCGGCCTCCTTCCACTGCTCGACCATGGTCTCGACGGCGAGCTTCTCCCAGTCGGGAGCCGGCCGGCAGGTGATCTCGCTGTCGATGCCGTCCGGATATCCCGCCTCCTTGAGCAGCGCCTTCGCCTTCGCGACGTCGCGCTCGAGAAAGCCGATATTGGCGTACTCGGGATGCGCGGGAGAGACATGGTGGTGCTCGCCCGGCTTGCCGAGGCCCCGGTGAGCCGCCTTCAGCACGGCTCGCGTATCCGTCGCATAGCGCAGGGCCTGCCTGACGCGCTTGTCGTCGAACGGCTTGATCGGGTGCACGCGGGCAACCGCCGTATAGGCCGTGTCGACCGTGTTGACGTCGACGTGGGGCAGGCGCTCCACTGCCGGCAGCGTGGCGACGGATCCCTGGTAGATCATGTCGACCTGTCTGGAGGCGAGCGCCGCGACCTGGGCCGCCGGGTCCTCGCCGAGGTCGATCACCTCCAGGCGGTCGATGTGCGCGCCGCCGCCCCAGTGGCCGCTCTTGACGGCCATGAACACGGACCGCTTGCCCACCTCGTGCTCGACGAGATCGAAAGCCCCGGTGCCGTTGCTGCCGACGCCGAACTTGCCGTTCTCGGCGGGGTCCATGATCAGCGCGGGATAATGGAACAGCGCCTCCGGCAGCGCCAGATAGGCAGACTTCCCGTTGACCCGGACGGTGAAGTCATCGACTTTCTGGATGGCGCTGGCATCCCAGAGGCGGGTCGACTTCTTCTTGGCGTTGGTCTTCGGGTCGACCTCGTCGGTCTCGAACTCCTGCAGCAGGAAGCCTTTGAGCAGGCCGACGGTGGAAGAGCCCGTCTTCGCATCGAGCAGGCGGTTCAGGTTCCAGACCGCGTCCTCCGCGGTGAACTGCCGGCCCTTGCGCCACTTGACGTCCTTGCGCAGGTGCAGCGTCCAGGTCTTGAGGTCCGGGCTCGCATCCCATTTCTCGACCAGGTTGGGGCGCGTGACGTTGTCGACGCCGGTATAGGTCAGGTAGTCGAGCACCTGGCGCGCGCCGTTGGCGCCCTCGATCCACGAGTAGGTGTGCGGGCTCGAGAGGTCCTGGACCCGCATTCCGAGGCGCAGCGTGCCGCCTTTCTTCGGGGTGCCCTGCGCCAGCGCCGGCATGGGCAGACCCGCCAGCGAATAGGCCGAGCCCGCCGCCAGGCCGAGCAGCGTCGCGATGCGCAGGAACTCGCGCCGGTCGAGCTTGCCTTCCGCGAGCTCGCGGCCCGCCGCCTCGATGATCGGATGCCGTTCGTGTTTCATGGAGTCCTCCCGTGTCATGGACGATTGTTCTCCGTTCTCGTCGGAATCGGCAACGCGGTTCATGCCCGGTCCCGATTTTCCATTTGATGCCCAGAGGGCCGAGGTCACAAGCACCAATCGACCTCGGGCGGCATCGAGTTTCGCATGAACGTGCTTCACCATTGACTCGCAGACTGAGATCGGGGAACTGGCGGCGAGCCGCACCAGCAAGCTCCCGGAGAGCCCGACATGGCAGCGCCAGCAGCGCGCGACGGCCCGCCCCCGGCGGCATGGCGCGCCGGCATTCTCACCCTGTTTCCCGAGATGTTTCCCGGTCCGCTCGGCCACTCGCTCTCGGGGCAGGCGCTGTCTGCGGGCGTGTGGTCCCTCGAGACGCGCAATATCCGTGATTTCGGCATCGGCCGGCACAGGACCGTCGACGATCATCCGGCCGGCGGCGGTCCGGGAATGGTCATTCGCTGCGACGTGGCGGCAGCGGCCATAGACGCCGCGCGCGCGGATGCACCGGATTCCCCTCTCATCTACATGAGCCCGCGCGGCGCTCCGCTCACACAAACTACCGTTCGCGAGCTGGCCGCGGGTCCCGGCCTGCTGCTGCTGGCCGGGCGCTTCGAGGGGATCGATCAGCGGGTGCTCGACGCGCGCGAGGCGCGCGAGATCTCGATCGGCGACTATGTGCTCTCCGGCGGCGAGCTGGCCGCCATGGTGCTGATCGACGCCTGCGTGCGCCTGCTGCCGGGCGTCGTGGGCGCCCGGGCCTCCCTGGCGGAGGAGAGCTTCGAGGGCGGTCTCCTCGAGTACCCTCACTACACCCGGCCGCGCGAGTGGGAGGCTCGCACGATCCCGGATGCGCTGCTCTCGGGCGACCATAAGCGGATCGCCGAATGGCGACGCGCGGAGAGGCTCAGGATCACTCGCGAGCGGCGGCCCGATCTCATCGCGGGAGGCGGCGCGAAGGCCTGAGCATGCGGGAGTCGACAACCACTCCCGATTGCGTTATCTACCCGCGATCCGAATTCCCGAAATGCCGCAGCATGGGATCGACGGCCCGCTGGTCGAGCCCGTAGCGCGCATCGCTACTCCGGTCGAGGTCTTGCAATGAACATCATCCAGGTGCTCGAAGCCGAGCAGATCAACGCGGTCACCGCGAAGCGCGTGGTGCCCGAGTTCGGCCCCGGCGACACCGTCAAGGTCATGGTCAAGGTGTTCGAGGGCGACAACGTCCGCACACAGGCATACGAGGGCGTGGTGATCGCACGCTCGGGCTCGGGCCTCAACGAAAGCTTCACGGTCCGCAAGATCTCCTACGGCGAGGGCGTGGAGCGCGTGTTCCCGATCTACTCGCCCTACATCGCCGACATCGAGGTGCTCCGCCGCGGCAAGGTGCGGCGGGCCAAGCTCTATTACCTGCGCGGCCGCCGCGGCAAGGCTGCGCGCATCGTCGAGCGGTCCGACGTCCGCGCCCGCCGCCTCAACGCCGCGTTCAAAGGCTTCAAGCGGCCGAAGGGCCAGCCTGACGACCTGAAGCTGATCACCGGCATCACGCCCGACCTCGAGGCGCAGCTCCAGAAGTACAACGTGCTGCGGTTCGACCAGATCGCCGCATTCTCGGACGACGACATCGCCAACCTCGACGAGCTCCTGAAGCTCGATGGGCGTGTCGAGCGGGACGACTGGGCCGGTCAGGCGAACCGGCTGATGGCCGAGGCCACCGCCGCCGAGGTGCCCGCCGCGGAAGGCGAAGGCGCCTGACCTGATCCGTCCACGACGCAGTATCGGATGAGCCCGGCCATTTGCCGGGCCTCTTCGTTTCGGCCGCTGTCCGCTCAGCATGCCGGCAGCGCGCCGCCTGCCCGGCCGCTCCTGGAACCTCGAGAGACCTGACACGTTCTCTTTTCGATGCCGTCTGCGCATCGAGGGGCGGAGCTCTGCAGGATGCATGATGCCGCGCACCGCACATCCGAGCCGCTGGCGGCACCGTTTGCGGACGCGCCGGCCGAGCCGGAGATCAGCGACTATGCGATCATAGGCGATTGCAGGACGGCAGCGCTCGTCTCGATTGCAGGTTCCATCAACTGGCTCTGCCTGCCCGACTTCTCGAGCCCATCCGTCTTCGCCGAGCTCATCGACCCAGGGCGCGGCGGCAGCTTCCTCGTCCGGCCAGCTCAGGTCTTTGTCGCCAAGCGGCGGTACATTCCGAATACGCCCGTTCTCGAGACGACATTCGAGACTGAAACAGGGTCGGCGAAACTGCTCGATTTCTTCCCCGTGGTCGACGGTGTGCACCCGATGGGCCCCATGCGAGAGGTTCTGCGCATCATCGAAGGCGGCCAGGGTGAGATCGAGCTCGGGATCGGCATCGATGTCCAGCCCGATTACAGGCGCTCCACTCCGCGCCTGCGGCACAGGGGAGAGCTCGGCTGGTGCTGGACCTGGGCGAACCAGATCCTCGTGCTGCGGAGCGACGTGGCCCTGGCGCCCGGCGAATCGGGGCTCACCGGGTCGGTCACGATGCGGCGAGGCGAGCGGCGTTACCTCAGCCTCAGCTACACGAGAAGCGACCCGGCAGTCCTGCCTCTGCTCGGCCGGAGCGCCGACGGCCGGCTCGCGCAGACGATCGCCTGGTGGCAGGAGTGGGCCGGTCGCTGCACCTACCGGGGACCGCATCGCGAAGCCGTCCTGCGCAGCGCCATCACGCTCAAGCTGCTCACCTACTGCCTGTCCAGCGCCATCGTCGCCGCCCCCACGACATCGCTGCCGGAAAGCATAGGCGGCGACCGGAACTGGGATTACCGGTACTGCTGGCTGCGAGACGCCGGTTTGACCAACAACGCCCTGGTGAGACTCGGCTATTTCGACGAGGCCCGCGGCTTTCTCGGCTGGATGCTGCATGCCACCCGGCTCACCTGGCCTGAGCTGCGGATCGTCTACGATCTCGTCGGCAGAACAGAGCTCGAGGAGGTCGTGCTGCCGCATCTGGCCGGGTATAGGGGCTCGCGCCCCGTGCGGATCGGAAACGGGGCCTTCGCCCAGCGGCAGCTCGACGTCTACGGCGAGGTGGCCATGGCCGCGGAGGCCGTGGTCGGCGCCGGATGCAGCCTCGACGCTGTCGAAGCGCGCATGCTGGCTGGCTTTGGCGACGTCGTATGCAATCAGTGGCAGGAGCCCGACAGCGGGATATGGGAAATCCGCGGCCCGCAGCGCCAGTACACGTTCTCCAAGGTCATGTGCTGGGCGGCGATGGATCGTCTGCTCAAGTTGCACGACCGCGGCGCCATCTCCTTGCGATCGTCCGTCGACCGCTTCAGGCGGGTCCGGCAGGAGATCGAGCAGGTCATCGAGACGCGCGGGTTCAACCAGGAGCTCGAGAGCTATACGAGTGAGCTCGACGGCGATCGGGTCGACGCCGCCCTGCTGCTCATGGCGTGCATCGGCTACAAGGATGCATCGGATCCGCGCATGGTCTCGACCTTCCGGCTCATCCACGAGCGCCTCGGCCGCAACGGGCTGATCCACAGGTATGAGCCGGGTTACGACGGTTTCGGCAGCGAGGAAGCGGCCTTCGGGATCTGCAGCTTCTGGGCGGTCGACAATCTGGCGAAGCGCGGGGAGACGGCGGCGGCAGAGCGCGCCTTCGAGCATCTGCTGGGGTTTGCCAACGACGTCGGTCTCTTCGCCGAGGAAATCGACGTCTCGACGGGGGCCGCCATCGGCAACTTCCCGCAGGCATTCACCCACGTCGGCCTGATCAACGTAGCGCTTGCGATCGAGAAATCGCGTCAGGAGGCGCCGCCATGCCGGGACTAGAATCGATCCACTTGGTCTTTTTTCTGCTCTGGGCCCTGATCGCGACCGTGGCGATGACGGCCATCCTCGAAGGCAGCCAGGGCCTGGGCCTGTCCCGGCTGAGCCTGCCGTTTCTGATCGGGACGATGCTCTCGAGCGATCGGCGCAAGGCCCTGGTGCTCGGATTCGTGATCTACACGATCGGCGGATGGCTGTTCGCCTTCATCTACATAGCCATTTTCCTGAGCGTGAGCATCTTCACGTGGTGGTTCGGGATGCTGGTCGGCATCCTCCACGGCGTGATTCTGCTCGTCTGGGCGCTGCCGCTCCTGCCCTACGTCCACCCGCGCCTGGCCTCGGATTACAACGGCGTCACATCCCAGCGGCAACTCGAGCCGCCGGGTTTCCTCGCTCTGAATTATGGACGGCGGACTCCGCTGACCACGCTGATCGGGCAGGCCGTCTACGGGACAACCCTCGGCGGCTTCATCCAGTTGCACCAGACGGCATTCTGACGGCGCAAATCGCCGGCGTCAGGGCGCAGGCCCGAACCGGGCGAGGAACGGCAGGACGTGCGTATGGAACGCGTCCGGGTCCTCCAGATGCAGCATGTGCGACACCCCCGGCATGACGACGAGGTCGGAGCCGGCGATCTCGCGGTGGATCGCCTCCGCCGCTTGCGGCGGCGTCGCCGGGTCGAGCGCGCCCACGATGACCCGCGTGGGAAGGCGGATCCCGGCAAGCCGCTGCGTGATGGCGAGGCCGCTGATTGCGTGGCACCAGCCGACGTAGCCCCGGGGCGGCGTCGCCTCGATCACGGCCCTGAGCCGCGCCACCAGCGCCGGCCTCGACCTCAGGGCTTCAGGCGCAAGCCAACGGGCCATTGCGCCGTCGACGAGGCTGCTCATGCCGCTCGTCGTCGCAGTGCGGATGCGTTCCTCCCAGAGCGGAGCCGAATCTGCCGGAACCGCGCTGCTGGTCGATACCAGGCAGAGCGAGTGGATTCGCTTGGGGTGGAGCAGGCCCAGGTACTGCCCGACCATGCCGCCCATGGACAGGCCGAGGAAGCGCGCCTTGCCGATCTCGAGATGGTCCATTAGGCCGACGACGTCCGCGGCGAGCGTCTCGAAGGCGTAAGCGCCCTCGGGCGCCTCGCTCCTGCCGTGGCCGCGCGCGTCCATCCGGACGACGCGGTACAGCGGCTCCAGCGCCGTCGTGAGCTCGTCCCAGGTCGACAGATCGGTGGCGAGCGGATGGTGCAGCATGACGGCCGGAGCATCGGCCCTGCCGGACACCTCGAAGTTGACCTCGATGCCGTTGATCTTCGCTTTCATCCGGCCTCCTCGCTTTCGCCGTGCGTCCGCCGATCAGGCTGTAGCAGACGGACGGCGCCGATTGCTACTGGGTGAAGCCGAGGGCGCGCGACACCGACCGCCACCCGTTGCCGGCCGTAGCCGCGGGGACGCCGCCGGCTTCCGGGTTGGTCAGGCCGGATGGGGCGTCGCTCCCGATGCTCGCCAGCGAACGCATCTTCGGTCCTGGCGCCACGACCCGCTCTTCCGCGATCTGCTCGCCTCCCGCATTGAACGGCTCGGGCGCGGGCTTCTCGTAGGCCGGGCAGTAGCTGTCGCCATCGAGCCCCGGGGGAACCGGCCCGCGGAACCTGACATTGACGAGATAGCGCTTCTCGCACATCGCAACCGCCGGCGGAACGCGGGTCAGCTCGAAGTAGTCGTAGCCCTCCTTGAGGGTCGCCCAGAACCGGTAATGCGGGCTGTTGCGATGGCGGGCCATGTTCTCGTCCGTCATCCGGAAGGGGAGCGCGTGCACCTCGAACCCGTCCTGCCCGCCGATGAACGCCTCGCGGGACAGCGCATAGATCTCCTCGATGAGCGCATCGGTCATGGCGTAGCAACCCGCGGACTTGCACTTGCCATGCACCATCAGGAACTCGCCGGTCCGCCGGTGCGCTTTGTCGAAGGCGTTCGGATACCCGAGATTGAAAGCCAGATGGAACTGCGAGTTGGGGTTCATCTGGTGGCGCGAGACGCGATAGAAACCCTCCGGGGCCTGCCTGTCGCCCTGCCGGGTCTTCGGGCCGAGCTCTCCCGACCAGTTGCAGATCGGGTAGGTCTTGAAGTGGTGGAAGCGGCCGTCGTCGCGCTGCTTCCAGACCTCCAGCTCCGACTCCTCCTTGAAAATGCGGACGAAGATCGCCTGGTCGGTGCGCATGCCCTTCCTGCCGAGGAGCATCATCGTGTCCTTCGACAAGGGCTGCAGATAGGGCGGGATCTCGACCTGTGCGCAGGCGGCCAGCAGGCCAGCCGCAGCTATCATGACCCCCACACGAGTGCCGCGCATTGCCCTTGTTCCCAGGCCGATCAAGCTCATACACCGTGCCCCTGGCGCACGCCGATCACGTTTGGCCCGCCTTGGTGAAGAATCAGTTAACAGCCCGTCAGCACGGCACCTTGTTCGCTCGGCCGGCTCGCTGTCAAGTGCGACTGTGCACAGCATTTTGACAGGCTGTGGGCGTCGGAAGGGCCAAATCAGACAGCTGAAGTTGCCAGTCGGATCAACAGCCTAGAGTTTTCCGGTCGAGATTGAAACGGAGAGCGTGCACTTCTCCCCTCCCCCTTGCGGGGAGGGGTCGGGGGTGGGGGTGCCTCCGCACCAACGTCTCAGTTGTGACCCCACCCCACCCGCGCGGCTCCGCCGCGCCACCCAGAGACGCTGACGGGTTCAGACCGGGTCTGACCCCATCTGCAGACTGATGGTTCGTACCATCCGGCTACCTCATTCTAACCCTCCGCCCCCTCACCGTCATTCCCGCGGAGGCGGGAATCCGTGACACGTCTCCACGAGCACGCACTGAGCGGCATCGCGGATGGCAGCCTGCGCGGCCATGACGGGATTGGGGTGGGGCGGTTGATTCAGCACCGCATCTCTAGAGGGTGCGGCCGATGGCCAGGAACCGCTCGTGGCGCTGCCTGCGGATCTCGGCCGGCGACTGGCCGTCGAACTCTGCGAATGCGGTTGCCAGGGCCTCCCCCGTCGCGGCGATCGCCCGCTCCGGCTCGCGATGCGCCCCGCCGACGGGCTCGGGGATGACGGCATCGATCACTTTGAGCTGCGCCAGGTCCTGGGCGGTGATCCGCATTCCGGTCGCGGCGTCGATGGCGCGCGCCGAGTCGCGCCACAGGATGGAGGCCGCCGCTTCCGGCGAGGCCACGGTGTAGATGGCGTGCTCCAGCATGAGGATGCGATTGGCGGTGGCGATCGCGACGGCGCCGCCCGAGCCGCCCTCGCCGATCACGACCGCGACGACCGGAACGCCCAACGACAGGCAGCGGTCGGTGGAGCGGGCGATCGCCTCGGCCTGGCCGCGTTCCTCCGCGCCGATGCCTGGGTAGGCGCCGGCGGTGTCGATGATGGTGATCACAGGCAGCCCGAACCGATCGGCCATCTCCATCAGCCGCACCGCCTTGCGGTAGCCCTCGGGGCGCGCCATGCCGAAGTTGTGGCGGATGCGGCTCTCCGTGTCGGAGCCCTTCTCGTGACCCATCACCATGACCGAGCGCCCGCGGAACCGGCCGAGGCCGCCGACGATCGCCTGATCCTCCGCGAAATAGCGGTCGCCCGCCATGGGCGTGAAGTCCTCGATCAGAGCCTTGATGAAGTCCAGCGTATGCGGGCGGTCGGGATGGCGCGCGACCTGGGTCTTCTGCCATGGCGTCAGCTTGGCATACGTCTCGGCCAGGATCTGGTGGGCCTTCTGCTCGAGCTTGGTGATCTCCTCCGAAAGCGAGACGGCGTTCTCGCCGTCGCTCAGCGCCTTGAGCTCGGCAAGCTTGCTCTCCAGCTCCGCGACCGGCTTCTCGAACTCGATGTACGTCCTGATGGGCTGTCGATCCATGGGCGACCAGGTTTTGCCGCGGCCTGGGCCCGGCGGCTGCCTTTGGTGCGGACAATCGCCAGGGTCCAGCCGGAAAGTCAAGAATGCACGGCGGCGCGCCATGATCCGCCGCATCCCGCACTCCCGCGCGGCCGGCAAGATTCAGGCGAGGCTCAGCGCAGCTTGGCGCCGGCGAGAGGGTGATGGTCGAGCACCAGCCGGCGCAGCCGCTCCTCCAGCACGTGGGTATAGATCTGCGTCGTGGAAATATCGGCATGCCCCAGGAGTTGCTGCACAGAGCGCAGGTCCGCCCCCCGGTCGAGCAGGTGGCTCGCGAAGGCGTGGCGCAGCACGTGCGGGCTGACTCGACGGGGGTCGAGGCCGGCGGCTGCGGCGACCTCCTTCACCTCCTGGGCGAGGCGCTGCCGGGTCAGATGGCCCTCTGCGCTCTTGGACGGGAACAGCCAGCGCGTCCTCACCATCGGCGCGACCCCGTCCTCGGCATGCCGCCCCACCTCGAGATAGCGGTCGAGGGCCGCGCGCGCCGCAGAATTGAGGGGCACCAGCCGCTCGCGGCCGCCCTTGCCGCGGATCGTCAGCAAACGCGGGTCGCCCTGCAGCACCGACCGCGGCAGCGACACCAGCTCGGAAACGCGCATGCCGGTCGCGTAGAGCATCTCGATCAGGCAGTGGAGGCGGAGTGCGACGTAGCGGTCCCGGCCCGTGGTACCGTCGATGCGCGCGCGGGCGGTCGCGATCAGCCGGTCGACCTCGCCTGCCGACAGCGTCTTCGGCAGCGGCTGGCCCTTCCTCGGAGCCGCGATGCCGAGAGACGGGTCCTCGGGGATCAGGCCCTCGGCGAGCAGGAACTTGAAGAGCTGCCTCAGCGCCGAGAGCCGCCGCGCACGCGAGGATGCCGCCAGCCCCTGCCCGGCGAGGGCCTTGAGGTAGGCGGCGGCGTCCGCCGGCCGGGCGTCTGTCAGCGATGCCCCGCGCTGCGTGAGAAAGCCGGTGAAATTCTCGAGATCGCGCCGGTAGGCTTCGATCGTGTTGGCGGCGGCGCCGCGCTCGGCCGCCAGCATCTCCAGGAACCCGGCTACCAGGGGATCGGACGACATCGCGGTCCCGCTACTGACTTGCAGATCTGGGCCAGGCGCTGAACAGCGCCTCGAACCCGATCCGGCGCGCGTCGGCCCCGAGCCCGATCCGCCCCAAGGCGCGGATGACGTCGCCGAGCGCAATGATGTGGGCGCCCTCCGCTCCTTTGGGGCCGAGGGCATGCATCGCCAGAAGCACGGTGCGCGCGTATTCCTTTCTCGATGACGCGTCGTGGAGCTGCGTCAGGATCCCGGTTTCCGGCAAGTATCCGTCGTTCGGCTGCGGTGTGCTGCTCGCCGCCTGCCAGAGCGCCATCGGGACCTGGTAGTCGAGGGCGTCGAGCACGGTCGCCAGCCGGTGCAGAAATGGGGCGCTGAACCGGCCGCGCAGTGCCAGCTCCTCGACAGCCGGGAGATACGCGCCGCGCGGGCCGCTGAAACCGGCGTCTGCGATATCGGACAGGGCCAGCCAGTGATCGAGGCGTCCGCCGCGCGCGTGACCGAGGGACGCCGCCCAGGCCCTGGCGCTGCCGTGATCGCCGGACGCCAGCGCCGCCTCGACCGCGATCTCGCCGAACCAGGCGAGCTCCGCCGATCTCGGCACCGCAGCGGCAATCGGAGCTGCTGCGGCGAGCGCGTGGAAGTAGAAGCCGGCACGACGGGCATCGTCCAGGAAGGCGCGCAGCACGCGGGCGCGCCGCATCGGATGACGTTCGGCCTCCGCCGCCTGGAACATCAGCGCGCGGCCGAGGTCAGGGTCGGTCCTGGCCGCGAGCGGGTCCGCCAGCTCGGCCGGGGCGAACCGCACCGCACGGTAAGCCTCCGCCAGCGCCTCGGGAGCGACGACATTTCGCCGGGCCGCCGCTTCGGCGGCGCCGACCCGCATCCGTTCGCCGGCCGCGGGATCGAGCGCCAGGGCGGCGATGAGCGCGGCATCGGCGTTTTCCGGCACCAGCGCCGGATCTGCGGCTTTGGCGAGCTGCAGCAGGCGGAAGTGAGTCGGAGTGACGAGTCCTTTGCGCATCGGCCGAGGCGGACGTCCCGCGGCGAGCGCATCGAGCGCGTCGAGCAGGGCGGCATCCGCGAGACCCTCCTCGCGGGCGAGCTCACCGGCCAGCGCGGCGGCCGAGACGTTGCCGGCCGCTGCGGCGCAGTAACCGGCCAGCACCAGCATCTCGCGCCGCAGTTGCGGCGGTAACTCCTGCTTGCGGGCCGCGGAGCTCCGCACCGAGCTGCAGCCCGCATCCCGCCGGCCCACTGCGATCCCGTGGCGTGCCGACAGCGCGGCGAGCAGCGGATCGGATTCGGCTCTCCCCGACCTCGACAGGAGGTCTCCCAGCGCCTCGAGCTGTCCCGAGCGGTAGAGCGCCTCGGCCCGCACTGCCGTGAACTGAAGGGGCGTGGAGCCAGCAGGCTCAGAGGTCGACGCGGTCAGCAGCCGGCGCCAGAGGCCGCTCAGGGCGGGAGACAGCGGCGGCAGGTCGAGGCCGGTCATGAGCTGCTCGGCAGTCGCCAGGTCGAGCCCGGTCCACGGCTCGAGCGGCAAGCCCGAGCCGTCGCCGGCCATCACCGGCGGCAGCTCCGCCCGCTCCACCGGGGCATGCAGGTTTCCCATCTGCGGCAGGGCAGTCGGCCGCGGCTCGGCAGGCGGCGCGCGTCGCTGTGCGCCGCCCGGATCCGAGAACGGGCGCCAGGGATCATCTGCCGCGGCCTCCTCCGCAGCGGCGAGTGAGCCCGCCAGGAAAACCAAGAGCATGAAGGCGGCAACAGGCTGGCGGTTCATCCTCGCGGCCCCCTTGCCGGCGCATCCGGCTATTTGCGGACCTTGACGCCCGGCACCGGCGTGGAGACCTCGTGGGGCTCCGGCTCGAAGTAGACGGCCAGCGCATAGAGCCCGCCATAGACGATCAAGGCAACGGTGCCTGTGATCACGAGGAAGCGGAAGAGGCTGGGCATGTCAGGACCCTACACGAACCCTTGCGCTGCTCCAAGGCGACGACATTATTATGGTCCCATCCTCTGCGCGCCAAAGGCTCCGGGTCGGAGACAGCCGGCCCGCTGCATTCGCCAGGGTTTGGCACCTCGTCTTGTTTCCAATGGCGACTTGTGTGACGGTCGCCCGCCACGCGTCACCGAGGCACAGCACATCGGCTCAGTCATGGTTCGATTCGGTTGGAAGGGGAAGCAGCAGCACGCTTCCATGTGCGCGCGGGCCCGGTCGATCCGCGAGGCGCTCGGCGTCAGGTCTCTGGTCATGGTCGGCCTGATGGGTTGCGGCAAGACCTCGGTCGGCCGGCGGCTGAGCGCCCGGCTCGAGCTGCCCTTCGTCGATGCGGACGAGGAGATCGAGGCTGCTGCCGGAAAGACCATCAGCGAAATCTTCGCCGATCACGGCGAGGCGCACTTCCGCGATGGCGAGCGCCGGGTGATCGAAAGGCTGCTGTCGCACGGACCGCAGGTGCTCGCCACTGGCGGCGGGGCTTTCATGAACCCGGAGACCCGCGGCAACATCAGGAGGACCGGGATCTCGATCTGGCTGAAAGCAGAGCTGCCGGTGCTGATGCGGCGCGTCATGCGCCGCGACAACCGGCCGCTCCTGAGGACGGGCGACCCCGAGGAGCGGATGCGCGCGCTCATGACCGAGCGCTATCCGATCTATGCCGAGGCCGATATCGTCGCCAACAGCCGCGACGTGCCCCATGAGGCGATCGTGGAGGAGATCATGGACGCCTTGGTTGCGGGGCCGTTGTCCGGCCACTCTGGCGGTGACGAGGCGCCTATCGCCCAGCGCGGCGCCGCAGGCTGATCGGGAGCGCCGATGTCACCGGACGACCTCAAGCCAGGAGCTGCTGCCAAGGGGGCGGAGGCCCGCCGCGTGCACGTCGCGCTGGCGCATCGCTCCTACGATGTGCACATCGGGCCGGGGCTGCTCGCATCCGCGCCCGGGCTCATCGAAGCCGTGCTCGGCCCAAGCCGATGCGGGATCGTGACCGACGAGAACGTTGCGGCCCGTCATCTGGCGCCCCTCGAGGCCGGGCTTGCGGCCGCCGGCCGCCACGCCGGCTCGATCGTGCTGCCACCCGGGGAGGGCACGAAGAGCTTTGCTCAACTCGACCGCGTCTGCCAGCAGCTCCTCGAGCTGGGGCTGGAGCGCGGCGACGCCGTGATCGCGGTCGGCGGCGGCGTCATCGGCGACCTGGCGGGCTTCGCCGCCAGCATCCTGCGCCGCGGGGTGCGCTATGTGCAGGTCCCGACCACGCTGCTGGCCCAGGTCGATTCCTCGGTCGGCGGCAAGACCGGCATCAACACGCCGCAAGGCAAGAACCTGGTCGGCGCGTTCCACCAGCCGAGCCTGGTCCTCGCCGATACCGACGTGCTGGCGACGCTGCCGGCGCGGCAGATGCGGGCCGGATACGCCGAGATCGCCAAGTACGGCCTCCTCGGCGATGCCGAGCTGTTTTACTGGCTCGAGGCCAACTGGCAGCGGCTGTTCCGGCACGAGACGCCGGCGCTGATCGCAGCCATTACGCGCTCGGTCGAAATGAAGGCCGAGATCGTGGCCCGCGACGAGACGGAAACGGGCGACCGTGCCCTGCTCAACCTCGGCCACACGTTCGGCCACGCGCTCGAGGCCTGGACCGGCTATTCGGACCGGCTGCTGCACGGCGAGGCCGTGTCGATCGGCATGTGTCTCGCCATCCGCCTGTCGGAAGAGCTCGAGCATTGCCCGCCACAGATGGCGGCGCGGGTCGCCGGGCACCTGAAGGCGGTGGGACTTGCAACGTCGATCAGGGATATCTCCGGACCGGGCGGGATGCCGGGCCCGCAGGATCTCCTGCGACTGATGCGCCAGGACAAGAAGGTGCAGGGCGGCCGGCTGACGCTGATCCTCGTCAGAGACATCGGCCAGGCGTTTGCGGCGCGCGACGTCGATCCGGCTCGGCTCCTGGAGCTCCTGGATCGGGCGGCGCTCATCGAGCCGGGCGGGCCCTGATTCTGGATGACCGTGGAGCTGTTCAGCGGCTGCCTGCAAGACCCCCGGTCAGGACAGAATGGCCTCCCCCGGCGCGTAGGCCTTGACCGCCAGCGCGTGCACCCCACCTTTAAGCTCGGCGGCCAGCGCTTCGTTCACCATCCGATGACGCTCGATCCGGGACTTGCCCCGCATCAGCTCCGATACCACGAGAACTCGGAAGTGGCTTTCGCCCGTACCCGGTGAGCTGCGGTGACCAGCGTGGAGCTCACTCTCGTTGATGACGTCGAGACGCGTGGGGCTGAGCGCCAGCATCAGCTTCTCACGGATCGCCCGCTCGATCGACATAAGGTTCGGCCTCGTGTTCGCGACGATGAATTTAGACCCGGTCTATGGCCCCAGCGCCACGCGGCCAATGCGCGCGACGGGACCTGCTTGTGCGAGCCCGTCGGCGCGATCATACTCCGGCGCCATGAAGCTCGACTCGAAATACTTCGACATGATTCGCATCCACCGCCCCGCCGCGGCGGAAAGACGCGATGCGAAGCATGCCTGGCCGTGCTGCCAGTGGAAGGGGTGCATCGAGCCGGGCCGCTACCGGGCGCCGAAGGGGCGCGGCCACGACGGCGAGTTCTTCGCCTTCTGCGTCGAGCACGTCCGGCAGTACAATACCTCGTACAACTACTTCGACGGCATGACCAATGCCGAGGTGGAGAATTACGTGCAGGGCGCGGTGCATGGCCATCGGCCGACCTGGAGGGTCGGCGCCAACGCCTGGTCCCACGGCACCCCGCAGGGCGTCTCGGCGGCGGACCTGAGCCGCTTTGCCCAGGCGCGCGCTGCCAATGCCGAAGGCTTTTACGCATGGCGGGCGCGCCACGCCGGACCCGAGCCGCAGCAGCACCGGCGCTACCTGAAGCCGCTCGAGCGCAGGGCGCTCGAGACCCTCGACCTGCCCGAGTGCTCCGACAAGGTCGAGATCAAGGCCCGGTTCAAGGCGCTGGTCAAACTGCATCACCCCGACGCCAACGGCGGTCATCGGGGATCGGAGGACAGGTTGCGCGAGATCATCCAAGCTTATAACTATCTGAAGCAGGCAGGGCTCGTCTGATCCGACGTCGGCTCTTGGCCGGGCGCCAGAGTGGGTTCGGTGCGGAGGCGGTCGCACCGATTGGTATCGTTCAGAACTCATCCGGAAAAATCATGAGCATGCGTGCGCAAAACCAAGCCGGCGTCGCCGGCCTCCCGGACATGAAGGTCTCCGTGCGCCAGGTCTTCGGCCTCGACACCGAGCTCGAAGTGCCGGCCTACTCGACTGCGAACGAGCACGTGCCGGACTTCGATCCGGACTACCTCTTCAACAGAGAGGTGACGCTCGCCATCCTCGCCGGCTTCAAGCACAACCGGCGCGTGATGATCCAGGGCTATCACGGCACCGGCAAGTCGACGCATATCGAGCAGGTGGCGGCCCGGCTGAACTGGCCGTGCGTGCGCGTCAATCTCGACAGCCACGTCAGCCGCATCGACCTGGTCGGGCGCGACGCGATCGTGTTGAAGGACGGAAAGCAGGTGACCGAGTTCCGGGAGGGCATCCTGCCCTGGGCTCTGCAGAGCAACACGGCGCTGGTGTTCGACGAGTACGATGCGGGCCGGCCCGACGTCATGTTCGTGATCCAGCGCGTGCTCGAGGTCTCCGGCAAGCTGACGCTGCTCGACCAGTCGAAGGTGATACGGGCGCATCCGGCATTCCGGCTGTTCGCCACGACCAACACCATCGGCCTCGGCGACACGTCGGGCCTCTATCACGGCACGCAGCAGATCAACCAGGGCCAGATGGACCGCTGGTCGATCGT